>JBLGAM010000057.1:0-19941 GCA_047612305.1 Planctomycetota bacterium | reverse complement strand
TGATCTTGGATTAGCTCGATAAAAAAATGGAAGTCAGGCTTTCAAATCCTCTTAAAGGGCAAACCCAAATAATTAAGTTGTTTAGCAAAAATAAACTTCTGAAAAAGGATATATGAAAACCGAAGGTTATCCATTTGTTAAAAAAATATGAAGCAAATCGATCACAAAACAATAAACACAAGCCCAATTAGCAATTAATGAGGTTTATTTATGCTTTGAAGCTAGTTTCATGAAATTCACACAAACTTCACATAGCATAATTCAATTTTTGAATTGATTTCACTTATTTAGTATTTATAAACTTTTGTTAAATGAAGAATTCAGAGATTGTCAACAGAATAGATCAGGTCATTGGCCTTTATGTACGGTTTGGGTCGGCCGATTACATTGGAGAACCTGTATCCCAAATCGAACACATGGCACAATCCGCCCAAATGGCGCAGCACGAAGGATATGATAGCGAGGTCATCTTAGCTGCATTTTTTCATGACATCGGTCATTTGCTTGCGAAGGAAAAGGAAATGGAATCCATGGGGGGATTTGGAGTCAAGCGACATGAGCAGATAGGAGCGGATTTCATTAGAGAAATGGGCTTCCCTGAGCGAGTAGCCAAATTAGTTGAAAATCATGTTCAGGCTAAGCGCTACCTGACATTCAAAGACCCCGCATATCTTAATAAGCTCTCTGAAGCAAGTTTACAAACATTAGGATATCAAGGCGGTCCAATGAATGCAGAAGAAGCAGAAGATTTTGAAAAAGATCCGCTGTTCGAAGTCTCTTTGAAGATGCGAAGTTGGGATGAAGCAGCAAAAGAAGAACATGTTCCTGTTCCTGATTTGACTAGTTACAGAGAGATGGCCTTGGAAGTTCTTGGAGGATAATTTTAAAAAGTAGATTCAAATTCCCAGAACATGGTCTTTTTACTCATAGGATAGCACCGTATCTGGAATTAGCCAAATACCATCCTTTATAAATCCGTTTTATACTTTCTTGAAAAAATGCTAACCCCGGTTTTATCCAAATAAATAGGCCTTCCCCACATTTACTCAAAAGGAATTGATCAACACCTTATTTCCTTCCTCGTAATCAATGAAAATATAAGACTTAATAGCCGAATGATCCGAAAAAAAAGCCTCTCCAAAGGTCGGAGAAGCTTTTTCAATCACATTTGGAATCATCTCTGAGAGAATTTAAATACCAAAATTTAATATAGGTTTTCACTTGATCATCTCCTGTATAGCAGGAGCCGCCTTTTGATCAGGATATTCTTTTCCCAAAAGTTTGAATATCGTCCGAGCAACCATCGCAGATTGCCATTGCCCATTGATCTTCATTTCTCCCGAGGCAGGTGTATCTGGTCCCATCGCCATCATCCAGATTTGACCAGCTTCAGGTACAGATGAACCATGACTTCTCCAGGAAGTTTTGGTCACGCCTCGTCCATGGTCGACAGTAATGATCATCGTGGTTTTGCCCTTGTATTGGGGATCAGACTGGAGGTATTCCCAGATTTCTTTGATGTAAGCATCTGTTTGTTTGGCAGACCAAATGTATTGATCGTATTTATTCCCATGCGCCCAATCATCTGTCTCTCCGTAAGAGATATAAAGGACCTTAGGCTTTTTTGTTTTGAGTGCTTCCATCGCATAGTGATGTGTAAATGGATCTAATCTCACTCCAGCCCATGGACCACGAATCTCATCTTGCATGCTATTGAGAAGCAGCTCTTTTTCAGTAAGATTCTCACCAGTTGCTTTTCCAAAACCTGCATTCACAGGAATCCCACTTCGCTCAGCATTGATGATGTAAGGAAATACGTCCCAAGATCCAAAGGCCATTACTTTGCCTTTGTAATCCGGCATCAGGTTAAGGTGTTCAAGGAAAGTGACGTTTTGATTGTTGTTTTTATCATTGCTAGTAATTCGTGAATCATCGGCAAATCCGCTCAAAACCTCATTGTACCCTGGGTAGGAAAACCACATTTTATTTTGATTGTCTACCAAATTGCCATAGGCACGATTACCATAGATTTGACCTTCATTAGCAATAGTATTCCAGAAGAACGGAAACAACATTTCTCTTCGTTTGATGGGGTCAGTAGACCAATAATCTGCCAAAAGTGAATTGGGAGTCTCGATCATCCCCGTATCATTGACCATTAGGGAGTCAGCGCCTTTGAAAAGCTCCTGCCAACGCAGACCGTCCAAGGTAATAAGCACGATATTTTCAGTTTTGTATTCTTGTGCTTGAGCAGATCCAACGAGGATGCTGGAAAGGACAAAAAGGGCATAAATACTTTTTTTCATAGTGTTTCAAGAATTTTAAAAAATCCGCTTCCTGTATGGAAGCGGATTAACATTTATTTATTTCAATTTACGGTTTTTGGATTTTGTTTCAGACTTCAGACTTCAGCTTTCTGAAATTAATCTTCCAAAGCTCCAATCCTCCTCTCCCTACTTCACGTCCCACCAAACCCGAGTGGTAATTGCATCCGGACCTTGTCTTTGGATCACCTGCGTATAATTCTCCCCGTTTAACGCCTGAATGCTGGATGGATACATGTATCTCACCGGCACAGTATTGATAAAGGCAGCAGGTCCAGGTTTGATGTTTGGATAACCTGTTCTTCTCCAATCGTACCATCCCTCCAAACCTGTGAAGAAAAGGGAAAGCCATTTTTGTGTCCCTATTTTTGCAAGCTTTTGATCTTTAGTACCAGTGAAGGCTACTTCTGGCTGCGCAAAATACGCATCAGTCATTATTAATTTTTCTGCGATTTGTGGAAGATTAACCATTTCGTAGCGCTCTTTGTAGTAACTCATAGAAGCCGCAATCCCATTTCTATAATAGTCAGCAGCAGTACCAGAGGAAATAAATCCACGCTCACGCGCCTCTGCTAAAATAAACTGCAATTCTGCGTAGCTCATCAAGGTAGCTTGATAGCCAGTTGGATTTGCCAAGGAAGTGCATGCTGAGCAAGACCATAACAATCCTATTCGGGAAATGTGATTTGATCCTCCTAATGCAGGGTCACCTGAAGGAGAATATTGCAACGCTTCTTCATCCGCAAGTCCGTTTGGCACACCCTGATAATCGTTTGGAGTACCAATTACTCCAGCGCCTGAAGCATTAGTTGGTTGTGCATAAGCGTACAAACGAGGATCACTGAGCATTTTGAGTTTGTTTTCCATATTTTCACTCAATCGATACTCATCAAATGAACCTGATCTAGTCGTATAAAGCGGATGCTGATTAGGTACATCTCCCAAATATTGCAATACAGCTTGATCTTCATTTCCGGTGAAAATTGGACTTTGAGAAGGATTGGAAAGAATTGCTTGCATCGCCGCCGAAGGATCTTGTCTATCAGATAATCTCATCAACACACGGAGCCGAAGCGAATTCGCAAACTTTTTCCATCTCATAATATCCCCATCAAAGAAGATATCACCCTGCACTTGTTCAGAAGTAGTTCCCAAAAGCGCATTTGCCTCAGTCAAATCTTTCAATATTCCAGCATAAATTGCTTCTTGAGTATCAAAAATCGGATAATTCACCCCGTCTTTTGCCTTATTTGCCTCGGAGAATGGCAAATCGCCATACGCATCGGACATAAAAGAGTACAAATGTGCTTTCATGACTTTAGCTATTCCCACATAATTGTTTTGCTGAGCCGCAGCTGAGATCTCGATCACATTATTCAAGTCACGAATCGAATTGTAAAAATTATTGTACGGATCTCCTTCCGGTCCCCAGTTATATCGATCCTCGTTGGTAAACTGGATCTTAGCAGAGTACTGCATGACCACATTACCAATTCCCCAAGCATTACCGGCGATTTCGTTCGTAGTGCTTCGCATCACGTTTGGGAGAAGCAAGTCAGAAGAAACCACTTCCGGACTATTGGGATTCATATTGATTTCTTCGAAATCTTTGTCACAGGAGCTCAGCGCAAAAAAGGTTGCTAAGCTTAATCCTGCTATATATTTTCTATTGAATTTCATTTTGTCTTTCGTTTAGAATTAGTTTTTAAACCGATCAAAATTTAACATTTACATTAAATCCAATGCTTCTGCTGGAAGGGAATGCCATATTTTCGATTCCAGGCTGAAGTGTCCCACCAGACATAGACAAGGTCTCTGGATCAAAGTGAGGATTCTCGGTCCAAAGGGCAAGATTTCTACCGACAAGGGATACCCGCACATCTTGAATAGGCATATTTCCAAAGACAGTTTTAGGAATTGTGTAACCGATCGTTACTTCTCTCAATTTCAAATAGGTCGCATCGTATTTTGCTGCTTCCACATTGTTTCGCTCATAATATCTATTATGCCAGTTACGGGAAGTAATTTTAACTGTATTTGGACTATATGAACCGTCAGAGTTTTTCACCACACCGGGGCTAATAATACCATTTCCTTCTACACTCAAGTCATAGCCGTTTTCACGTCCGTAGATTGTTTCTGCCAATTGTCCTGAAGTACTTCCGATTGTTTTGGTACGAGAAACGACTATTCCTCCATATCGGAAATCAAATAAGAATCCAAGGGAAATACCTTTGTAGGTAAAGTTATTTTGCAAACCCAGCATCCAATCAGGGCTGTAATTTCCTTGAAGTTTTAGCTCAGGATCTCTCAAAGGAGTACCTGTAGAATTGTGAACGATCTGTCCGAAGAATTCTGAGTTGGGATCTTCCACTCGCTCAAAACCAACTCCATAGATATTCCCCATTCGCTCCCCTACTCTTGCTTGGATGATTGCACCATTGCGGTCAGTAAGTGTATAGGCATCTAGCCCTTCTGTCAATTCAAGTACTTTTCCACGAGTTCGGGTAAAATTCGCGATGAAGTCCCAATTCAATCCATTCTTATTCTGGATCGGCTTAGCATTCAATACAATTTCAATTCCTTGATTTTGAATCTCACCTGCGTTGATAATTCGAGAAGCGTAGCCTGTAGCAATATCCAATTCAATTGGAATAATTTGGTTTCTGGTCCTGTTATCGAAATAAGTGAAATCCAGTCCGATTCTTCCTTGATTGAATCTGATATCCGTTCCAACTTCGAAAGCTCCTGTCCGCTCGGGCTTCAGATCTGCATTTGATAATCGACTGGATTCCGATTTCGCCTGGATCGCTCCCCATGCTACTTGAGAATTATAGACATTGGAAAGACTATAAGGATCTGTATCATTTCCCACTTCAGCATAGGCTGCACGAACTTTCATAAATGAAATAGCAGATGGTAGCGTGATCATATCTGAAATCACTGCACTAAGCGTAGCAGAAGGATAGAAATAGCTATTGTTATTTGCAGGTAGCGTACTTGACCAGTCATTACGGCCAGTAACATCAAGGAACAAGATGTTTTTGTAGCCTATCTGACTAAAGCCATAAAAGGAATTGATTCGCTTCTCGGAAGTGAATTGGTTGACTTGAAGATTTACAGCAGTATTAGTGAAGTTATAAATCCCAGGGATCAACAATTGGGGCGCTACAGTCTGCACATATCTGTTTTCCTGCACCATAGAGTTGCCACCAAGAGCGAGGGAGTAGGACCACACTGGCTTGGTTGTTTCAGAATAGGTCAAGAGGAAATCAGAGTTTTGCTCACTGAAAGAAATGTCATCCTCTCTGTAATTTCCCTTTGGAAAACGCTGTGTACTGAATGCACGCTTGCGATCACGAAGTTCATTGTAAGTATCAAGTCCAGTTCGGAGCATTAAGCTCAACTTTGGAGTGAACTTATAATTCAAAGATAAATTTCCAAAAATCCGATCTTTCTCTTGTCCGTTTGTATTTTCAAAAACATTGAAATACGGGTTATCGTGATAGTTGTAGTTATAATTATACTGCTGCACTCCTTCCAAACCCGGCATCCAATAATCTCGAAGATTAGCCGTATTGATTTGTCTGCCATACCAAATCCAGAGGTACATTAGATTTTCTGTACCATAGCTGATATTTGGTCGGTTACCGCTATTAGTTCGCTGAAAATTAAACGAAGAGTTTACGGTCAACTTATCCGTCACTTTGGTTCCTCCACGGAAAGAGATCGTATTTCGCTTCAAGTCTGTATTCGGAACGATTCCTTTCTGATCCAAATTGGTCCAAGAAATCCTAATATTAGACTTTTCATTTCCGCCTGAGATAGCTACACTATTATTTAGAGTGACGCCCGTTTGAAAGAAATTATTGATGTTGTTAGGTTGAGAAACCCAAGGTGTAGCTTGTATAGTGCTTCCGGCAGGAGCATTCAAATCTCCACCACGAAAACCTGGGACAGATCTTGGCGAGTCAAATTGTGGAATAGAAAGACCTGCATCTAATCTTGGACCCCAACTTTCGTCCACACCATCCGCAATACCAGATCCAGCGCCGTTGACAAATTCAAATTGACCATTGTTACCCTGACCATAGGTGTTTTGCCACTGAGGCAAAACCAGTGCATTATCAAAAGTCGTGTTGGAATTGATTACCACTCCTAACCCTTGTCTGTTTTTTCCAGATTTAGTGGTGATCAAAATCGCACCGTTCGCAGCCCTTGATCCATACAAGGCCGCAGCTGCAGGTCCTTTCAAAACCGTCATGGATGCGATATCATCAGGGTTAATTTCTCCCGCCGAATTACCATAATCAACTTCTTGGTTTCTTGATCCTGAAGAGCCTACCACGTTATTTGAAATCGGCACGCCATCCACCACAAATAATGGCTGATTTGCATTAATATTCAAAGAAGATTCTCCTCGGATAGTCACCCGAGTAGATCCGCCGATTCCACTGGAACCATTTGTGACTTGTACTCCAGCTACTCGACCACTTAGTGAATTGATCACATTTGTCTCTCTAGCCTCAGTAAATCTGCTTCCATCAACAGCCTGAACAGCGTATCCAAGAGCTTTGGTCTCACGCTCTACTCCTAGAGCGGTTACAACTACCTCAGAAAGTGCCAGACCTTCAGTCAAAGCCACATTTATGATAGTTTGATTTCCAACTGTACGTTCAATATTTTCAAAACCCACAAAGGAAAAAACCAACACCTCATCGGGTGCTGCTGAAATAGAGTAGGTTCCGTCCACTTCCGTAATCGTTCCACGATTTAATCCTTTCACCAAAACAGTTGCCCCCGGCAGAGGCTCATTGTTTGCATCACTCACTTTTCCGCTGATCAGGGCCTCCTGGGCAAACGAAAAATTTATGGTAAACAACAGGCAAGCTGTTGCAATCCATTGCCAAATGCTTTTGTTAGCAGTCATTTCTCTGTAGATGTTTTAAATAGTTAATTTTTTTTGGTTAATAATTTTACCAAAACTATACATCACAAAACTTCTAGTGATTAAATCAGAATTATCAAAAAGTTAATTAATTCTAAATTAAGCCATGTAAAAAAAATATAAAATGCTGAATTTGAGAAGTATAGAAACTATTCATCTATTCACATGGCATAAAATGTTTCCTTACCTTTAAGAAATGGTTAAAAAAATAAGTTCACAAATACTAAACCTTAAAATGAATAGCACATGAAAAGGTTTAAAATCAACTATCTTGATTTTGAACAAGCCATTTTATGCAGCGAATCTTTAACCGTCTAATTTCCAATGTTAAATATCGGATCAAAGCTCCTCTTCATCAACCAGTCCGTCTGGATTTCATCCCCAAAAGGAAAAGGATGAGAGCTGAATTTCTTGAAACCGTTACGTTCATAGAAGTTTATCGCACGGAGATTATGCTCCCACACCCCAAGCCAAATGTATTTCTTCTGGTTTTGCTTCGCAAAATCTATGGCATGTTCCAAAAGCAATTTCCCTAAACCCAACCCGGTAAATTCATCCAACAGATAAAGTCTAGCGATTTCCAAGCTATCAGGATCGTGAACATCAGATTGCACTGGGCAGAAATTAACTTTTATATACCCTATGATTTCGTCTCCTTTTACTAATTTAGAAAAAGTAGAAGCTGAGTTTTGGAATTCAATTTTGAATTGGTCCAGGGTAAACGCCTCCTCTAAATATGCATTTACATTTTCAAGCTTATTTTTAGCTGTAAAAGCTTGTAAAAATGCTTTGCGGGCCACATCAAGCAACTCTGGCAAATCATTGATCTCAGTTTTTAGGATTTGATAGGTCTTTCTCATTTGACTTTTTCTAACTTTTTCAACGCTTCTATAATCTGAGAATTTGGATACTCTCCCAAAATCGCATGGTAATTCCCTGAGGGATCCATCACTACAAAACTTCCACAGGGATATTGGAATTTGAAAAAAGTTTGTTCAAATAGTCGACCGGGATCAGGAATATGAGTCATGATTCCTTGGTACTTATTTAATCCTGAGGGGTTTTTGTAAAGATAAACTGGCCCATAACCATCCTTAGAGTTTACGTTTTTAACTAGCCATTCATGATTTTTCCTACGAAGTTTTTTATTCGTAGCGACCAACCCAGTTGAATTGCATTCATCTTTTCCGGGATAAAATATCACTACGATTGGTTTCCCTTCATTCAATACTTCTTCCAAGTCTAGTGCTTTGTAAAAAATTTCGGGATTACCCACCTTTCCAAAAGGCATCCGATGAATCAAAACTTGTTCATTCGGATTATTTCCCGGTACACCGAAATAGGGCCCATTCAATATTTTATCCTCGTATTGGTCCTTGGTAATAATCCCGCCCATCTCGTTACGATAGACATTCTGAGCAAAAGAAACTTGGCAGGCAAGAATTAATTGGAGATAGAAAAACAGGATTAGACTTGGCTTCATGATTTCAAAAGTAACAAAGCTATTGGAACCAAGAAGGACTCCCAATGAAATTAGAGGTTTCTTTTATTCAAAATCTTTTGAAAATCAAGAATCAAGAGCCTGCTTTTTGATTTCATCTAACAAAACTTGGATGTCATCAGCTAATTGCTCGATATCCAAACGTAGTGTGCCATTATAGATTCCTCGAATTCGTTTGGATTGATCCACTAAAAGAACATGCTCTGTATGTAAAAATTCAGTACTGTCTTTGGTAAAGCCAAGATCCTCTTCTGCAAAGTAAGACTGACGGGCAAGGGTGTAAATTTCACTTTTACTGCCCGTGAGAAAATGCCAATTCGATCCTTTTATATCATTATTTATCGCATACTCTTTCAGTTTGGCGACATCATCAATCCAAGGAGTTACACTATAAGAGAGAATTAAAAAATTAGGATTTGATCTGAATTTTTCCTCGATCACTTTCAATTGATTGGTCATCACTGGACAAATACTTCCACAACTCGTAAACATGAAATTTGCAATATGGATTTTATCATCAATGGAAGTTTGACTTATAGTTCCCCCTAACTGATCGGTCAAAGAAAAATCAGCGATCTGATGATCGATAATTTCATTTTCTTGGCCTACTATTGAAATGAAAATCGGATCGAAATCAGGCGTATTGTAGAAAGGTAAGGTATCAACTTCCTTTTTTTGATTGCAAGAAAATTGAAGCCCCACTACCGCTAGATTAATTAGTAACGAAAACGCTATCCGAGACATTTGTGCAATTTTTTGTTCCCAATAAACCATACCTTCTTCCATTTTTAATGACATAATTCGCTTTGATTTCCCCAGACTCATACCACCATTTTTGGACACCGGTCTCATGACCTTTCTCATAATTCATGATTCTACTTAGCATTCCTTGCCTATTCCACTCTTTCAGTTCTCCCTCGTATTCTCCATTTTTGAAGAAGTACGTGAACTGTTTTTGCCCATTCGGCCACCATGAATCATAAATCCCATATTTTTCTCCAGATTTATAAAAGCGTTTCTCTTTGAGTTCGCCATTTTCCCAAAACTGAATTTGCTCACCATGCAGTAACCCTTTTTGATATCCTGAAACAAAGGCAGTATCGGTACCGCCTTCGTACAGACCAAAAAGTCTTCCAGAAAATAGAACTTCCTCCCGAAAAACTATCCCATTGGAAGTGCTGATCCGATCGTCATTTTCGGGAAAGGCCTGACCCAAATCAGCAATTTCCGATCTCCCACAACTAACGATCAAGAAAACCCAACTACTGAGAAACAGTGCCCGCAGTTCCATAAAAGCCACTTCCATTGATGTAAGGATCTTTGTTGGTTACGTGATAGTGATAAATCCCATTGGGATAATCTGCAGTTACAGACAGATGCCCATGATAAGCATCTAAGGTGCTTTCGTCTATAGCTTTTCCATTTTCCTCTGGACCATAAACCGGGAATCCATCCAAAAGAAAGCCCACGAGTGCTGATTTAGAGGCTTTTACCTGTGTAAGATAAATTGGCTCCACATGGTAATGATAGGCTCCTGCCATCTGTGGATGTCCATAATATTGATCAAAGCTCCCTACTTCATTGGTCAAAGGCTGGTTGGGGCCTGCATATTGGTTGTAAAAGGGAACCCCATTTAAGGACACCCCGATTGCACCCAACGGAGTTGCCGATACGCTGGAAGCTTTACTTGGGTTCAATGGAATCTTAAACGAATAAGAGAACGTCTGAATCATATTAGGATTCTTCTGGAAATTATTGCCTCCAAATGTAGTCCCTGAAAAATTTTCATAGAGCGGTGAATTTGAAGCATAATAAATGCTTTTGTGATCCGGTACACCGGTTGTTTTGATGGTAACAAAAGTCCCATCAGAAGTAATACTTGTAGCGCCATAGATTTTCAAATAAATCTCTGGCACTTCTGAGGAAGTAGCAATTGGATCGGCAGTCCCCTCATCCGAACAGGAGACTAACCCAAAGGCAAGTAAACAAAAGAAGTGAAGGCTGGAATAAATCATCTTTTTCATAAATAATTAGGTCGAAAATATTACGAGTGTTTAGTTTAATTTTTCTTTTTCAAGACGTAGTTCTTGAACTGCTTGTAATTCTTCTGTGGTAAGTGGTTTTGCTAATAAGTCGATATTTTCAAATGGATCTGAAATCAGATCGAAAAGATAGGAAACCCCATTATTAAGTTGAATTAACTTATATCGTTGATTTCGGATAGCCCATCCCTCAGATGGCAAGTCAGAGCCAAATTGCTCACTGTAAGCAATTTTTCTCGGAAAGGAGCCTTCTCCTTTTAATAAGGGAATCAAGGAATACGAATCATTAATTGCAGATACCTCCACTCCAGAAAATGCTGCAATGGTGGCATAGAGATCTGTTCCATTGACTAATGACAGGTCTATTTCATTCTTCCTCGAATTAGAAGCTCCACTAATGATTAGTGGGACATTGATGCCACCTTGAAAAAGTGACTCTTTAGATTTAGTAGAAGAATAAGGCAATTGGGCTACTTGAACCCCTGTACCATTATCTCCCAAAAAGATTACAATAGTTTTTCTACGTTCTTCCTCCGTGAAACTGGAAAAAAGTCTCCCAATTTCAGTATCCATAGCCTCAATAGCAGCCAAATAATAAATCAAGCGATTAGAATTTATTGAAGCCTGGTCTACCGGAAGTGATTTATTACTGATCAATCCAATAGGAGGAAGATGGAATGGGGTATGTGGTGCATTAAAAGCTAGCCAGAGAAACCAAGGTTGGTCTTGCTTTTGAATCCAAGAAATAGATTGATCCACGAAATAACTCGTGGCATAATTTGTCACTTGAGTTTGAATGCCATTCGAAGTTCTGGTCCAGTTGTAATAGTCAGCAACTGTTCCTTGAAATATCCCCGAAAAATATCCAATCCCAAACTGTTCCGGGGCAGTTAATCCTACACTTGAGCCCAAATGCCACTTTCCGATTAAAGCTGAGGCATAGTTATTTGGACTTTGATTTGCGATGTATTGTTGAAGTAAAATTTCCGAAGATTTTAATCCCACGCTATTTCCTCCTAAGGCCGATCCTATTGCAGTTCGAAAGCTGTATTTTCCGGTTAATAAATTTGCCCGAGTGGGTGAGCAGGTCGGATTAACCCAGAAATTATAGAAGGTAACGCCCACTTGCGCTAGGGAATCGATCACGGGAGTTTTCGCTTTTACCCCATTGGTCCCAGGATAATTCCCAAAAGCATCCCAACCCATATCATCCGCTATTATCACTAAAATATTTGGTGGATCTGATTCGGGATTCATTGGAATACTATCCTCCTTACAACCAAAACCAAATAAAAGTAAACTTGAAACAAAAAGCGTTTTGGAGTTTAAACTCATGGCAATTTTAGATTTTGATTAACTTTTAGACTTTTTTAAATCCCACTAGTTTAATTGGATTGCCC
Organism: Planctomycetota bacterium; assembly: GCA_047612305.1. GTDB lineage: Bacteria > Bacteroidota > Bacteroidia > Cytophagales > Cyclobacteriaceae > Algoriphagus. The sequence goes on along the minus strand of JBLGAM010000057.1, from coordinate 7,726 downwards.
TCCACCCTTCCGAGGTGGACCTTGATTCGGACGCATTTTCCGGAATTTCTCTTTCTGCTCCGCCGTTAAAGTTGCTTCCAGTTCTTTGACCATCTCCAATCTGGATTCTTCCATTTTCGTTCGGTCACCTGCTGGTTTCCCATATTTTTTATGAATCTCTTGCCAAGAATTCACTTGAGCATCAGAGAGCCCTAGTTCTGCTTTCGCTTTTTTGATCATTTCTTCTACTGAAGGTCTTTCAGGCCGTTGTTGGCTCTGGCCTTCAGAAAATCCAAAAATTACCAAACCCATCAGGAAACAAATTAATACTAGCTTTTTCATAATTTTTATTTGATTATTTATTTTGAAGTGATTTAATATCAGCGATTAATTGATTGATAGAATTGGTATTCAACCCATTGTAGATTCCTCTAAGGTGTTTGTTTTGATCGATCAGGATGAAATTCTCGGTATGCAGAAATTCATCCGGCGACTTCAATAATCCCATATCCTCCTCGACGAAGTAATAGTTTCGGGCCAAGTCGTAGATCTTTTCCCGCTCGCCAGTAAGTAAATGCCATTTCCCTGCGATCACCTCATATCGATCCGCATATTCGGCTAAGACTTTCACTTCATCAAAACCCGGTGTAACTGAGTGTGATAGCAAACTTACCTGAGTATCTTCAGCAAAGGCATTCTGCACCAATTTCATATTCCCTGTCATCTTAGGGCAGATCCCCGGACAAGTGGTAAAGAAAAAATCCACTACAAAGATTTGGTCTTCCATATCTTCTTGTGAAATAGTCTGGCCCAATTGGTTTGTGAAACTGAAGTCAGGAATACGGTGAAAATCGACTGGAACTGAATCTGGGTTCTCAAACCAAACCGGTGTAAAATCTGCTGATTGATAATAAGGCAAGCTTTCCACACGAGTGTCCGACTCGGTTGATTGTTCCACTGCATTTTCTGCACAACTCGCAGAAAGAAGAATGGCAAGACTAGCTAGATACTTTTTCATCTCTTATGACAGTTTCATCTTCTAATTCAAAGCAGAGGTTGGATCGTTTCAATCCGAAAATTCGACCATTCTTTGCTTCATAGTTGATATAGATTTTTCCATTCTCCCTCCAAGCACGTTGCATTCCCTCCTCAAGACCTTGGTTGAGATTTGATTCTTTAAATTTTACCCCTGAGCTGTACCATTGCAATTGGATCCCTTGTGCTTTTCCAAGATCAAAGTTGCTTTCCGAGCGAATATTTCCATTTGACCACCAGGAGCTTGATTTTCCATGAAGTTTATTTTCAAAGTATTGAGCCTCATAACCTAATGCACCTGATTCAAACCATTTTTGATTTTTGCCATACTTTTTTCCCTTCAGGTACTGGATTTTTTCAAAAACATCTCCAGTTGCATAACGCTCCACACTCGTACCTGAGAATGGAATAGCAGCGAAATAAACCAAGCCTTCTCCTGCATGGAGAGTCAAAAGGCTTTCCTCCAGCTCAATGATTGCGGATGGATTTTCGATCAAGCCAACTTCCAAAGAATTGGGAGCATTAAAGAGCCCGATTAACACTGAGATAAAGAGATAAAGGTTAATTAACGGCATTTGGAGTTCCTTGATAGTTACCAGGAAATAAGATGTAATACTTACTCAAGTACAATTCATCCTGAATATGGTAGTGATACTCCTCCGAAGTTGTGTTGTATTTGGTTTTGGAAGTATGTCCGCCAGAGGCATCCAAATCCACAGGGTAAGTTCCGCTTGAGGTGCATTTTCTTCCATAAAGAAAGAATCCATCAGCAATGATTCCGATCAGATTATCGTCGTCCTTCGACCAAGCTACGGGCTCCAAATGGTAGTGATAACTCTGTGGTCCGGTATGCGCACCGACATAGTCCAAAGAACCTATGGCTCCATCCAAAGGCACGTTTGGCCCTTCCTCATCATTGTAAATGGTGGCGCCGCTCACTGCCAAACCGATAGAACCTAGACCAGTTGCTGAAGATGAGGCAGCTTTCACAGGAAAAGTAGGTATTCGAAGTGTGTAAGAGCCCTTAAAATCATCGATGTTTCCTGGAGCCATCATGGCATAGCCAGTTATTGTCGGTGCGACGAATAAAGGATGATTGGATGCAGCTGCAGAAGTAGTCATACTCCCGCCGTTAGGACCAGTAGTAGTTCGGGCTGTTGTATTTGACCAATATGGAGAGGCGTGATTAGGAAGTCCGTTTGTCGTAATGACTATTTCATTCCCATCGATTAGGATAGTCATATCCTTATTAAATGCTGCAAATGCAGCTGGCAATTCAGTCAGCGTCACCGTTGGATCTATAGTATCATCCCCGTTTCCGCAAGAGATACAAATGCCTCCTATAATTAGGAGTGGTAGCAATGTGGTTTTCAGTAGTCGCATCATGAAGTAGTTTAGTTTCTTCTTTTGACGCGAAAGGAAAATTAATCCCTCGGAGGTGGCAGAGATTTTTTTTGACCTCCAACTAATACTTGAAATATCTCATCCATAATCTTTTCAAAAATAACCACTTGATCTGGATCACAGATTTTCTTCAATTCTTCAAAATGGGAATATGTCAGCGTTAGCTTGTCTTGATCCAATTGATTGATCAATTCAAGTAATGAATCTTGCATTGCTGGATCTTTGGCTTCCAATTTCAAGTAATTAAAATATTCCCGAATCATGGGTTTCTGTTTTTGATTAACCTGAGACATGGCTTCGTTATGACTTTTGGCCAATTGAAAATAGCTCGCGCGCTGTTCCTCGTTTAAGTTTAGCTTTTCTGAAATAATTTCTTTCAAATCATCCTGCTTCCCCCTTGGAGGCATTTTAGGCCCCACAATCATAAATCCAATTAATACGACATTAATCAAGACCATGATCAAAACTGCGATTTTCAAAAAGGTATTAGTTTTCATCAGCGTAGATATTAAAATCGGAGATCAATTCTGAATAGATCTTAGATTGGGGTAATTCGGCTTCTTGATTTTGGTACGAAGTGATGAAGATAAAATTCCCCACCACTATCAAAGCAATAGCCGCTGCAGCGCCAAGCCATTGCAATGGATTCAGTTTACGCTCTTCAATTTTTTGAGCAAGAATTTTTTGTTGGATTTTATCAAAAGCTCCAGCAGGCGCTTGCGCTCGTTCTATACCTTCGATACTTGCTAATACTTTATCTATCCGGTTGTCCATTTTCATTAAGACGTTAATTTTATTTAAATCCCTCGGTCAGGATATTGATTTGCTAAATTTTTTTTGAGGTTAGCTTTTGAACGTTGAACCAAAGACTCCACCGCTTTGCGTGTGATCTTCATGATTTCTGCAACTTCCTGCTGCGGGAGGTCCTCAATCTGGGTTAAAATAAAAGCAGTTTTTTGATTTTCAGACAATCCATCGATTACCTTAAAAAGCAATTTTGCATCCTCCTGATTTTCCAATTTGACTCCTGGGTGCGCAAAATCCACGGATTCATATAGGATCTCTACCGAGTCTTTTCGGTAGAGTGAACTGAAAATCCCAAATCGCTTTTGGCTATTTTTTTTACGAAGAAAATCAAGTGATTTATTTACAGAAACTCTGTAGACCCAGGTACTGACTTTGGATTCCGATCGGTAAGAAGCTGCAGAATTATAAATAGTCAGGAAAACATCTTGGAGTAGTTCCTCCGCATCTTCAGCATTTTTGGTATAGCTGAGCAAAGTGTTATAAACTTTAGCCGAATACCGATCATAGAGCTGCTTGAATGCCAGCTCATTCCCTTTAGCAAGTAATTCTAAGAGTTGTTGATCAGTGATTTCCAAAATATAAAACGGTAGCTAGCTTCTTCAAGAAGATTTTGTTTCGAGGAAGATAAGAATTCAAAAAATTAAGAAATATGAATATACACTACTTTGCCAGTAAGGGCATTGAGCATTTAACAAATGAGGTTTAAAGCTGAGTTTGACATCGGTCATCGGACACCTATCACCCGTCTAGTAAAGCAAAGAAAATAAGGTTACTGGCAGAATTCCGTATAACCATACTAAGAAAGCATAACATCCTACTTCCCTGCTGAATTCCAAAATCTTTTATTCAGAGTAATACCTATTGATTTTCTTTAATTGATCCGCACGCCGACTTTCTAAAGGGGAGTTTAATCCAGCTCAAATATGAATGCATATAAGTCAAATTAGCTTTTAATCAATAGACCCATTTTTTAAAAAAACGCTTTAAATAGATCACAGAAGATTAAATCCACCCTTTATCAATATTTGATCGGTTGCCGAAAGCTTGGAACCTGCCAAAATCGCAATTTTTCCATTTACCAATTTCCCAGTCTGAACTTCTATTTTCTCCAAGGAAAACCCATTTTCTTTCTTTTCTCTTAGCACCAAAACATAGCTTTTGCCTTCAGACTCGATCACAGCCGTTTGTAGAATGGACATGCTTTCTTGAGGATCAGTATGGATTATTGCTTCGATAAACATCCCTGGTACTAGCATAGATTCTTTCGATTCATCTTTCAAATCTGCGTGCACATTGATTTGTCTAGCCTCATTGATTGACTGCCCTACCATAAATACTTCTGCGATCAATGTTTCTGAGGAAATCTCAGGAATGTGAACTTCTACCACTTGCCCTTTTTTAATACGTGATACATCTTTTTCAAAGACCACCAATTCCATATGCAAATGCTCCTTACTTATTAAGCTCACCGCTACATCTCTAGGCTGTATATAAGCTCCAGGAACAACATTTATAGCTGTCACAAATCCCGCAATGGGAGAATATATAGGCACTTTGGATCGAATTGACTCAGGCTGGAGCTCTTCTGCATTGATTCGAAGCAACCCCAATTGACGCTTCAAGCTTTCTGCTTTTGCTCTTGTACTTTGGTAATCTGCCTCTGCTTTCAAATAGTTTTTTTGAGAAGCAATCTGCTCACCAAAAAGTGTCTTTTGTCGATCATATTCTGCTTTGAGGTAGTTCAATTGGCTTTTTGTCTCTAGGTAGTTTTGTTGCAGCAGGATGAATTCAGGATTTTCAAGGTAAAATAGCACCTCCCCTTTTTTGACAGACTGGCCTTCTAGTAATTCCATCCCACTTACATAGCCTCCATAGAAAGTCGTCACTTCTTGCATATTCTCCACTGGCACTCTAACTGCACCTTGAACAGTAATCTCCTCAGAAAATTGACTGGTGTCCATTTTGCCCCAGGCCATATTCATCGAATTAAATTGATCCGAAGTCAACATAATTGTTCCCTCTTCGCTAGAAGCTTTACTTATTTCAATACCAGCGATTTCGGATGACTGTTGACCGCAAGAATAGGTGAAAATCGTGGCTAGAAGCACAAGAGTTAATCGGAAGGAAAGTGTTTTGGTCTTCATCAGTCGATCAGGTAATTTATTTTCAAAATAATGAGTTCGTGTTCGTATCTGCTTTGCAGGTATTGAAGTGTAATATTTCTAGAGTTTTCCAGCAGCTGTGCATACTGGAGAAAATCAATTTCTCCCTCTTGATAGGATAGCTGTGCTTGTTGGATCAATTGCTCAGCAAGTAGCCGCCCCTCATCTTCATAGTAGCGGATGACCTGCTCTTGTTGGATTAATTGAGTTTGCAATTGGCTGTAGTTACTTCGAATCCTGTTTTCGTAGCTTTCTGATTCCAGCGAAATCTGGTCTTGCTGCAATTGAAAAGATTTAATTTGGGCTCGATGGGAACCAAAAAACAAAGGAATTACCAAGCCGGTCTGAAAACCAGGGTAAACTGCTGCATTGGGGCCTGGGTTGGTGCCACGGAATAAATCAATTGAGATATCGGGAAGCAATTTTCGTTTTTCAACCTGTACCTGATGAGCTGCTTGAATAGCCACACCCTGATAATATTGTACGCCTGGATGTGAACTCCAGTCTTCTTGGTTATCCAATTTCAAATCAGTCTTGGCTCGACTTACTTCCAAATCATCCTCCCAGTTTAATTGAAGCTTGAGTTGGTCTAAGGCTACTTTGTAATTTTGATTTGCCTCGGATTTTTTGAGTTTAATCTCCTGAAGTTTTCCAGCTGCAGTTAGTTTTTCCAGATAGTTTGTTTCCCCGATTTCAAATCTTCTGCTTGCCGCATTGGCAAAAACAGCATAAAGACTGTCCAAGAAATCATAATTATCACTCAGGCTTTGAAAATACTGTACCGTCAAAAAAGCCTTACTCACTTCACCTCGAACCCTCATTTTCTCAAGTTCTGACTCTTGCTGTCGAATTAATGCCTGGTCTTGAAGCACATTTTTCTGAGCAGCATACAAAGAAGGGAATGCAAAACGCTGACTTACTCCCCAAACCCGGTTGTAAACCCCGTTTTCTGCGATGTCATTTTTATCGAAACCATAGTAAACAATAGTTTTATCCACATTCCAACCCGAACCTTGTCTAGCCATTGCTACCTCGGTGGATTTATCTACAGCTTTGATTCTAAGATTTCTTGACTCAGCTAGCTCCAGCGCTGATTCCAGAGTTAAAGGAGTGGAACCTTCTTGTGCCATTAGTGGAGCTGCAAAAAAGAGCAGAATCAACGTGGCCATCACTTTTGAATTTAATCCACTCTTCTCTTTTTTCTCTTTGAAAAGCACGTATAGCACAGGTAAAACAAATAGCGTCAAGAATGTAGCCGTGAACAAACCTCCGACTACTACCGTAGCCAAAGGCCGTTGAACCTCTGCACCAGCAGAAGAGGAAATGGCCATTGGTAGAAATCCCAAAGCCGCAGCAGAAGCAGTCAGTAAAACTGGACGTAATCGCTCCTTGGCTCCAATCAAAACAAGCTCTTTAAGATTGGTAAACTTGGATTCCATAGATTTAAAATGTTCGATTAGTACTATACCATTCAACACCGCGATCCCAAACAAGGCAATAAATCCTACACCGGCAGAGATACTAAAAGGCATATCTCGAGCCCAAAGTAGAAACACACCTCCAATAGCAGAAAGGGGAATCGCTGAATAAATCATTATCGCATCCTTAGCTGATGAAAAGGCAAAATACAAGAGCACAAAAATCAAGAATAAGGCGATCGGAACTGCTATTATCAAGCGACTTCGGGCCTGTTGAAGATTTTCAAATTGCCCACCATAGCTAACAGTGTAACCTTCAGGCACATCAATTTTGTTTGCTACAATAGCCTGAATATCATCCACCACGGACTGTAAATCTCGGTTTCGAACGTTTACACCAATTACGATTCTACGTTGGGTATTATCCCGCGAAATTTTTGACGGCCCTTTAGTATAGGAGATGGTTGCCAATTCAGATAACGGTATAGATCCTCCCGTAGGTAATTGAACTGCCACGTTTTCAAGATTAGAAATATCCTGTCTGAATTCTTTTTCAAATCGGACAACCAGATCAAATTGCTTTTCACCTTCAAATACTCTACCCGCAGTTTGCCCCGCAAATCCCATCGTAATAATTTGATTAAGGTCCTCGATATTCAATCCAAAACGAGCAACTTTAGCACGGTCATATTCAATTTTCATTTGTGGCAAGCCATCCACTTTCTCCACAATAATATCTGCGGCACCTTCTACTCCTTGAATAGCTGCTTCTATTTTTTGTGCTGTCTGAAGTAAAACATCCAAATCTTCTCCAAATACTTTGATGGCCAAATCAGCTCTGACTCCAGTAATCAATTCGTTGAAGCGCATCTCGATAGGCTGAGTAAATTCAAATTCCAATCCGGGAATAATTTTCAATGC
>JBLGAM010000056.1:0-20340 GCA_047612305.1 Planctomycetota bacterium | reverse complement strand
TTACCTATAAAAAATGTAATGGAGTTGCTCGAATAGCTTTCAATCGACCAGAAATCAGAAATGCTTTTCGCCCAAAAACCACTTCAGAACTCTATGATGCATTCTATAATGCCCAAGAAGACACTTCTATTGGAGTGATTTTACTCACAGGAGAAGGACCTTCCAAAAAAGATGGTGGCTGGGCGTTTTGCTCCGGCGGTGACCAAAAGGCTCGAGGCGATCAAGGGTATGTAGGGGAGGATGGCTATCACCGGTTGAATATCTTGGAAGTCCAACGCTTGATCCGTTTTATGCCAAAAGTGGTGATTGCTGTAGTTCCGGGCTGGGCAGTAGGAGGTGGGCATAGTCTTCACGTGGTTTGTGACTTGACACTTGCAAGTGAGGAGCATGCGATTTTCAAACAGACTGATGCAGATGTAACCAGTTTCGATGGAGGTTATGGCTCGGCATATTTGGCGAAAATGGTAGGCCAGAAAAAGGCTCGTGAAATTTTCTTTCTAGGACGAAACTATTCTGCGCAGGAAGCCTATGAAATGGGAATGGTGAATGCCGTAATCCCTCATGCTGAATTGGAGTCAACTGCCTATGAGTGGGCACAGGAAATTTTGACTAAATCCCCAACTTCAATCAAAATGTTGAAATTTGCGATGAACCTAACAGATGACGGAATGGTGGGTCAGCAGGTTTTTGCAGGAGAGGCCACTCGTTTAGCCTATGGTACTGAGGAAGCCAAAGAGGGTAGAAATGCTTTTTTGGAAAAGAGAAAGCCGAATTTCGGAGCGAATAAGTGGATACCTTAAGGAGTGCTAGTATTGAGATGTAAGTATCAAAATTCTGTACAATCAAGTGACAAGAACCCCGAAAGCTTTCGGGGGAGATTGAAGACAAAAGAGAAGATATTAGAGACTTGAGAAAAGAGATTAAAGCCAAGTATCAAGATTTAGAACTTTCAAAGTTCTAAAATCTTGATTTCTGATACTAAGCATTGTTTTCTAGGATCTTAACTCTTTGTTCTATTATCTCAAGTCTTGGTTCTCGTATCTCTTAATCTCTCACCTCCTAATTCTACTCAATCGCCTGATAAACTATTTGACGCATTTTTTGATCGTAGAAGCCGCTGAAAGGGGCAGTTTGAGTCATCATAATAGAAATCATGTTCTCCTTTGGGTCTATAAAGAAGTAAGTACAATAAGCACCACTCCAATAGTAGGTACCTGCAGAGCCTAATGATTTTGCATCAGCTACATCTGTCATCACCCCAAATCCAAATCCAAAACCTTGGCCAGGGGCTTTATAAAGTCCATTTGTCTGATCCAAAGTCATGATTTCAATAGTCTTTGGGCTGAGGTATTGTTTTCCATTCCATTCACCGCCGTTGAGTAACATTTGTGCAAATTTGGCATAATCGGGAGCAGTGCTGAACAAGGCATTTGCACCAGCGAAAACGGTATTTCCTGAAGTAGGTGTTTGTCTTGGCGCTTTGATCAGTTTCCCCTCTTCATTGTAAGTATGCAGGGTGGCCATACGGCTTTCTTGTTCTTCGGTAAGATTGTAACCAGTATCTGACATTCCTAGTGGATCAAAAAGTCTTTTTTGTAAAAACTCAGCCGTCGTCATTCCGGAAAACTTCTCAATTAGTAAGGAAAGCACATCAGGAGACGCAGAATAGGACCATTGTTTCCCAGGTTGTCCGATCAGTGGCATGGTGACCATTGTTTTTATTCTACTTTCAATGTTTTCATGGGTGGGGCTATAAATAGCATTTCTGATTTCTTCCTCCAGTTTGCCAGCAGCTATGCCATGCGAAAGTCCGGAAGTATGACTCAGCAGCATGGCTATGGTTATTTTTGATTCAGCGGGAACAGTTCCTCCAGCTATTCCTTTGCTAGGATCTACAGCCACGTTCAAGTCTTTAAACCAAGGTAAATATTTCTCTACAGGATCATTGAGGAAGAAATGTCCTTCTTCATATAGCATCATAAATGCAGCAGTCACAATTGGCTTGGTCATGGATTGGATAAAGAAAATCTGATCTAATTTCATATTTGACTTAGATTCTATATCAGAGTATCCTATCGTTTTCTCATGCGCTTTCTCGCCATTTTTATAGATCAGGGTTACCGCCCCGGCGAGCCTTCCTTGATCGACTTCATTTTGGAGGTAGGTATCATACCGAGCTATTCTTTCCTGGGAAATAGCCGAGGTGGCATGATGCTTTTCTGCCATAGTTTGGGCAAAAGCTCCTGTATTGAGCAGAAAAAGGGAAATAAATAAAAATTTGAAGTAAGGTTTGATCATGATTTTGGGATTATTGTTGAATTAATAGTTGGATATTTTGCCTGAAATTAATTCTCTTTTGGTTCTTTTTCCTAATTTGAATACCTATCGCAATTGCAAAAAATAAAAGAAAGATGAAACATCTTGAAACCTCCTACCAAACCCACGATGGCAAAAAACTCTACTTGCAAGCTTGGATGTGTGAATCGCCAAAAGCTAGCCTACTCTTGGTTCATGGGCTTGGTGAGCATAGCGGCCGATATTTTCATTTGGTAGAAAAGCTAGTCGAACTGGGGGTGTCAGTCTTTACCTTCGATGGGAGAGGCCATGGAAAGTCAGCCAATGGAAAGCCAGACACTTTTTTTGAATCCTATCATGATTATCTCAAGGATATTGATGCACTTTTTGGAAAGGTGAAAAGCTACGTACCGGGAGTTCCAGCTTTTCTATATGGGCACAGTATGGGAGGAGGTTTGGTGGCTGCCTATGTGTTGGATTACAAACCTGAGGCTGCAGGGGTGATCTTGAGTTCGCCGGCGATCAAGGAAGCAGAGGGAACTTCAAAATTATTACTAGCGATAGGAGGAATAATGAGTAAATACTTTCCCCAGTTCAAAGCCTTGAAATTAGATGCGTCGAAGATTTCACGAATTCCGGCTGAAGTAGAAAAATATCTGAATGATCCCTTGGTCTACACCGATCCGATCCCAGCCAGAACAGCAAATGAGCTATTGCTTTTGATGCGAAGTATTCAAGAAAGGGCAAATGAGTTTGATCTTCCAGTACTGCTGATTCATGGTTCTGCAGATGGCTTGACCAATCCCAAAGGCTCCAAAATCCTTTCAGAAAAAGCAAAATCTAAAGATAAAACCCTCAAGATTTTTCCAGGAGGTTACCATGAGTTGATTAATGATTCGGATCGAGAAGAGGTCATGGATGTGATTATTCTATGGCTCAAGGAACGGATGTAGAATGACTCAATTTCAGCTCGTTAAACAAAACCATTTAACTACATTATAAATGAGATGTTTAGAGTTTTTGAAATCAAGTTATTATTCAATCAATTTTTGACTAAAATTTAAGCTTTTCTTTCACTGAATATTGAGCTAAATATGAGTTTAGTAAATAAGTTGAAGTACTTTGAGTAACTTGATTTTGGTGGCTTTATTGATTTTTTTGTCCAAAAACTATAGATCAATTAGGGTGCTTTGATCGCCTCATAACCGACAATTTTTGTCAATCTACTTTCCAAAGTATAGCTAATCTAAAAGCCCGTCTTATCTTAGTTGGATAGACTTTTACCATGACAGAAAGACCTTTTATCATTTACAAATCCTCAGCAGGCTCGGGCAAAACCTATACGCTGACGCTGGAATATCTCAAGCTTGCACTGAGATCACCGCTTGCCTTCAAGCAGATTTTGGCTGTCACTTTTACAAATAAGGCGACTAAGGAAATGAAGGAGCGGATTTTGGAGGAGCTGAAAAGACTTCGAAATCAAGTCAATCCAGATGAGAAAATGGATGGGGAATTGATGGCTTTCTTACAGGTAGAGGAGTCTGGATTGAAGCTTTTGGCACAGCAAACTCTTACCGCAATTCTCCATGATTATGGTAGATTTTCTGTAAGTACAATCGATAGTTTCTTCCAAAAAGTGGTGCGAGCTTTTGCTCGAGAGATAGATTTGAATGCCAAATTTGATGTGGAAATGGATCAAGTGGCTGTGCTGGATCGAGTGGTGGATCGGGTAGTGATGCATGTGATGGAGGATGAATTTCTTCACAAATGGCTCGTGGATTATGCCTATGAACAAATCCAGAATGGAAAATCCTGGGACATCAGAAGGAATATTTTAGGTCTTGGTCAGCAGATTTTTCAAGAAGATTTCAAAAAATATGCCCCTGAAATCAAAGAGTTTCTAAAGAATAAGGAAAACATTACGTTACTACAGTCTTTTGTCAGAGAACGTAAGGCCGAAATAGTCAAACTCGCAAAAGAGCTGGGAGAGCAAGCAAATGCAATTCGAATTTCCAACGGTCTGGAATGGTCAGATTTTAATAGAGGCTTTCCAAAATTCTTTGATAAACTTGGGGATCGCACTGAACCCATTCCTGAGCTTACCCCAGCAACTTTAGCCAAAATAGATAATCCTGAAGCTTGGTACACCAAGTCGAGCAAACAGATCGATGCCATTCAATCGGCCTATAATAGTGGATTAAATCTGATTTTGACTCAAATGTTGGCACTTACAGGTAAGTGGAATACGCTGCAGGCAATTGCTAAAAACAGTTATGTCTATGGAGTATTCCGGAATCTCCTCGACGAACTCACACTGATCAAGGATGAGGAAAACATACTTTTGATTTCGGATGCCAACGAGTTTTTAAAGGAAATCACCAAAGGAAATGACACGCCTTTCATCTATGAGAAAGTTGGAAATCAATACAAAAACTATTTGATAGATGAGTTTCAGGATACTTCAGGCTTTCAATGGGAAAGTTTCAAGCCACTTCTGGAGAACTCGCTGGGCCAAAATCAAACCAATTTATTGGTCGGTGATGTGAAGCAATCGATCTATCGCTGGCGTGGAGGAGAGATGAAATTATTGCTTTCGCAAGTGCAGGATGAAATAGGAGTGGACAGTATAAAATTGGAAAATTTAGACACGAATTTCCGAAGTCTTCCAAACATCATCAATTTCAATAATGCTGTTTTCAAAGCTTTGCCATACGCAATGGAGCAGGTTTTAAGTGCAACTTATGGTGTCGAGAATCCGCAAATTCTTTCTCAGGCTTATTCCGATTCCTTTCAGAAAGTTTCTCCGAAAAAAGAAAAATCAGACTTCAAAGGAAAAGTGAAACTGGAGTTCATCGATCCAAAAGATGACGAGGCCGAAGGGAAATTCGATGAGATCGTCTTATCCAAATTACCTGATGTGGTTATGGAGCTACAGGATCATGGCTATGAGCTGGAGGATATCGCTTTTCTAGTCAGAAAGAAATCAGAAGGTGAGGCAATAGCGGATTGCCTGATGACTTATGCAGCGGAAAATCCAGATTCTGGGTATCGTTTTGACGTGCTTTCGGACGAATCTATGTATTTGAACAAAGCTGCTTCGGTCAAAGCCTTGATTTCTGGCTTTAATTACCTGCACAATCCAGCCGATAAAGTTCAGTATAAGACCATGTGGTACTATTTGGCTGTTCTGATGGATTCACCCATTGACCATGAGCTATTTGCGCTGGATCAGATGCCTGCTTACTTGAAAGAGCAAGTCCAAAGTTTCCAAGAAAAAGAGATTTTGATGCTTCAATTGCCTCTGATGGAAGCTTTGGAAGAGTTGATAAAAGTACTTGGATTAATGGAACTAGGGTTGGAGAAGGCGTATATCTCAGGATTCAAAGAGGCTGTATATGACTTTACTGCCAATAATCGGGCAGATTTAAGTGGCTTCCTCGAATGGTGGGAAATCAATCAAACGAAGCGCACAGTCAAAATTCCCGAAGGGCATAATGCCATGCGGATTCTGACGATTCACAAGTCAAAAGGCTTGCAGTTTAAGGTAGTCCTGATGCCCTTCCTCAAATGGACGATTTTTGATACGAATAAGGGAAATGTGGTTTGGTCGCCATTTGAAGACCGAGAAAAAGGGCTTTCAGCTATTATTCCATTGACGCTGAATTCTGATTTGGCGAACTCTGACTTCAGCGATACTTATACAGAGGAAGCGACAATGGCTTATTTAGACAGTTTGAATATGCTTTATGTTGCACTCACGCGGTCGGAGGATGTCTTTTATGGTTTCATTCCTTATAAAGAGAAAATTGGATCTCAGAATTCAATTGAAATTCAGTTGCAGCAATTGATTCAGTCGCATACTAATCCAGCATCAGAATTGAGTCTGACTTCTTATTATGACCAAGAGTCAAAAGTGTTTGAATTTGGGGATTGGCCTGAAAATCAAGCCAAAACTAGCACTCCATCTACGTCGCCGGAACTTCGCTGGGCCTATAAAAATTGGTCTGAGGTGTTGACGCTTAAGAAGTATGCGGTGGACTTTTCGATAGAAGGAATGGAGCAGCGGAAGAAGCAGTTATTTGGGTTGATCGTTCATGAAATATTAGAGTTATCTACCGATAAAGTCGCTGCAATGCAGAATTTGCAAGCATTTTATTTCGATGGAAGGTTAAATGAGGAAGAGAGGCAGTTGGTGGAAAAGCAATTAGATCACCTTTTTACAGATCCACTTTTTGCGTCTTGGTTCGGTACAGCGGGTATTCTTTTGGCGGAGCAGGGTATTCTTCTTCCTGGAGGAAAGCAAAAACGGCCCGATCGGATTATCTTGAAAGATGCCGAAGCTTTGATTGTGGACTTTAAAACCGGTGAAGCTCAAAGTCGCTATGCCAGTCAGGTTCGTGAATATATGGAATTGGTATCCACGCTGTCCCAGAAGCCAACCAAAGGCTATTTATGTTATTTAGAAACAGGGTTAATTGAGGAGGTGTATGCATAGTTTTTTAAGAAATACAGCAAAAGAGATCCTCGAAAGTGGTGTTGATTTGCAAAAGCTCACGGTGGTTTTGCCAAACAGGAGAGCAGGATTGTTTTTTACCCAGCATTTGGGAAGCCTGATCACAGCCCCGACTTGGATGCCTGAGGTGAAAACCATTGAGGATATTTTCTTTGATTTGGCTGGAAATCGTCCTGCAGATGATTTGACCTTGATATTTGAGTTGTATCGCGTCTATCAGGAACTCAATCCGGAAGCAGAGACTTTTGACCGGTTTTATTTCTGGGGTGAAATGATCCTGAAAGATTTCAATGATTTGGATCAATTCATGGCGAATGCAGATAAACTCTACCACCATCTATCTGAAATCAAGGAATTAGAGTCCGATTTGAGCTTTCTGACTGAAAGTCAAGTTGAATTAATTAAGCAATTCTGGTCCTCGTTTATCCGTCAGGATAGAGATCATCAGGAGAAGTTTTTGAAGTTCTGGCAATTACTCAGTCCGCTTTATGCCAGTTTCCAAGGTTCCTTGGCTATTTCTGGCTTGGCTTACTCTGGAATGTTGTATCGGAAAGTTGCGGAGGCCTTGGATATCCTTTCTCGCCCTGAGAAAACACATTATTTTATTGGGTTTAATGCTTTCACTGGAACAGAGGAAGCATTGATCAAGCACTACATCACTGAATTTGGGGCAAAGATTTTTTGGGATGTGGATGCGTATTATTTAGAGGATAAGGTGCAGGAGGCAGGGTTGTTTTTTCGAGACTATCAAAAGGACAAGATATTCGGGCCGACTTTTCCCGAGGAGATTCCAACACAGATTGAAGATCGAAAAGCTAGGATTAAAACCTATGCGACACCTTTGAAAACCAATCAGGCCAATTTGGTCGGGTCGATTTTGGAGAAAATCCCAGCGGGTGAAGCTTGGGAAGAGACTGTGGTGATTTTGCCTGACGAGCAGATGCTTTTTCCAGTCTTACATACTCTTCCAGAGCAAGTGAATAAAGTGAACGTGACCATGGGATATCCTGTGAAAAATGCCCCCGTTTATTCCTTTTTGGAAGCGGTGTTAGAAATGCAGCGATTCATCAAAGTGGAGGATGGCAAGTTGCTTTTTTACCATACGGCGGTCAAAAATCTGTTGAGCTCGATCTATTTAAAAAGTGAAAATCCAGGTTTTGCAGAAGAGTTGATGGAGGAAATGCAGCGTTTGAACCAGATTCATGTTATGGCAGAAAAGCTTTATAAAGGTGGTGCATTGTTTCAATTGATCTTCCAGAAGCTGGAGAATGACTCGCTATTCCCATATTTGGCTAATCTGATGGAAGCTTTGGCTGAGCGATTAAAGGATGAACCCTTGCAGCGTTCTTACCTATACCAATGCTTCAAGCAATTGACCAGATTGCGGGAGATTTTTGCAGGACAGGATATTCTCTCCATCAATCGTGAGTTTTTTATCCGGCTTTTTCGTCAGATTTTCCGAGAGGTAAAACTACCTTTTGAAGGTGAACCGCTTCAGGGTTTGCAAATCATGGGTGTATTGGAATCCCGAAATTTGGACTTCAAGCGAGTGATTATTTGCAATATGAATGAGGATAGTTTTCCGCCATCTGCAGGTCTGAATTCGATGATTCCCTTCAATATTCGCAAGGCATTTGGATTGCCGGTTCAAGAGCAGAATGATTCGATTTATGCTTATACTTTCTACAGGCTTTTGCATAGTGCGGAGGAGGTTCACATGATTTATACCACGGCTTCTGATCAGGGAAAAGCAGGTGAAAAGAGCCGATACATGCAGCAGATGGGGGTGGAGTTAGGAAGAAAGATGGATGAAGAAGTGGTTTTTATTCCAATCGATCAGAAATCTTCCAAAGCCATCACGATTCAAAAAAGTGCCGAAGTGCTTGGCTTGCTTGATAAGTATTTGGTGAACGAAATGGGAGTTTCTGGGACTTCCTTTTCCCCCTCTGCACTGAGTGTTTTCTTGGATTGTAGGCTAAAATTTTACCTACAATATCTGGCTGATATACCTGAAAATCGAGAAGTAAGCGAGGAGATCGATGCAGCTGTATTTGGGAATCTGGCTCACTTGAGCATGGAGATTCTGTATCAGGATTTTGCGAAGCGAAAGAATAGAATGGTATTTGAGAAGTCAGATTTCGAAGAGTTGACTAAGAACTGGGTGTTTCCGGCTATTGAAAAGGCCGTACGAAGCCATTACCATTTGGACGCCGGGGCCGATACTAAACTCAACGGGCAGATGGCAATCGCCCGAGATGTACTTCAGAAATACTTGCACCAGATCTTGAAAGTCGATGAAGCTTCGGCGCCATTTAAATTGATCTCACTGGAGAAAGAGAAAAGATACACGGCAGGCTTGGAGATCAATACGGCTTCTGGAAATAAAACAGTTTCATTGAAAGGAATCATCGACCGAGTAGATGAGCAAAATGGCTCGGTGAGACTGATAGATTACAAGTCAGGGCAGGACAATAAGAACTTTCCCGATGTAGCGTCTCTTTTTGATCGGGATCATAAATCTCGGAATAAGGCCGCTATGCAAACCATGTTTTATGGCTTAATCTATCAGGCCACGAACCCGGAAAACACCTTGCCGCTCAAGCCAGCGATCTTTAATCTCAGGGAGATGTTCGGAGATGATTTTAATCCGTATCTGCAGCAGAAACAGCCTTATAAAACAGGAGTTGAAGTAAATGATTACAGAGAATTCCAAGAAGAATACAAAGATGGTCTAACTATATTGTTGGAAGATATTTATAATCCCGAAATTCCTTTTGACCAAACCGACGATTTGAAGAAATGTGGATATTGTCCATATAAGGAGATCTGTGGGAGATAAGGATATGATTTTAGGGCAAGGGAATTGTGCTTTGATTTATGGAAATGAACCACTCATACTAATCTCATTTATAAGCAAGTGTCTTTCTTTATATTGAGCCATTGAAAATAACAAATTGACCGTATGAGAAAATTGTTGCTGTTGCTAGCATTGTGTTGCTTGAGTTTGTGGAGTTGTACTGAAAAAGAAGCAGAAGATCCTTTTTCAACTATTAAACCTGAAGAAAGCAGATTTACAAAAATATCATTGGTGGAAGGGCTCAATGAGCCAATGGAGCTAGAAGTTCTCGATAATGGGGATGTGCTTTTTATTGAGCGAAATGGAAGGTTGAAACTTTACCAGGCTGCCTCTTCAGAAACAATTGAAGTAGGTGAGTTGGAGGTTTATCCTGATGGAGAGGATGGTTTGCTAGGCTTAGCTAAAGACCCGGATTTCACTACCAATAATTGGATTTACCTCTATTACGCACCTGTAGGTGGAGCTTCAGTCAATCGACTTTCAAGATTTGATTTCAAAGAAAATCTACTGGATAAAAGCTCAGAGAAAATTATGCTTGAGGTTCCTGTGTTCAGAGGTTGCTGCCACTCAGGAGGTTCATTGGAATTTGATGGTAAGGGGAATCTGTATTTGTCCATGGGGGACGATACCACACCTTTTGAGTCAGATAATTACAATCCAATAGATGAGCGAGCAGGAAGACCTGAAAATGTAGATGCGCAGCGAAGCTCTGGCAACTCAAACGATCTCCGAGGATCGATCATTCGAATCAAACCTGAGGTGGACGGAAGCTATTCTATTCCTGAAGGGAACCTTTGGCCTGTTGGTACTCCTAATACTCGACCAGAGATATATGTAAAAGGAAATCGCAATCCTTACCGAATCGCCATCGATCAGCGAAATGGAAATTTGTTTTGGGGGGAAGTTGGACCAGATGCGTCTGTAGATTCACTCAAACGAGGTCCGAAAGGTCATGATGAAATCAATTTGGCGACTAAACCAGGATATTTTGGCTGGCCATATTTTGTAGGAAACAATAAGCCCTATTGGAAATATGACTTCGAAAAGCAAGAAAGCGTTTTTGAGTTTGATCCAATGGCGCCAAAGAATACGTCTCCAAATAACACAGGAATTAAAACACTTCCTCCTGCTACTTCTGCGCTCATATGGTATCCTTATGGTCCATCGGAAGAATTCCCAATGCTGGATGAAGGTGGTAGAAATGCAATGGCTGGTCCAGTTTATTATCGGGACGATTATGAGAAATCTGAAGTCAGATTTCCTGGCTATTACGATGGTAAGGTTTTTATTTATGATTGGATGCGGAATTGGATTTTCACAGTCAGCTTGACTGAGAATTACGAGTACGATACCATGGAGCGCTTTATGCCATCAACCGTTTTTGATAAACCGATCGATATGCAGTTTGCGAAGGATGGCTCCCTTTACATGCTTGAATATGGGACTTATTGGAGAGCTCAAAATTCAGATGCTGGTCTGTATCGGATCGTTTTTGCCGAAGGGAACCGAGCTCCTCAAGTTAAAATTTCTGCAGATAATAAAGTTGGTGCAGCACCACTTCAGGTAGAATTTTCATCAGAAGGCACCTTAGATCTAGATACTGATGATGCGATAAGTTTTGAATGGGATTTTGGAATAGGTGCCGCTAAATCTCAGGAAGCCAACCCGTCATTTACTTTTGAAAAAGCAGGTACTTATCAAGTCAAATTAACTGCGAAGGATAAAAGTGGGGAAAGTAGTCAAGCTACTTTGGAAATAAAAGTTGGGAACGAGGCGCCAGTCGTGCAGATCAATTGGAATGGTAATCGAAGCTTTTATTTTGGAAATGAAGCAATCGACTATGCAGTGAATGTCAGCGATCGGGAAGATGCTACGATTGATCAATCCCAGCTCGATTTGACTATCACTTATTTAGAAGGCTATGATCTGATTAAAGTGGGGCACACGGAAGAAGTCTTGAGCATCGGAGAAACTTACATCAATCAAGCAGGCTGTAAGGCCTGTCATGCAATAGCAAATGAATCAGTAGGGCCAGATTATACGGCAGTTTCGGAGAAATATAAAGGTGACGCAAATGCCCAAGTCTACCTCGCCAACAAAATCAAAAATGGTGGAGGAGGAGTATGGGGTGAGCGAGTTATGCCAGGTCACACTCATTTGGAAGATCAGCAAATTTCTGAAATGGTGGATTTTATTCTCGGCATTGCAGATCCTGATCGAGGTGGAAAACTGCCTGCAACTGGGACTTACCAATTGAAAAATACAGCACAGGCGGAAGGTTATTACCTAGTCCAAGCTAGCTATACTGACCAAGGCGCCAATAGAATCAGTCCTTTGAAAACTACGACTGAACTGACCATCCGGAACCCGAAGGTGATGGCCTCCAATGTGGATGAATTAAAAGATGCCGCCCGAGCCAATGGTGAAAATGTCAGTTTTGTGAAATATACCGCCAACGATTCATGGGTAATGCTTCGAGATATTGACTTGAACCAGATCAAAAGAATCACCCTAGAGATCGATCCTACTAATACGGGAGGAAAATTGGAGCTTCGAGCTGGAAGCCCCGAAGGGAAGTTATTGGCAGTGACTAAAAATCTGACCAAGACTGATCGTCCAAAAGGAAGTGATGGCGGCTGGTTTACGGTTGAAATGCCGATCGAGCAAACAGACCTAATGGGAGATATTTATTTGGTATTCAAGTCTGAGCAAGAAGTTTCGATATGGAATACCTTCCAATTGAATAGTCTAAAATTCAAAAGGTAAGTGAGATATTTAAAAAATGAATTTAGGGAATCGGTTTGAAATAGAATTATTCAAACTAATTCCCTAAATTCATTTAAACTTTTTAATGATGATCCCAACCCAAAAAAATTGCATCAATTGTGGCGCTCCGATGCGAGGAAGAATTGACAAGAAATTCTGTGATGATTCCTGCCGAAACACCTACAATAATCAGCAGAATTCTGCGTCTACCAATTTGATTCGAAATATTAACCATGCCTTGAAAAAGAACCGGAACATACTAGAATCACTGATTCCCCAAGGGGAGGAGCTCGCAAAAACCACTAAGGATAAATTGCTCAGGTTGGATTTTCAATTCAAATATTTTACCCACAGTTACGAGACGAAAAAAGGAAGTCAGTACCTCTTTTGCTATGATTTTGGATACTTAAAATTGGAGGGAGATTGGTTTTTGGTGGTAAAAGGAAAGGATACTTAATCAATCTATTACTAGAATCCCTATATTCCTTGATGAAAAGACGTGCCACAGGAATAGGTGGGATTTTTTTCAAAATAGAAGACCCCACCAAAACGAAAAAATGGTATCAGGAGCATTTAGGATTAAATACTGACCAATATGGGACCACCTTCGAATGGAAGTTAGCTTCTAATTCTGAAGAAAAAGGCTTCACACAATGGTCCCCAATGGACTCGAATACCGAGTACTTTAAGCCTTCTGAAAAGGATTTTTTGATCAATTATCGTGTGGAAAACCTAGTGTAATTGGTTGAAGTCCTTAGGTCTGAAGGGGTACAGATTCCAGATGAAATAGTGTCTTACTCGTATGGGGAATTTGTCCACATCCTAGATCCCGACGGACACAGTATAGAACTATGGGAGCCTATTGACTCCGAATATGAAGAACAGGTAGACGGAAGAACAAAAAGCTAAAAGCATGGAAACACCTCAGATACAACATGAATTTGACGAGAAAAAGGGATCTTTTTTTATAATAGAAGACAAAAAGCGAATTGCCGAAATGGTCTACGTGATGGCAGGACCTAAAAAATTGATTATTGAACACGTTGAGGTAAATGAAAGCCTGAAAGGGCAGGGAATAGGTCAGTTGCTTTTGGAGAAACTAGTGGAATTTGTAAGGAAAGAAGAGATCAAGGTCATTCCACTTTGCCCATTTGCCAAGGCTCAGTTTAAAAAGCGAGAGGATCTGCGAGACGTATTAAATTGAAGGGTTAGGAGAAAAATAAAAAGGCTAGAACAATTAGTGCCAGCCCCACTAGCGAAATCCAAGTAATCCGTTGTAGTTCTTTTTTTCGTTTGAATCGATGGGCTATCGCTGCATTAATTGATTTGGAATCCGCCATAATTCGGTAGCTGGGATCATTTTTACCCTCAGAATAAGTTGATTTTTCCCTGATTTTCCCCAATTTATGATTGTCTTTCAATCGATTATTGGAATCCTTTGCAAAGCCTGCTCCTCCAGTCATAAATTTTCATTTATTTAAACTTAATGATTAAATTTCAAATAGAAAAGGATTTAAAACTCCAGGAGTTTATTGAGGTTTTAAAAAAATCCGGTTTAGCGAATCGACGGCCAATGGATAATCTTGGGCTTTTGGATCGGATGTTAATCAATTCCAATCTTTTAATTGCAGCGCGGCATCAAGGTCAGCTAGTTGGAATACTTCGCGGGCTTACCGATTTCAGCTATCGCACCTTTGTTGCCGATCTAGCAGTAATTCGAAATTTTCAAAATCAGGGAATTGGGAGAGGGCTTTTGGAGGAAGCTCGAAAATCAGTCCCAGATGTAAGATTGTTTTTGTTTTCGGCAGAAGATGCCGAAGGTTTTTATCAAAAATTAGGTTTCCAGCTTCATGAGCGATGCTATCAGCTAAAGCCGGAGGAACGGTTGCTTTGATTTTAGACAAAATGGTTAACTTCCTGCTAGACCTACCAAACTTGATTCAAATGAGAAAATTGTTACTTACAGGGACAGCCTTGTTACTTTCTTTGGGTGTCTTTGCTCAAAAGACTTATATCCATGCTGGAAAATTATTTGATGCGAAAGCTGGCAAAATGCTCACGGAGCAGACGATTGTGGTTGAAGGAAATAAAATTCTTTCTGTCAATTTTGGTTACCAGAATCCAGGAACAAACGACGAATCCATCGATCTCAAAAATGCAACTGTAATGCCCGGATTAATGGACATGCACATCCATATTGAGAGTGAGACTAGTCCGACTCGCTATGTAGATGGATTCAGTGACAATGAAGCAGATATTGCGTTCAAGTCGTTGGCTTTTGCTGAAAAAACACTGATGGCAGGATTCACTACAGTTAGGGATCTAGGTGGATCAGGAGTGAATATTGCCCTTAGAAATGCTATTGCAGCAGGAAGGGTGGTAGGACCCAGGATTTATACCGCCGGAAAGTCTATCGCTCCCACAGGTGGACATGCCGATCCAACCAACGGAGTCCGAAGGGATTTGATGGGAGATCCAGGTCCCGATCAAGGAGTAATAAATGGCCCCTTCGAAGCCAGAAAGGCGGTTCGTCAGGCAGTAAAATATGGATCGGATGTGATCAAAGTGACCGCAACAGGTGGTGTACTGTCTGTGGCTCGTGATGGATCAGCTCCGCAATTCCAGCAGGATGAATTGGATGCGGTAGTTCAGACGGCTAAGGATTTCGGGATGCATGTCGCAGCACATGCTCATGGTGACGAAGGAATGCAGCGTGCTGTATTGGCAGGAGTTCATTCTATCGAACATGGCACCTTAATGAGTGAGGCGACTATGAAGCTGATGAAAGAGAAAGGGACTTATCTGGTGCCGACGATTACCGCTGGTATGACCGCAGCTCAGCTGGCCGAAGTGCCGGGTTATTATCCTGAAGTGGTTGCGGAGAAGGCAAGAAGAATCGGAGCCCAAATTCAAGACACCTTCGCAAAGGCATACAAAAGTGGAGTAAAGATTGCTTTCGGGACCGATGCTGGAGTCTATCCACACGGGGATAATTATCGAGAATTTGTTTATATGAGTGAGGCAGGTATGCCTAATACCGAAGTATTGCAATCTGCGACATATCGAAACGCTGTATTTATGGGGATCGAAGACAAACTTGGTCAGATTGAATCTGGGAAAATTGCCGACATTGTGGCGGTTAGCGGAGATCCTTTGATAGATATTTCGGTGATGAAAAATGTTGTTTTTGTCATGAAAGAGGGTAAAATATTTAAAAAATAAGGACAATGTGAGTTCTTGACTACTCTTCAATTTAAATCCTTTTCTTATTTCTAAATCTAATCTAGTATGAAATTCAAATTTTTAATTGTCGCTTTCCTTACGATCAATTTAAGCTTTGCGCAGCAAAAAGAAGCCACTATCGAAGAGGTGGATCCCAAAGCCCAAGTCTTTGAGTCCAAACATTCAGTAACGATTGATGGAAAAACAATCAATCTGAATGCAAAAGCAGGAACCATGGAGTTGAAAGACGAGAATAATAAGCCGATTGCCTTGTTTGGATTTACAGCCTATTTCAAAGAAAATCCAGAGAAAAACCGACCGATAATCTTTGCTTATAATGGCGGTCCTGGGTCTTCTTCTTACTGGCTTCATATGGGAATCATGGGTCCAAAGAGAATCGTTGTGGATGATCCCAACTACAATCAACCTGCACCTTATCAATTGGTGAATAATGAATTCTCAATTTTGGATGTAGCCGATGTGGTCATGATGGATCCAGTGGGGACTGGGCTCAGCATTCCAATAGGGGAGTCAACGGGTAAAGATTTCTGGGGAGTAGATCAGGATATTCGTAGCGTGAGCTTATTTATTATGCAGTTTTTAAAGGAACATAACCGCCTTAATTCTCCTAAATATATCCTTGGTGAAAGCTACGGAACCTTCAGAAATGCTGGTGTGATGAATTATTTGTTAGGAAATGGCTACGGATTGAATGGAGTGATCATGGTCTCTGCCGTATTTGATCTTCGGACTTTATTCTTTGCGCCAAATGAAGACATGTCTTATGTGGTTTACTTGCCTACGATGGCAGCAACATCTTGGTATCATAATAAAGTCGCAAACAAGGGCAAGGATCTACCATCTTTTGTCCAAGAAGTTCGTGAGTTTACTGAGAATGATTACATGCCAGCACTTTTCAAGGGAAATACGCTGACGATAGCTGAGCGTTCTCGAATTGCAGGTAAACTTCAGGAATACACTGGGGTCTCTTCCGAAATATGGGAAAGAGCCGATTTGAAATTGATGGCAGGAGAGTATTTTCAAGAATTGCTTCGAAAAGAAGGGAAAACGGTGGGACGACTTGACTCGAGATATTCTGGGATTAACAAAGATCCTATGTCAATGGATTCCTTTACTGATCCTCAAAGTGATGCGATTTCACCGGCTTATACCATGGGTTTTCTAGATTATTTTCACGGAGCTTTGAATGTAAGTAAGGACTTGAATTATTCAACTTCAGCTTATTCCAAAGAAGGGTTCAAATGGGATTGGAAGCATAAAGGGACTGATTCTTGGGGAGCTGATGCCTCTGTGACGACCTTACCTGATATGGAAAATGCATTGTCCAAAGATCCTAATGTAAAGATTCTGATCATGAATGGGTACTATGATTTGGCTACGGTATTTTACGGAGTGGAGCACTCTATCGCTCATTTGAATATCCCCAAATCTGCCAGTGATCGAATCATTATGACCTATTATGAAGCTGGACATATGATGTATACAGATCTTCCATCTGCAAAACTCTTTCGTGAAGATTTGAAAAATTTTATCCAAGATACCCTTCGAAAGTGATATGAAAAGGCCCAATCGAAAATATTTAACTATTATCTTAATTCAGGAGTTAAAGATTATCGGTATTTTCGGTTGGGTATTTTTAGTTTATTCATGTGCAGAGGCGCAAAAGCCCGAAAGTCAAAATCTTTACTTTCCTCCAAACGAATCTTCAGCTTGGGAAAGCCAAACAGCCGGTGAATTAGGCTGGGATGGAATGAAACTTGCAAAATTATTAGCTTGGCTTCCTACCCAGGATACTCGAGCATTCATAATTTTAAAAGACGGAAAAATTGTCGTAGAGGAATATTGGGGAGATAAGTTGACTGGGCTAGGAGAGATGGATCAGGATTCCTTTTGGTATTGGGCTTCAGCTGGAAAAACATTAACTGCTTCGCTGGTTGGGATTGCTCAGGAGAATGGATTATTAAATATTTTGGATCGAACTCAGGATTATTTAGGAGAAGGTTGGACTTCCCTGAGCTCAGCTCAAGAGCGGGAGATCAAACTGATCCACCAACTCACCATGACGACAGGCTTGAACGATCAAAATACTGATCTTGACAATACAAACCCTTCAAGTCTCACCTATATGGCTAACCCAGGAGAGCGTTGGAGCTATCATAACGGACCTTACACCTTATTGGAACAAGTGGTAGCTAAGGCTGCAAATAAAAGTTATCAATCTTATTTTGAAGATGCTCTCGGGGAAAAGATTGGGATGAAAGGGTTTTGGCAAAAATCGGGATTCAATAATGTGTTTTTTAGCGATGCAAGATCCTTCGCCCGATTCGGTCTACTTCTCCAAGCAAAAGGAAACTGGAATGGCGAAAAAATATGGTCCACCAAATATTTTGATGCCCTTTCCGAAAGCGCGACTGACATCAATCGAGCCTACGGTTACCTGACGTGGCTTAATGGGAAATCTTCGTATATGCTTCCACAGAACCAGACCGTTTTTCCCGGAATGTTGATTCCTCAAGCTCCAGCTGATATGTATCAAGCAATGGGTAAGAATGGGCAGTTTTTGATAGTCGTCCCTTCTGAGGGATTGGTGATTATCCGAATGGGTGGTTCCTCTGATAATCTTCCAGTTCCATTTTTATTGATTCGGGAGATTTGGGATCGTTTGAGTCCCGTCCTTCTAAATTAATGAATGATGAGTTTTTTTGACGCTAAGCCTTTGAGCGAGAACAACTTTAC
This sequence comes from Planctomycetota bacterium, assembly GCA_047612305.1. GTDB lineage: Bacteria > Bacteroidota > Bacteroidia > Cytophagales > Cyclobacteriaceae > Algoriphagus. The sequence goes on along the minus strand of JBLGAM010000056.1, from coordinate 1,930 downwards.
TACGTAGATGCCTTTTGGCATCGATCATAAGTCAAGTTCCTGTTTTTTATTTCCCATTTCGGAGCTTTTTAAAACTAATCTTCCATTTAGGTTCTAGATTTCTAATACGGTTTCCTCTAAATTCATATTTTCAACTTAAGGCGTAAATCTATCTGTGGTGGGATTAGAGTTTATCTTAAAAATCTCCGACCCTTGGCCCTGAATCAAGCTAGTTCTTCGATCATTTTGTTCCTAGTTTAAGCAACAAAACCGATCCAGTTATTTAAGCAGTTAGGAACAAAAATTTGGATCTGACACAAATAAATTATTTTAAATTATGATAAATTAAGCATAATGTTAGAAAATTATATTTCTGTTTTGCAATTGGCGAATATCTAGAAATAATAAACCTGTATATCCGCAATGACACCAGTAGCCAAATAAGTTCAGACTGACAGTTAGTGACAATGGCTTTATTTCGGTTTTAACTTGCTTTAAATTAGGTCAAAATAGACGGTTTTGACCATGAACATTATCAATTTCATTAATTGGTTTCCAGCCGAAGCTTACTGCGTTGAATTTTCAAAGAGCAAAGAATTCAGCAGGGAATCATCTGTAAGAAATGCACTGCTTGCAAACATTACTGGCTTGAAAACAAGCTTTCCTTTCAGTGTGCCTCTGGTGGGTTCAGAACCAGCATTAAGAGCGGTACAGTCACGGAAAGCAGTAATTTACCGGTTAGAGTCTGGTTGATGGCGATCACCTTCGTTACAGCTACCAAGAAAGGGTTTAGTACAGCCGAACTCCAAAGACAACTGGGAATAAAACGTTACGAACCGGTATTCAGGATGTATCACAAGCTCAGAGTCGTCATGGGAAAACGTGATGATCTCTATAGACTCGAGGATATGGTTGAATACGATAAAGCTTCTGTGGGAAAGTCCACCAAGGCTAAAGTCCGAAACAAACTTAAACGAGGGCGGGGTACTCAAAAACAGTCGAAAGTGGCTGTTATGGCCAAATCAACAGTTTTGGAAGACCCCGAGTCGGGAAAGTCGGAAAAGAGTTGCAGATACTTCAAAATGAAGAAGATAAAGAACTTGGAGGACAAAACAGCACAAACTTTAATCAAGGATTACATTGATTCTAACTCCGTGCTTCAAACAGATAAGAGTACCACCTTCTTAGATCTGAGCGATTGTATTGATGTCCATGTGAGAGAAATCTCAGGAACAGACAAGGGCAAGTTTAATCTTAGATGGGTTCACATTGCCATCAGTAACTTAAAGAAACTCCTGCAGACTTACCATATGATCAGTAAACGAATGATGCAGAACTACCTAGATGAGTTTTGTTACAAGCTCAACAGAAGATACCTCGGTCAAAAACTATTTGACAGACTCATCATTGCTTCAATTTAACCATACTGGCATCATTGCAGATAATCATATTATTTAATTTTAGGAATAGTGAAATAAAAGACCGTTCCTTCTCCTGGTGCCGAATTCAGCCAAATCCGCCCTCTTAAAAATTCCACATATTTTTTAGCAATGGAAAGACCTATTCCTGTTCCTTCATACTGATCGCTGTTGTGTAGTCTTTGAAAAATGACAAAGATTTTATCATAGAATTGAGGGTCTATTCCTATTCCATTGTCTTTGATGGAAAATTCCCACTCTTTTTCATTTTCCACAGCGTTGATTTCTATTATTGGTGGAGTACCTACTTCTGTGTACATAAGTGCATTGTCTAGTAGACAATGAAGTATCTGTACGATGGCTACCTTGCCAGTTTTGAGGATTGGCAGATTATTAGAGCTAATTGAAGCTGATTTCTCTGAAATTATTTTCCTTCTTAGCTGGCTAAATTCAGAAAGTAATTCGTTGATATCAACATCTTCTTTTTCCTCTATCGATTTACTCGCCCTAGAATAATCCAACAAATCAAGAAT
>JBLGAM010000055.1:0-20449 GCA_047612305.1 Planctomycetota bacterium | reverse complement strand
TGGTCTCTACATTTCTCAGAAAGTGGAAATGACCAAAATTCCGGAGATGGTTGCATTGTTTAATGGTTTCGGGGGATTGGCTTCTTTTGCGGTAGCACTTTCAGATTATTTCTTTAAGACCCAGTCATTAGATACCTATCCCGATTCGATAAATGCGATCAGTATTATTGTTTCTGTTTTGATTGGGGGCATTACGTTCACGGGATCCATGATTGCCTATCTAAAATTGGATGGAAAAATCTCCGGTTCACCGATTACTTTCAAAGGACAACATCCCCTTAACTTGATCTTGCTCGTTGCCTTTATAGTCGCGGGTGCGCTTGCTTATTTAAACCCTGGTGATCCCATTTTTATGATTGGGCTGATCGCGATTTCTTTGCTATTAGGTATCCTTACCGTGATTCCTATCGGAGGGGCGGATATGCCAGTGGTGATCTCTTTGCTGAATTCATATTCTGGAATGGCGGCTTGTGCTACAGGTTTTATCCTTAATAACAATGTGTTGATCGTGGCAGGTTCGCTGGTTGGAGCTTCAGGAATCATCCTGACTCAGATCATGTGCAAAGCGATGAACCGATCCTTGACCAATGTACTGCTAGGAGGATTTGGACAGACTGTTTCCGGCCCAGCCGCTGATGGTCCGCAGATCGTGGTTAAAGAAATTGGAGTTGAGGAGACAGCGATGTTATTTGATTCTGTTTCTTCCGTATTGGTGGTCCCAGGTTATGGAATGGCTGTTGCGCAAGCCCAGCATGTGATTCGGGAATTGATGGAACAATGCGAAAAGCGAAATATAGATTTCAAGTTCGCGATTCATCCGGTGGCCGGTAGAATGCCAGGACATATGAATGTCTTGCTGGCGGAGGCGAATATTTCCTATGATAAATTAATCGAGATGGAGTCCATCAATGATGACTTTCCAAATACAGATTTGGTCTTGGTAGTTGGGGCAAATGATGTGGTCAACCCAGCTGCTCGAACCAATCCAGAAAGCCCAATCTATGGCATGCCGATCCTGAATGCAGACAAAGCTAAAACGGTGATCGTGTGTAAGCGAAGTATGGGAAAAGGCTATGCAGGAATTGAAAATGAGCTTTTTGGCTATCCAAACTGTCTGATGCTTTTCGGAGATGCGAAGCAGACAATTACGAAGGTGGTGAGTGAGTTGAAGGAAATGTAAGTCTATCTATATTCTGAGAAATTTCAAGGTTCAAGTCTTCGGGCTTGGACCTTTTTTTATCGCCGTGGTTCGTGTCTTCACGAAACGCAATTTAAAAAGTATTCATACCGATGAACTGCATTTTTCGATAAATACGAGTGAAGACACTCGCTTGGCTCCACCTTAAATCCGATACGGATTTTTTATCGCTAAAATGAAAGCTGCCAAGCCAAGAAATGCGATCAAGTAAAAAGGCACGCTAAAAAGAATCACTAAGAATATCAAAAAAAAAGCTCCAATGATTGCCTTGGTCCAATCGATATTTTGGGATTGAAATATGACTAGGCCGAGTAAGCCTAGATTCATCGAGACATAAAAGAAACTTAGGTTTAGTACGATAAGCCCAAGTTCTTGCCCATTGAATTTTATTCCAATCAGGATCAACTCCGGTAAGATAAAGAGCACTATGCTGGTGAGCAGATGGCGGATTTTTAAGAATGTGGATCGGGGAAGATTTATGAAATAACTCAATTCTTCTGCATCAAATCTTACCTTTTCCATCCATACTGGAAAGTGAATAAAGGCTGCGCAAAGCAAGCCAAATGCAATCCATCTCAGATCATACCCTCCTGACTCATAGGAGAAAAAGAAGCCGTTGAGAAGGAGCAATGAAACGAGTTTGATGCTAATAATCAGAATAGGTCTATTGGTAGTTAAGTGTTTCAGAAACCAAAAACCGAATGGGATCCTTGGAAATAAGAATGATTTGGGAATCACCTTATCCGGAAAAGGACGACGAAGCTTGTAATAGAAGAGGCTAAAATCAATCGTAAAAACCCCAATTAGAAAAAACCCTAGCAGCAAGGGTTTCAATAGACTCTGGGAGCTTACGCCGATATAGCTTAGAAATGCAGCATAAATCAGGAGTAATGCATGCGTTTTGGGCCAAATTGCTAGGTGAACTTTTACAAGTTTTGGAACCGATAAAAATGCCAGCGAATGAAAAATCCGATAACGTGATTCATTCATCAAATTGAGTTGGAACCGCACTTGGAAGATTCCAAAAATCAAAAAAGCCCCAAGTATTCCAAGGAAAAATTTATCATTTTCAAGCACTCGTTCAGCAAGTAAGACATGCTGTTTGAACTCCATAAAAACTGTAGAGACTAAAATGACTAGAATGAAAAAGCCAAGAAAGGCCTTATAAAAAGGGATTACGAAGGACTTGGTATATAAATCATCCATAAACCTTGCTCAATTTTCCATCAGTGATTTCCAGAATGGAGCTGTATTCAAATAGTTTTTCAAAGTCTGCCAAATGGGAAGTGATCAAAAAGCTTTTACCGTCGGCAACATGGGATAATACCAATTTTTTCAAGCGAGCCTGAGTTTCCACGTCGATCGTGGTAAATGGTTCATCCAAAATAATCAGTCGAGGATTCCCAATAAATGCTAAAATCAAACCTGCTTTCTTGAGCATTCCGGAGGAGTAGGAGGCAAGGGGGTTTTTAGCATAACCGCCAATTCCCAATTCGGTTTTCAAGTGATGGATTTGAGCAGAATCTGCTCCTTTCGTATCAGCCACAAAAGCAATCAGTTCATCCAGATTTAAGAAATCAGGGAACATTGGCTCAGCATCTGAGTAGTTCACTATTTCCCGAAACCGAACTGGGTCTTTTTTAATAGCAATTCCTTCAAGCGTTATGTCACCTCCAAAATCATGAATTCCAGCTATAGCTTTGAGCAATGTGGATTTCCCGCTTCCATTCTCACCCTTGATCAGATGGATTCCTTTTGGAAGTTGAAGAGAGTCGATTTTTAACTCGAATCCAGTGGAGTAAGACTTTTTGAATTGGGAGATTTTGAGCATAAAATTTTTTATACTTATTTTTTGAAAAATCAAAGTAGGGAATTGTTGGAATAACTCTGAATTAAAAAATGTGAATGGAATGAAGGCTAATACCTCGATCTGATTCGAGCCATAGTTCCAGATCGTGTTTTCATGGGCTTCAGTTTTCGATAATTTTTTTTTACTGCGAAGTTCACAAAGGTTATCAAAGAGGTTGAAAAGGACTTCAAGAATCTCAAAAGCTATATTTCTCATGCAAAACACAGCAACTTTTTACCACACCCCAGAGGGGTGAGATATTGGTAGAAATCTGGATCGGAATATTTTTCTGGCTCCCGTTTAGGATTTCGATTTGGAAAAGGATGCTGGTGCGGGAGGATGGAAAAGGATTTATTTTTAAAATTAGGAGGATAAAAAGTTCTAGTTATCAAATTAATTTTGGAATTTATTCTACCAATTACCTATCATCTCCTCGCAGAAATAGTCATTATTCGTTTAGAAGAAAGATTTTTGCCTTATCGCTGCTTTTCATGTCTCCACGAACCGCAAACAAAAATTCGGGTATTGATTATGTTTTCTTAAGCTCGAGTCAAGACAACGCTTAGGCTAGTTCTGAATCTCTAATCTCTGAATCTCCAATCTCAATTTTCAAAATACCAAATGATGAATGCGGAATAACGAATATTGAAGTTTAGGAAGTTCTGGAGAATCACTTCGAGTTGGTTTTTGAAAATGAACTCAACACAAATCCAATCACAAAAATCGTCAACGTACCCATCACAATCGTCATATTGGAATGAAGTGGCTGACTCCAAGTAACTTCAGTTCCGCCTAGCCTAAGAATCGCAGGTATGCTCAACCAGCCAATCACCAAAACCCCAGCTAACACGGCAAAAGCAGCTTGGCGACTGGTAGTTTTCCTCACGATAAATCCTAATAGAAATAAACCCAAAACTCCCCCGCTAAAAATCGAGGCCAAAGCCCACCAGGTTTCCAATGCCGATTCCACGCCGTTGAATGCAACGCCCACTAAAATACTCAATCCGCCCATCACTAAAGAGGACACCCTCAAAACCCGTAAGGAAAGAATTTCTGAGGGATCGGGATGAATGTACTTTTTGAAATGATCTGTGAGAAATACCGTAGCCGAACTGTTGATACTCGTCGAAACCGTACTCATGCCTGCTGCAAAAATCCCTGCAATCAGCAATCCTGTCAACCCTGCAGGTAATTGGTTCACGATGAAATAAGGAAATACTTGATCTGCTTTTCCGGCGATTTCAAGAGGTAGTAATTCGGGTTGCTGTTGATAAAAAGCCCAAAGAGCAGTTCCTATCAAGAAAAACAGAAAAGAAACTGGGACATAAAGCATGCTTCCTAGCCAAGTGGATTTTACTGCATCGCGCTCTGTTTTAGAAGAAATGTACCGCTGTACATAGCTTTGATCCACGCCGAAATTTTGCAGGTTGATAAAGAGACCGTAGACAAGTATCATCCAAAAAGTGGAGCTGGAGAAATTGAAATCAAAACTCCCCAAACTGAATTTGTCTGCTTCAAAGGCGACATTAAATACTTCGGAAGCTCCGCCTGGAATAGTCCAGAAAATCACTCCCAAACAAGCGATTGCTCCAGCGATCAACACAATTCCCTGAATTGCATCTGTCCAAACTACAGCTTCGATTCCACCAAACATCGAGTAGATTATCACACTTAAGCCAGTACAAATGATAATTACGGGGATACTCCAACCAAAAAGTATTTGCATTGGAAGTGCCAATAAATAGAGAATGGCGCCCATGCGAGCTAATTGTGTAAGCAGGTAGAAGACTGATGCGTAGATTCTAGCCCAAGTTCCAAATCGCTCCTCGAGGTAAAAATATGCAGATTCAGAGTTGAGTCGCCGATAAAGTGGCACAAAGAATTTCACAGCAATCCAAGCTGCTATCGGAATTGAAAGGCTGAACACAAAACTATTCCAATTGCCTCCAAAAGCATTTCCCGGCAAAGCCAAAAAGCTGATGCTGCTCACGAAAGTCGCGAAGATTGACATTCCAATAGCCCATGAAGGAAGTCTGCCGCCACCCGTAGTAAAGTCTTTTGCGGTTCGTTTTCTAAATGAAAATGAAACCCCAAAAGCAATTACTCCTAAGATGTAAATTCCGAAGACGAGAAGATCGAGGGTTTTCAGGGACATATTGAATTTCTGATTTACGATATGTGATTTACGTGGTCTCTGGGAACTCCACACATTGCTTTAAGAAGTAACCTTTTTTGAATAATCTTCCAATCTTCCAATTTAAAATATCTAACGATGAATGTTGAATAATGAAATAAAGCCAATCTCCTATTCTCCAATCCCTAATCCCTAACCCCCTTTTCCTAATCCCCAATCCCTAATCCCTCATTCTCCAAATTTCCCAATAACATCCTTCACCAATCGATACCTTTCCAAAAGTTGAGTTTTTTCCTCCTCTGAATAGGAATAAAGCGGCAATGCCAAATTTCCTTGGCAAAGTCCTTCGAAACTCATCGCAGCTTTCAGTCCTTTCAGATAGCTTGAGGAATAATTCTCATTTTGGTAGAGCCGCTCACTCAAATAAAGAATAACCTCTTGCAATTCTTGAACTCGATCCTTTTCGCCTTTTTCAAAAGCTTCAAATAGCGCTACATATAGTTTTGGGAAAAGATTTGCGCCCCCAGTTACTCCACCATTTCCCCCCATCGCGAGTGTATCTGCGAGGATTTCCTCCGGTCCAACCAATACTGAAAACTCAGGAAACGACTTCAAAGCTTCCAGATAGGCTTGGAATGTATAGGGATCACCAGAGCTGTCTTTGAGTCCCACGATATTGGGATGCTTGGCCAACTTAGCAGCGGTTGCAGGATCAATATGCTTATGGGTATTACCAGGCATGTTATATAAGAAAAGTGGTAAATCAATCGAATCAGCTAGTTTCTCATAATAATTTACCAATTCTTCTTGGCCAATATTCATGTAAAATGGAGTGGTTGAAACTACAGCGGCAGCTCCCGATTTTTTTGCTACCCTTGAAAGAGTCAGACTTTCTTCAAATGCGCAGTCTGTAATTCCTACTAAAACTGGAATTCTGCCTGCCACGAGTTTCGTCGTCTCTTCAATTAATTCCACCTTGGTTTCTCGCCTTAAACTGGCAAATTCTCCTGTAGTCCCAAGGATAAAAACTCCATGAACGCCACCTGAAATCACATGATTTAGCAGCTTTTTGAGGCTTTCTTTATCCAAGGAAAAATCCGAATTCAAAGGAGTGATGAGTGGAGGGATGATTCCTCTGAGCGGATGATTGATTGTCATTTATTCTGAGATTTGTAAGGAGACGTACTTGATTTTCTTTCGGTTGTAGGTGTAAGTCAAGTGAACAGTCCCATCTTTTGCTTGGATGATCGCTGGGTAGCTAAATTCTCCTGAACCTTGATCCTCCAGAACCAAAAGTTCATTCCAGGTCATCCCGTCGGGAGAACCCATAAGGGATAGTTTATTTCGACCTTTTTGAAGAGGGTTGCAGAGTAATAGTTGGTAACCGGATTTTAGGGTGATTCCATCAATTCCAGAGTTATTGTTAATCAGCGAACTTCCCTGCATCCTGGACCAAGTTTCTCCTTGATTTTCAGACCAGTTGACGCCTACTTTCCCTTCTTGGGTTCTGGAGAGTAGTTGAATTTTCCCATCGGGATGAAAAAGAACTGTGGGCTGAATGGCATTAAAGCTTCCATTTGCAATTTCGATTTTCTGCCAATTTTCAAGATTTGCATCGCTTTTTTCGATGTGAATTGTCCATACCTTATCAGTTTCAAAACTAGAAGGGTGGAGAATTTCGCCATTGGGAAGAAATACCGATTTATTCTTAATCGGACCCAAAAATCCTTCTTCCAATTTTACTTCTGAGGACCAGGTTTTGCCTTGATCAGAGGATGTTTTATAAGCGCCCCACCATTCCCGAGGACTTGGGCCAACTTTATAGAATAGTGTGAGTTGGTTCGGTTTATTCTGGAATAAAACCGGGTTCCAAGTGGGATAGCGTAATTTTTCATCCACTACTCCATCTGCTGCCATTATTGGTGTAGCCCATTTGCCATTAGCAAGTCGAGCCGTGTAGATGCTTACATCGGGATTTCTTTCTCGGGTTCCGCCAAACCAAGCTGCCAAAATTCCATCGCTAGTTTCCACCAAAGTGGAGGCATGGCATTCAGGAAAAGGGGCAGATTCATAGATGAATTCAGAGCGCAGGATTTTGACTTCAGGTTTTATGGAAGCGGAATCTGATAGAAAAATTGCGGCAAAACTTAAAATAAGAATAGTTAGATTCATTGATGATCCAATTGATTGTGAGAATTATAATCTTTTAACCTAACAAAAAACAACCAATTGCCCAATAGACCGTCCGCTACTTACCTGAATTAGGAAAGTAGAATCTCAGCTGGGATTTTTAGCTCTTTGTGGAATATTTTAGCAATCTCTAGAGTCATGGGTTTTTTTCCACTTAGTATAGCCGATATGTATCCTTTCGAACCGATTTTTCCCGCAAAATCTTGATTTCGCAAACCCAGAGCTTTCATTTTCCCTATAATTGTTTCTATTGGGTCCGGTAGTGGAATTGGATAGTTTTTGTCTTCATAATCTTTGATCAAGACTAAAGCGATTTCCAGTTTCTTACCTTCAGGGGAGTCAGGATATATTTTTTGATCAAATTTTGAATCCACCCAGTTAAGAAGTATTTCATATTCCTGATCTGATTTTATGACAGAAAGCTCCATAGGTTATTTTTTAAAAGAAACTGTGTTTACATCAATTTTATCGTATTCAGCATGAGTCCCAAACCACTTAATTTGAACCACTTTGAATTCAAAAACACCTCGGACAACCAATCTAAATTTGTTGCCCTTGATATTGAAAAAAACTCGATCACCTTTCACTAGGCTGGCATTTTCATAGATAGATTTCAATTCATTAAATAAAGTGATTTCCAATTTTTGAAATTCTTCATACCATTCTCGAAGAGCATTGTCTGCTTTAGGATAGGCTATAATGTAAGTCAATAGCGTTTTCCTATTAATGATTTTAAACATGTAAATATCTAAAAAAAGGTTTCTATTCGTAAACAATTAAAGGTTTTTCCTCACAAACTCCAGAAAATGCGACCAATCTTCCCAGGTTAAATTGTGTATCCCTTCACGGATATGGTAACCCACTGATTCTTGATGAATGGGAGTTTTGATGGATTCAATTTCATCCGGTAATTGGATCTCTTTCCCATAGATTTGGCTGTAAATCCGACTTCCTAATTTAAGACCTAAGAATTCACCTTTAGGATCTGCCCATTGATCTCCTTTGGCACTCGAATAATAAAGTGCCCTAGGCGCAATCAAACCCGGAAGCATGTGCTGATCAATGGGAAGCGTTTCTTCTTTTCCATTGTATTTTCGGAAATTGTCGGCAAACCAATACGGAAATCTGGTATTGATGGCCTCGACTGTTTCACCGTATTTTCTTCGAGAAAGTGCCGCTCCGCCGCATCCTGATTCATTGGCATAAGTGATTGCCCATCGGGGGTCGTTTGCTGAAGTCCAAAGCGCTGCTTTACCGGTACGGGAATGGCCGACTAGAACGGATTTTTCTGAATCGATTTTCGGATGTTGCTCGAAATAATCCATCGCGCGCATCGCTCCCCAAGCCCAAGCACCGTAGGCTTTCATTCCATTACCTTCGCCGATTTGCTCGGGATAAAGCGTCGAAATAATTCCATTCTGATAGGAATCCGCAATATCGGGAGCCACCGTTTCGGCGTGAAAGGAAGCCGTAGCAAATCCTCGTTTGAGTAATTCAGGAACTGGCCAGAAACCCTCATCCACTAACTTTCCATCTGGATAAGCGGGTAAGTAATTAATGAGCAAAATGATCGGAGTCGGAGTTTTTTTATCCTTGGGAAGGAAAAGATTGATTCTCATTGTATGGGATTTCCCATTTCTGGAAACAATAATATTCACTTCTTCAAGCTCAGCTAAATCCGGATAAGGATTTGTTTTTTCAGAAACCAATTCAAAAGAAATCTCATCAAAATCTTTGGGTAGCATACCATAGACTTCGCTCTCAAATAAGTTGAAAATTTCCGGCCTTCTGATTTTTTCCCAGTCTTCCTGATTCCTGATTAGTACTCCCTTTTCACTTACAAAAGGATCGGGAAGTACCAAAGCAGGCACTTTGCTTTCATCGTAATTTGCCTCATTTTGAGCTAGTACAGTCATTGGGATTTGAACAAATAAGAAGACGATTGAAAATGAAATAAGTGATCTCATCTGTTTATAATTTGATTTTTAAAGGTCATCCTGAAAGCTATCGGGAGGAATCTCGGAAGGGTGATAATCATCCCTGTTTGTGACTTTATAGTCATGCTCGATTTCATAAGAATTAATTATGAGCTGCTGTCATCACTTCCTTTGGTTCATAAGCTGGAAAAGGATATGCTCTCGGCATCACTTCTACACCACTTGTGATTTTTAGAGGTGTTTTTCCTGCAAAAGTAACTTCGATAAAATAGCCTTTGAAACCTTTCTCAGGACTTTCTAAAGCTAATTCGTAAGTCCCTGATTCATTGATTTTAACTTCGGAATATTTCCAGTTTGGACCAAATTCATCGACTCGGAAATCTCTGGAATTTTGATTTTCTGCAGTCCAAGTTTTCACGGAAATAGGTTTGTCCGCCGGATCTAAAGTCAAGATAATTTTATCATCAGTTACTTTCCACTCGTATTGAGGCCGAGGGGTTTGATTTAAAACTGAGGCATAAAAGGAAATCATATTCGGTATTGCATCAGACTCAGAAAGATCGTGTCCAAAATTCGGTACGTATTGCATGTGCTTTTCGCCTATCAATTCATTCCAATAAAACTCCCAGCTATCTGGCTGAAAGAATTGATCGCCGGCAGCATTAATCAGGAGTTTTGGCATGTCATAGTTTGCTTTAAAGGAATAAGGTTCCGTAAGTTCAAGTAATCTATCAAACTCTGGAGTACCCATCCAATCCATTATGCCTTCCCGTACATAATCATCCACTGCCGGAGCCCAAAAACCGTAATTTTTCCAATGATGGTCAAAAGAAGCTTCCAGATTTAACATATCAATTACAATCGGAATGATCGCCACCACACGATCATCGGTTGCAGCAGTTGTCCAAGTGGTCCAACCTCGCTTGGAAGCTCCGCCCACCACAAAGGAGTTGATGGGTTTTTTATAATTCTTTTCTACAACATCCGTTACGGCATCCATTCCAAGTTTGACCGCTTTGGTCATCGGAAATCTTGCCAGCCAGATCGCATCTTCATCTTTGGCACCACCTTCTAGAAATTTCCGCCAACCATAGGTAATTATCGCGTCCTCATATCGCTCTCCGAAACTGTCATTTGCAAAAGTCAAGGGTTGGAATGGGATATTATGAATTTCCGCCACGATGGAATTGGTCTGCATCGCTGCCGCCAAAATCAAGTCGTTTGGCTTTTCAGGCATTTTGGAGTCAGTGCTACCTCCTCCGATCCAGATCAAACTTGTATCAAATGGACTTTCTTTGGGTACCACAATCGATACCCAATGCCACCATTCTGTTTTGTCCACCAAATCCGGGGTCAACCAGTTTTGTGAAACCATTCGTAGGACGTGAAAGTCGTATTCTTCTCCGGGAACGGAATGAACGATTTCATAGGAAAAGTCTGGGCTAGCCCCGTTGACATAATCTTTAAGGAGATTTTCGGCTTTTGGAGCTGGGGTTTCTTCAGTTTTCTTTTCCGCTGAAGCGCAGGCAAAAACTATCCAGGTAAAAATAAATACTGTTCCAATCGAAGTGATTTTTTTCATAGCTAGGGGTTAAAAGGGTAATCTTTTAAAAGATAGGGATTTAGCCTTTGCATGCAAAGCCCATTTTGATGAGAATGTTGAAAAATGATTTTTTATAGGAAAGCAGAAGTATAAATGGAATTGAAAATCCTTTCTGATAGTTTAGTGAAGATTAAACTCAAGCCAAACCCATGGAAATAGGAATAGATAGCTTTGCTGCCGCAGCTCCAGCTGGATCGGATAGTCAAACTGAAAACCGTAGGAAATCTTTGACCGAACTCATTGATCGCATTGTCTATGCGGATGAAATGGGTTTGGATGTCTTTGGAATTGGGGAGCATCACCGAAAAGAGTTTCTGGACTCGGCCAATACGATCATTTTGGCCGCTGCGGCTGCTCGAACTTATCGAATCAAACTCACTTCGGCGGTAACAGTCCTGAGTGCTGCTGATCCAGTTCGGGTCTTTCAGGAGTTTGCGACCATAGATTTGATTTCAAATGGTCGAGCAGAAATCGTTGCCGGAAGAGGTTCATTTACAGAAGCCTTTCCACTTTTCGGCTTGAGATTGAATGATTATGATGCGCTTTTTTCCGAAAAACTGGAATTGCTATTGAAGATCCGAGATGAGGAAATCGTCACTTGGAAAGGTCAATTCCGTGCGCCATTAAATCAGCAAGCCATCTATCCAAGACCTTTGCAAGAATCGCTTCCAATTTGGCAGGGAGTGGGAGGGACGCCGGCCTCTTTTGTACGAGCTGGAATGCTTGGATTACCGCTGATGATCGCCGTGATTGGTGGGGAGACGCATAGATTCCGTCCGCTGGTTGATCTATATCGTCAGGCTGGGACCAAAGCTGGACATGCGCCAGAGAAATTGAAAGTGGGTTTGCATTCCTTGGGCTATGTGGCAGAAACTACTGAAAAGGCGGTCGAAGAATATTATCCGGGTTATGCGGAGACTTTTACCAAGATAGGAAAAGAGCGAGGTTGGCCACCAGTAACCCGCAATCACTTCAATGCACAAACAGGTCCATTAGGAGCTTTAGTCGTTGGAGGACCTGAGGAAGTTGCGGATAAAATCTTGCGTCACAGCGAGGCACTCGGAGGAATTGACCGATTCAGCTTTCAAATGGATAATGCCAATCTCAGCCATGCCCAATTGAAGAATGCGATTGAATTGATAGGGAAAGAAGTGATTCCAAGAGTCAAAAGTAAAATTTGAATTTAAAAGCTCAAAAGCTTGTATGTTCTGCCATGGTTTGTGTCTTCACAAAACATCAATTTATCCTTGATTGAAGACACTCACGGGGGTGAAACCGTTTTGCTTTCGGTCTTAAAATGACATTTGAATTACTTTGAATACTATTTCCGTGTAATCATTTTTCTCATAAATTATCCCAAGTGTATTTTCTTTCAGAACAACCAAATCACTGTAGGCGGTATAGGAGGACTTGCCTGGGTTTTCGATTCCGTCTATTAAGATGGTTTTTGGCCATGTTTCTCCCTGGTCATAGCTCAATTTTAAGCTTAGCTTATTCCTATTTTCGGTATCAGCATTATTTGAATGAGCCAGAATAAATTGCCCATTCGAATCTGTTAAGGAAATAATAGACCCTTGACAAACTGGATCAATTAAACTTGGCTCGAAGTATTGTTTGTCCCAAGTTGCTCCTCCGTCTGAAGAATAAGCTAAAATTCGCTGGCGAATATCTCCACGCTGATTTCGGATACTCATGATCATTCGATCATCGGGAAGCTCTGCTGCGATGGATTCATTTGAGCCAGGAAATGCGATTGATTCGGAAATTTGAAAGGATTTCCCATGGTCATCCGAATAGAAGCCATGGGCTTGATATTCACTGAAATTTTCTTTGGGATCACCTTGAGAATGATTAGCAGCTACAAAGATTCTTCCTTGATATTGACCTTCTTGAAATTGAAAAGCATGCCCAGGAGTATTGGCATAGTGTCGCCAATCTTCCTCGTTAGTATAAGAAGGATTGAAAGTCGGGTTATTTGGACGGTGAACTTGCAAAGTAATGTTTACAGGGTCTTCCCAACTTTCTCCCAAATCAACTGATCGGATCATCCATACTTCTCTTACCCCGCGATTCATTCGTACATCGTACTCGTGATTATTTCCTGAATTATAAAAAAGATAAACCACTCCTTCCGGATAATTTGGATCGAATAAATCCATGACTGGCGCCGGATTTCCAGCTTGAAGGGAATCATAATCAACCAAAGTTTTCAAAGTAGACCAAGTTTTGCCTTGATCTATACTTCTTTTCATGACCAAATTGATATCTCCAAAATCGTCATATCCATTCACTCGTCCTTCGGCAAAAGCTAATAGTTCATGGGTTGGCAAAGAGATTACCGCTGGAATTCTATAGATCGCGTGGCCTTCTTTGCCTCCCTCGAAAACCATGCTTTCTTGGGCGAAAATCAAATAGGGCATCAGAAAAAGGAGGATTGAAAATAGATTTCGCATTTTTAGCGGATTAGGTTATTTAAAAATGCTGAAATGATCCGAAGGATGCAATTTTCGGTTTATCCTTTTCCTCCAACCAGTCGGAAAGGAAGCATAAACAGATTGCGAACCAAATCGAAGGATAGATCAACTGCAAAACCCAGCAATCGGAAAGGTAAAAGCAAAAGCCAGACGATAGGATAAAGAATCAGTGCGATCAAGGCGATCGGCCAACAAATAATAAAGAGGATGATCCAAAGTAAGAAGGTCAACATGGGAATTTGGTTTCTTTCAGAGTTTCAATTTACGTTCCAATTCAAAAAACCAACTCAATAGCTCGTCTTTAAAGGTTTGGTTTTCTTTGGTGTTTGATAATGAACACTTTTTTCAAGCGATCGGACGAAATGTATTTTGGGCGTTTTTATTCCTTGGCATTAAAATATTTCCTCAACGTATATTCCGGCTGCCATTGATCCAGCTTTCGCTCGATTTTTGTATGATCGTATTCAAGTGGTAAAATCGTGTCTGCAGTCCAGCGTACCGTGTCTCCTGCTAGTTTTTGTTCTCGCTCCAAGCTCGCTTTCAACTTACCTAGCTGCTGAGATGATTCTGGATTTTCAGCCAAATTATTCAATTCAAAAGGATCACTCTCCAAATTGAAAAGTTGGGTAAAATCCCGCTCCGGATAGCGGATCAATTTCCAATTACTTTCCCGAATTGCACGGACCGTATGTCGATAGGCAGTAAAAAGTGAACTCCGAATTTCCTTTTTTTCTCCATTGAGGACTGGGACCAAACTTTGCCCATCGATGCTTGCTGGGCTTGGAATGCTAGCAAGTTCTGCTAATGTGGGAAATAAATCATAGAGATAGACGAAAGCATCCGAAAGCTGATCTTTGGGGATATCCGGTCCAGAAATGATCATCGGGACTTTGGTAGAGTGTTCGTACAAGTTTTGCTTTCCAAGCAGTCCATGTGAGCCAATTGCCAAGCCGTTATCGGCGGCATAGACTATTATTGTGTTTTCATAAAGCCCTTTTTCCTTAAGTGTTGCAATTAATTTTCCAACTTGGTCATCAAGATGCGTAATCAGGCTATAGTAATCCGAAAGGATTTCTTTTACGATTTCAGGTTGTCTAGGCCAGCCTGTGAGATTTTCATCCCTAATATTCAATTGGTCAAATTCAAAAGGATGAAGACTCATGAAATTTTCAGGAAGTAGAATTTTAGCCGTATCGTAGCGATTTATGTAGCCTGACTTAGGAGAATAGGGATCGTGGGGAACAGTGAATGAGACATAAGCAAAAAAAGGTTTCTGCTGATCCGAATCTGCATATTCCTCCAGAAATTCTTTGGTGACATCGGCAAATAAATCGGTCGAATAGCCTTTTTTCATAGGTTCGGAAAGCTTTCCATCGACTTGGAGATCCCGAACAGCAATACTGAAATGATCCGCCATTCCGCCTAAGAAAACATTTTTTCCTTTTTGGAAACTTGCTTCAAACATCTCCTTTTCATTATGCCATTTTCCAGTCCCGAAGGTTTCATAGCCCTGCTTCCCAAAATACATGGGCATGGTTTCCTGACCTTCTAATTTATCTAACACATGGAAAAGGCTTTTGCCGGAAAGCATCATCGCCCGACTGGCAGCACAGATCGCTCCATGATTTCCTCCCATGACATAGGAATTGGTAAAGCGAGTGCCAGATCTTGCGAGCTGATCAATATTCGGAGTTTTAAGAATGTTATTTCCTGCTATTCCCAGGGCATCAGCGCGCTGGTCGTCTGCGAAGATGAAAAGGATATTAGGTTTTGACTTTGGCTTTTCAGCACAACTGACGACTAAAACCGCGATAAAGTAAAAAAAGAATAAAGGGAGCTTCATTATTTAAAATATTGATTTCCATAAGTTAAGCTTTCTCCGCAAAAGCCAATCAATATCTGATAAACAGTAAGCTTAACTTTAATTAGATTTTTTCTAAATAAGGCTTGTTTAGAATAATTCTATGCATTAGGTTTGTACCACTATTTTAAAGCAGTCTAAATAAAAATTAATAAAAATGAGAGTAGTCTATACCACCCTTTGTATTTATTTCTTGTCTCTGAGTTTGGCATTCTCCCAGCGAAATGCAGTCCAAGGAAAGATTCTTGATCAAGAGCAGAAGCCTATTCCAGGAGTTTCAGTCCTAGTTGAAGGAACCGTCAGAGGGGTACAATCCGATCAAAATGGATCCTTCCTAATCAAAGATCTGCCAGTTGGGTCTTATGAATTAAAGGCAAATATGATTGGTTTTAAAACTCAAAGCTTGACTTTTTCTATTAGCAAAGACGAGGTCAAAAACCTAGATTTCATATTAGTTGATGATGACATCTGGTTAGAATCGTTTGAATTGATGGCGAGTCGGGGAATGAATGGACAAGGTCGTCTTCCTGAAGTTGAGGATTTTCGTATCAATGCAGGTCGAAAAAATGAAGTGATACGCTTAGGTGAAATTGACGCCAACTTGGCGATGAATAATAGCCGACAGATTTTTGGTCGAACGCCTGGGATATCTATCTGGGAAAATGACGGTTCTGGAATTCAACTTGGTGTGGCATCAAGAGGATTGAGTCCAAACAGATCTTGGGAATTCAACGTCCGAATGAATGGCTACGATATCACTCCTGACCCAATGGGCTACCCAGAGGCTTATTTCACTCCCCCAATGGAAGTGGTTGAAAATATTGAAATCATCCGTGGAGCATCCTCCTTACAGTATGGGCCACAGTTTGGTGGATTATTGAATTTCGTGTTGCGCAAGCCAGATCCATCTACACGATTTACTGCTGAGACAATTAATACGGTTGGAAGCAATGGCCTTTTTAGCACATTTAACTATATCGGCGGTACGGAGGGGAAGTGGGATTACACTGCATATTATCAGAAAAGAAGAGGAAATGGCTGGCGTGATAATGGTTTTTTTAATACCGATCACGCACATCTTGAGGTGAATTATGCAGTAAGTAATCGCTTGAAGATCGGTACCGAAATGACCTACATGACGACCACAAGTCAGCAGCCTGGCGGTTTGACGGATGCACAGTTTGCGGAAGATCCAAGTCAGAGTACCCGATCTAGAAATTGGTTTAGTACCCCATGGTTTATCCCTTCGCTCAATGCAGACTACATTGTCAGCCCAAAGACCAAGTTAAATTTGAAAGCTTTCGGTAGCATCGCAGAGCGAAATAGCGTTGGTTTTACAAGTGCAATTACTAAAGAGGATGATATGGGGAATCGTCAAGTAGACCGGGATATGTACCATACATTTGGGGCTGAACTGAGACTAAGTACTGCTTATTTATTTTTAGGTAAAGAACACAATCTAGTCTCCGGATACAGATATTTCAAAGGAAATATAGACCGAAACCAACGAGGCGTAGGCGATGCGGGTATAGATATGAATTTTGATTTAGTAGATGCCAGCTATCCCAGGGATTTAGATTTTGTCAATACGAATCATGCGGTTTTTGTAGAAAATATGTTCAATGTGACCGATAAGCTCTTGCTTACCGCTGGACTTCGTTTGGAGAATATTTCTTCCGATATGACTGGAATCCTGAATACGGTAAATGGAGTGCCACAACAGCTCATTCCGGAAACGCGAACACGGACATTTGCTTTGCTAGGTTTTGGAGGAGAATATCACTTGACGAGAACGACTGAATTGTATAGTAATTTTTCTCAGGCTTATCGCCCGGTTTTGATTTCTGACTTAACTCCACCGGCCACTACAGACGTGATTGATCCTAATCTTCAGGATGCCAGAGGTTATAATTTTGATTTGGGTTACCGTGGCAATATCGGTGCTTTCTTGAACTTCGATGCGAGCTTTTTCTACTTGAACTATGCAGACCGTATCGGAACTCTAACCCAGACAGCTGCTGATGGAACTCGCTTTCAGTTTCGAACCAATCTTGGGACCTCAGTCAGCCAAGGAGTAGAAGCATTTGTAGAGTTTGATCCGATCACTGCTTTTGTAGGCAATTCATCAATCGGTTACATCCATCTCTTCGCCTCCCTTGCTTATATAAATGCCGAGTATCAGGATTTTGAGCGAACCAGTATTAGTAATGGAGAAGTCGTCGTGAGCAATCTTGCCGGAAACCGAGTAGAAAATGCACCTCGAAAGATCAACAGATATGGTGCAACATACCGATACAAGGATTTCTCCATGACTTGGCAGCTGAGTGATATTGGGGAGACCTTTTCAGATGCTACCAATTCTGTCGCGCCAAATGCTGCCGCAACTTCAGGTTTGATTCCGGCTTATTCGGTACAAGATCTTTCTGCCGGATACACCTACAAAAAGAAGTATAGTTTAAAGTCAGGTATTAATAACCTGACAGATGCGAGCTACTTTACAAGAAGAGCCGGTGGCTATCCAGGCCCGGGAATTATGCCTGCTGATGGAAGGACTTTTTATATGACTTTTGGAGTGAAATTCTAAGTATTCAACACCAAGAAATCGAGGCCACTTCCATGTTGGGAGTGGCTTTTTTGTTGAAAGAATATTATCCACCAAACCCACAAATGACTTGCAAAGGACAGCAAAGTGGCTTTTAAGGATATTCTAAAATCAGCCAAAATTCATATTCAGAATTTGTGATTCTGTATGAAGTTTATAACTTGGTTCCATGATTAAAAACTCCAAAACTGGTTGGTTTTGAGGTGATTTAGGTCTCTTGAGCGCAATCCTAAGAAAATGATACAAAGAAGAGAGTTTATCCGAAGATCCGCGTTTGCGGCCGTTTTGACAGGAATGGGTCTGGACCTTTCCGCCAGTCCTTCTAATTCTCTAAATCTGAATGTCGGCGCCTGCGATTGGTCCATAGGTCAGAGCAGCAATCCTGCTGGGTTGGCACTAGCCAAAAAAATTGGCTTGGATGGACTTCAGGTTAATCTGGGAAAAATCGAAAATCAACTTCATCTCCGTGATCCAAAGATTCAAAATCAGTATTTGGAGCAATCCAATTTGCTTGGTATCCCCATTAGCAGCCTTGCTATAGGCGAATTAAATAACTATCCCTATAAGTCGGATCCTCAAACCGAGGCTTGGGTTTCGGATAGTATCGACGTAGCTCAGGCTATGAATTTACCAGTAATTCTTTTGGCATTTTTCAATAAAAATGATTTGAGAGGTGATTCATTGGGGAAAAAGGAAGTGATCCGCAGATTAAAAGCAGTCGCTCCCAAGGCTGAAAAGGCGGGAGTCATTCTAGGAATTGAATCCTATCTTTCTGCGTCTGAGCATCTGGAGATCATTGATGCTGTAGGCTCATCGGCAGTAAAAATTTACTATGACTTCCGGAATTCGGCAGATGCAGGACACCCGATTTACGAGGAGATTCCACTTTTAGCAAAAGAGCATTTCTGTGAAATACATATCAAAGAAAACGGGAAATTGCTTAGTGAAGGTGATTTGAATTGGCCACGAATCGGCGAGCTTTTAGCCAAATCGGATTACCAAGGATCTGGTTGGATGCAGATTGAATGGTCCACGCCAGACGGAGCCGAAATCGTATCAGCTTACAAGGACAATCTATCTTTTATCACTAAAAATATCAATCAGAAATGAATTGGAAGAAAGATTTGCCTTGCTCTCTGGCCCTGGTTTGGATGTTTTCCTGTGGGCAAAAGCCGGAGGTTACTTCAGTTTTGTTTGCTCCGGAAGAATTCGAAGTTCGCCTATGGGCAGAATCTCCTATGTTTTTCAATCCTACGAATATGGATGTGGATCAAAAAGGGAGAATCTGGATCACGGAAGCCGTCAACTATCGGAATTACAATAATGATTCGGGAGCTTATTTTCACCATTCTAAGGGCGATCGAATCATGATCTTAATGGATACTGATCAGGATGGTGTCGCAGATTCGTCGAAAGTTTTCGTAGAAGACTCTGACTTGGTCTCCCCACTGGGAATTGCGGTGCTTGGCAATAAGGTCTTTGTATCCTGTTCGCCTCATTTGTTGGTTTACACTGATGAGGATGGTGATGATGTGCCTGACAAAAAGGAGATTTTTCTAACTGGATTTGGAGGGCTTGATCACGACCATTCCTTACACTCGATCTTGGCTGGACCGGATGGAAAGCTGTATTTCAACACTGGAAATGCCGGTCCGCATCTAGTTACAGACAAAAGTGGATGGACCCTTCGATCAGGAAGTGTTTATACTGGTGGATCGCCTTACAATAGCAGTAATTCAGGAGGCCAAGTCAGCGATGATGGCAATATCTATGTAGGTGGTCTTGCACTGCGAATCAATCCTGATGGCACCGGATTGGAAGTGATGGCTCATAATTTCAGAAATAGTTACGAGGTATTTGTGGACTCTAAGGGAGATCTGTGGCAAAATGACAACGACGATCAGGTTGTCGCTTGCCGAGTATCTTGGGTTCCTGAAGGCAGCAATGCAGGTTACTTTAGTCAAGATGGCAACCGTACTTGGCAGGCAGATCAGCGGCCTGGCCAAGATCTATTTACCGCACATTGGCACCAAGAGGATCCGGGAATAATGCCTGCAGGAGATAAAACCGGTGCTGGTTCACCTACGGGGATGATGCGCTATGAAGGTGACGTCTTCGGATCAGATTTCCGTGGAACCTTGATGAGTGCCGATGCAGGGCGAAATGTGATCTTCAGTTATCAGCCTAAGCTCCGTAAATCCGGCTATGACCTAGGAACTCGGAGGATTCTCTTTTCTTCACTAAATGAGGACGATGAGGTCTACGTATGGAATGACACCTCTTTTCAAAACCAAAAAACCAAATGGTTTCGTCCCAGCGATTTGGTCACTGGGACGGATGGGGCTATTTACATCGCGGATTGGTATGATCCAGTGGTGGGAGGTCATCAGATGAAAGACAGTTTGGGAAGAGGCAGAATCTACAGGGTTGTTCCTAAAGGAAAAAAATTGAAAAGCCCTGAGCTAGACTATGCAACTGATGCTGGATTGATAGAAATCATCAAAAACCCTGCTGTGAATGTCCGATTTCACGCTTTTGAATTGATACGAAAAAAAGGAGAAGCAGCGATTCCAATGATCGAATCTCTTTTGAAAGACGATA
>JBLGAM010000054.1:0-20823 GCA_047612305.1 Planctomycetota bacterium | reverse complement strand
GCAGTCTGGAAAACCAAACTAATACATATTCCTGTAACAAAATGCATAGACAGAAAAGCTAAAACAATGATATAAGCTGGTAACGGCACCATTATCAAAGGTAATACCAAGGCGTAGGAATAGTAAATTACTTTCCAACTCATAATTTTCAGCAACTCTTTTTTGAAATTTCCATTAGCTTTGAAATAACCCATTTTTTTATACCGATTTGCTCTGACAAAATCTTTGGTTGTAATCCATGAAATGGTCGATAGTCCATAAAAAAACCAAATGTAGAGGTACTGAAACCGGTGGATCCAATAGTGCTTCGCATTGGGGGAAAATCGTAAGAAAAATGGAGCATTGATATCATCATCCCCATGATCAATATTGGTATAGGAATGGTGAAGTACATTGTGTTGGATTCGCCATACATTGGCATTAGCACCAATCAGATTCATGGTGTAGCCCAAGTATTTATTGACTACGGGACTTTTAGAATAAGACCCGTGAATCGCATCATGCATCACTCCCATACCTATCCCTGCCATACCCATTCCACTGAGGATATAGAGGCCAAATAATAACACGGTGCTGGTGACCAAACTCGATCCAATTAGGATTAGTGGAATGAAGAAAGTAGCAAGCATTAAAATGGTTTTAATCACCATGCTGCGATCGCCATGTCTATTTTTATTGCTGGTTTTGAAGTAATCATTGACCCTTAAGTGCAGGGTTTTAGAAAATTCAGAAGAGCCTGTTTTATCGAATTTTATATTTTGCATTTGCGCATTGATTTTCGCTAATCTATTACTAATTCTTTACAAAATAGCTGTTTAAAAGCGGGTTTATGTTCGTTCAGTAAGTCTGCAGTTCAGCGAAAATCAAATCCAATTCCGGTCTTGTCTTTTCTAGTTTTTTAGAAAGACTTTCCATCATCTGCTCTTTTTGACCTTCTGGGTATTCAAAATCTAAATCCAGTAAAATTGTGAATCGCTGTTTCAGCATCACTTTTTGCTCTCTCCAACTTCTTGTTAGGAACATGCTTTTGTTTATTATTGTTTAATGAATTATTTCGCTTTTAACTAGTGCTAATTCTCTCTTTTCAGGATGATCAGCAAAGGTGATTTAGTAGATTTTAGCATAATATTTCCTGATAATCATCTTGACTTTCGGAGCTATTATGGTAAACACATGCTGTATCACCCTAAAATGGGTTTCTTCTAAAGTATTCAGAAGAATTCATTAAACTACTTGGGTTCGCTAAAGTTTAGGATGAAAGCGAACTGATTGCTGCATTTTTCAGAAAGATGGAATGAGTCAATTTAGACTCAGGATCGGATGCCGCCTATCTATAGAAACTGGACTTCTAATTCTCAATTGCTAAGTTGGTCACTATTCAAATCAATTGTGTTACATAAATCCCACATTTAGATTTGCTATAATTTCAGGTTCAAAAATCAGAAAGTTAAACTTGGAGGATGCTTGCTATAAGATTTCCAAATATTGCTTTCTCTTATCCTTCAATTGCTTATAAAAAGACGGAGTCAACCCGGTAATTTTTTTGAATTGATTGGAAAGGTGCGCCACACCGCTGTAGTGTAGCTTATAGGAAATCTCCGTAAGGCTCAATTCACCATAAATAAGGAGTTCCTTTACTCGTTCTATTTTATGAATAATGATAAACTGTTGGATGGTAATTCCTTTTGCCTCAGCGAAAACATTGGCGAGATAGGCATATACATAGCCTAGTTTTTCGCTTATAAATCTGGAATAATTCAATTTTGGAAGCTCATCCGAATAATGGACCATTTCGACAATGATATTTTTAATTCCTTCTATGATGATACTTTTCCTATCCTCAAGAAGCTCCAAACCTGAATTCTTGAGGTTTGCTTTGAGCAGCATTCGTTGCGCCAGATTTACCTCTTCTACCAATTCAACCACTCCTAAATTCACCATCATCGGATGGATTCCCAATTTTTGAAACTCCTCCTCGACGATCATCTTGCTTCTAGAGCCGACCATATTCTTTATATGTAGCTTCATTGGAATTAATTTACTTGGCTGAGTAGCAAATGTCTTACTGCCATTTAACCAACAGTTTAATGGAAATATAAATTCATGCTATTTTGGTTTGATACTTTTATTGCGAAAAATGACTCGTGAGAAATTGGCTCTAGATCCAATCTTAGACTTTCAATTCCATCGCCAAGATCTAGCACATCGATGGTTACTTCTCATTTGATTTCATCCGTATCGCCCGAAAGCTCGATTTTGAACTGATAGGTCCACACATCAATCTTAGGGTTTTTGGGATAAGTATCTGAAAAGCAAAAGTGGTCTTACAAGTACTGTGAGTGGCGTAATTAACCAGATTTTTATTATAGATCTTTAAAAAAAATATTGAGGATTTAATTAGTTTCTAGTGACGCTGATGTCGGTAGCAGGCCTACATTCGATCAGCCCTTTTTCCTTAATAGTGGCTTCCACATCTTCTAAAGTCGAAGGAACGAAACTACTTAGATTTTCCACTCCATTTTCAGTCACCAAAGCCACATCCTCGATGCGGATATAGAGTCGCTCTTCATGCAACCAGATCATTGGATCAATGGTGAAAACCATTCCAACTTCCAATGGAATTCCTCGTACCCTACCCACATCATGAACAGCCATTCCTACGGGATGCTGGAAATGCCCACGAAATTTCAATCCATCCTGCACGGCTTTCAAATGGCTTTCTTTCACAAAGGTTTTATCCTTCAGGTATTCCTTCATGTCGGCAGCAGCATTGTCCAAGACTTCATCGGCAGTGACACCAGGTTTGATATACTTGAAAAGTGCATCTCTATAGCCCACAATGAAATTATATAGTTGCTTCTGAGCTTCGCTGAATTTCCCATTGACGGGCCAGATTCTTGTGACATCGCTGGTATAAAATTCATAGTCCGGTGCATAATCCATTAGTACCAGATCGCCATCTTTTAGTGGATCTGTCTTATGGAAATAATGTCCCATATAGGCATTCGCTCCTCCTCCTATGATCGATGGATAGCCGTCGCCCTGTGCCCCATGCATATAGAAAATGTATTTCGCGGCAGCATCTAATTGATATTCATACACACCGGGGTTGGTGGATCTCATTGCCTCAATAATTGCCAATCCAGCGATGTTAGTAGCTTTTTTGATCACTGCGATTTCTTCAGTACTCTTGATTAAGCGCATGGCATCGAGCATTGGTGTGAGATCACGGATTTCAAATTGAGGGAATCGACTACTCAGTTTAGCTATAAATTCAGCTTCTCGGGTAGCACCCCCGTCCCACGGATCAGCAGCATTTCGTGCTTGCCCAAAAAGAATTTCGTCCCGACTATCATTGCCTATTTCTGCAGGGCTAAATTCCGTGTAAAGCACCGGTCCCGAAGGTTTGATTAATCCTGATCCAACCAAATCAGTCGATAAAAACTCTATGCCTTTCACCTGATCTATTCCTGTAAGTTCTTTGACCAACTCAGCATCCTCAGCGGATAAGACCTTGCCCTGATTGCTTTCCATTCCCTCATCTCGATGTGGAAGGTATAGGGTAGATTGCTTGTTTCTACCGTTAATGATCAGGTAAGAACGAGCTGTTTCCAGGCCAGTGAGATAGAAAAAGGTATTGGACTGTCGGAATACACTAAATCCCGGAATCCCACTTGCTCCTTGAATCACAGCGATGGCATTGTTTCCAATTTCATCATAGATCCTATTCCTTCTTTTGGCGAATTCCATTTTAGAGAATTCTGTCTGATAATAGTGCTTGTCTTGAGCTTGAGTAGAAAAAGTAAATGCAACAAGAAAAATGATAATGGGGTAAAGCTTTTTCATAGCGATCTTAATTTGCAAGAATATAAATAAGATTCTTGAATTAGCCCTAAGATAGGCTTTTGTGAAGCTAGATTTCAGTAGATTTTTAGGAGTTATAGCACCTCATTTATCCTATTAAATGATTTTGCAGGGTCTGTGCCACCGCAGCGCTACTCACAAGTTTTAACGGTTTGATTCCTGCGATTGTAGTAAATCTTTTTAGCAATGTCAATAGTACATTTAATAGAATGACTCGACTAGCTTAATTCATATGCGGATCGCCCGTAAATAAGCCAAAGAGATCAAATCCTTTGAAGTGGTTTATTTAAAAAGTATTTCTAGCGATTTTAAAGCTGATATAGGGAAAAGTTTTTTGGTCAATTTGGATCCCAAGAGTGACAAAAGACGTAAGAGAAGTTCAATTTAATAATGAATGATATCTAGTGGCTTAAAAGAGGTGAGCTGTGGGGGAAGTTCGAATGAATATCCCAGCCCTGTTTCTACACTACCCAGACGATTGACTGTTTCCCCTGATACCCTGAAGGTTATTTTTGTCACGCTCAACTCACCTTATAGACTCTTTAAGCTATATTTTTCTAAGGAAAAAAAACTGAGACATGCTAATAAATAATTTATTACAAATCTACGCTGCTGCTCTTTCTAAGGCTAGGTAGTGAGTAATCACACGATTAGAATCAAGCAAAGGTATAATGGTAATATGACAATGGTAAGGATTACCATTTTTCCTATAATTTGTGATCACTTCTGAAACTCGGCCCCCATTCAGCAGCTTTTTACGAATCCTGGTTTTTACTATTTCTGAGGTTTCTGGACCCTGAAGGAATGCTGGCTTCTTCCCAATGGCGTAATCAGGAGCATATCCGGTCATTGACTGAAATCCATCATTTACCCAAAGGATTGTTTGCTTCAAATCGGTCAATATTAGGGTTTGATAACTAATTGATAATTCTTTCACAAAATTAACATGCCAATTATTGGCAATGGATTTGATGTTGAGCGCTTTCATATCCAAAGATCTTTTATCGACTAAATCGTAATCTGGATTAGAAATATCCCAACTCATTAAAGGACTAGTTAAAAATTTTAAACTCATTTCAATTTTCTTTTCAATTAATTTTTTGATACAACTCACTAGTCTCAATCCCCGCAAGATAATTTTTTTAACATCTGAAAAGAGTATTTGTTATGAGAATTAGAGGTGATCTTAATAATTATCTCTCCAAGAATGATGCCTAAAGCCCGCAACCAGATTACAAATTCATCATTCACAATCTCTTAACTACTAGTTGAACAAAAAATACTTGGTCCCTAACCTTTCCTTACCATCTCAATATGCTCAATTCCATCTTCATCATAGACCTCTCCATCAGCCACAAAACCTAAAGAAGCATAAAAACCTTTTGCATAGGTTTGGGCTCCTAGACGGATATCCCATACCCCAAAAAGTTTCTGACAATAGTCAATGGATAACTCCATCAAGACTCGGCCATATCCCTTTCCTCTAGCCGATGCCGAAGTAATCACTCTGCCAATTGCCATTTCGGGATAGGACAGACCAGCAGGAACCAATCGACTATAACCTACTAATTCATCTCCTGAATACAAAAGTAGATGGTGGCATTTCTGATCCTTATCATCTTGATCCAGAAATACACAGTTTTGCTCCACCACAAAAACCTCACTTCGTAATTTTAATAAGGCATATAGTTCGTACACAGTAAGTTCCTGGAAAGCTTTGACCCGATGCGTTAAGTTCATAGAAAGAGTGTTTGAATTATATTTGAGTTGATAGTACGATTAAAAATCTAAACAAATTAGTCACATGAAATCGAGCATGACGCAAGCGACACACACTGGGCTTATTATCAAACATGCGAGATTCCATATGGCAATTGATAAACAATTATAATCATATGAAATCGAGCATGACCCAAAACGACACACAGAGGTGTGATTATAATTTATGGGAAGATTCCATATGACATCTAAAAAACAAATTATAAACAGATGAAAAGTCATACTTGAATTGAGCTAAGTTTTTGATTGGCGAAAAATCTGCAATTCGCCGAGACAGCAGCCCTGCATTTGTGCAGACTTAAATTAATGTTATTTCAAATGCTGCCCATTTTCAACTAAAACCGCTTTCAATTTAGCATAGGGAACATCCTGGACAGTAGTGGAATTATCGATTGCCAGTGAAGCGGCGATGGCTGCCGATTGCCCAAGTACCATGAAAACAGGTTCCATTCGGATAGACCCAAATGCGATGTGAGAAGCGCTCAAGCAGATAGGAACAAACAAATTAGTAGCTTCTTCTTTCTTGGGAACTATTGATCGATAGCTAATCGGGTACGGTCCAGCTACGTGCGCCTCTACATTCCCTTCATTTTGGACATAACCATTATGGTCCACATATCTTTGGATGTGGTGTGAGTCCATTCCATAGGCAGCTAATCCAATTGCATCTTCTACCACTTCCATCCCTTCAGAATGACGCTGGGTCATCACAAAATCACTAACCATTCTCCTAGCTTCACGAATATATAATTGGTTTTGCCAGCCATCTTCACGCTCAAATTCATCCTTACTCGTTCCCCAGCGAGAATACTCTTTTCTGACATTTTCTGGAATTCTAGGATGATTTGCAAGTGCCCACATCAATCCCTGCTGATAGGTGCGATGCACTTCAACGATTTTCTCCCGCTCAGCATAACTAGCTTCTGGATAAAGATGATTTTGACCAATAAAATCAGTGGAAAAACCCAAACTGTTATTTGTATCTGTCTTTCGGTTTGGCATGGAAGAATTGATCCAGGGCAATCGGGTCTCTCCTGCCTCATAATTTCTGAATAAAAGTTCGTAGTTAATCTCCTCGTATCCTTCTGGCTTTTTAAATGGAATTCTATTTTCTGGATGATCCGTAAGACACATTCGGAAGCAATATGCCTGAACCTTTTTGTCGCCAGAACCATCTACTCCAGGACCACCTTTGATAATGTATGGGAGTAATCCACTGGATGGATTCCCCTTTTCGATATAAGGATCTACACTTGGGACAAAATTATGGTTAAAGGCATTTCTTGACGGCTTATTTTCTAGGCTTACTCCATAATAATTTGCCTGCACCCCATTTAATGATTCCTTATACTGCCCATTACTTTCTCTACCAACGGTGTAGCTAACGCCGGCAACAGCCATAAGGTCTCCTTCATAGGTTGCATCCATAAACATCTTACCGGAAAAAGTTTTTCCACTTTCCATGGTAATAGATTGAATTTGACTGCCTGATTTTTTGATTCCTTCATCAGATCGCAATAGTCTTTCGCCATAGATAAGTTCAACCTTCTCTCCTTCTAGCATATGATGATACACTTTCAAAGCTGCTGAAGGCTCAAAAGTCCACATAGCATCTTCTCCTTCTTTGGTTCGGGTCTGGCCGCTATCAATGTACTCCTCTCTTTTTTGCCAATTCCAATTATTAGGCTGCTCATAATAAGTTTTGATTTGTTGGTAAAACTCTCTGGAAATTCCTCCAATAGCTTGCTTATTTCCAATATCAGTTTGGCCAAGTCCTCCGGTAGTCAAGCCACCGATTCTTTGTGACGGTTCAATAAGTATTACAGACTTCCCGTTGCGAGACCCCTGAATTGCTGCCGCTACGCCTGCTGATGTCCCTCCATAAATTACAATATCATAGGTTTGACTATACGCATTTGGAGAAAGCATTCCACTTATAAATAGGCCTAAGGCAATTAGTATGTTTTTCATTTTTTTCTTAATAATTAAAATCGTTTTGATCCATATCTAAATGGACAGCTATTCTTGATTTAGGCAAATAGCGGCTTTGACCATTACTCTGTTTTGTAAGATCCAAGAATACTTTGACGGTACTTGTTAAATCCATTTGGTTGTCGGTTGAGAGTTCTCAGTTGTCGGTTGTGAGTTTTCGGATGCTTCGTATTTTGAGGATAGTGATTAATTACTAATCTCTTATTCTCCATTCTCCTATTGTCCTAATCACTAATCCATTTTCCCCAATCCCTATTCTCGGTTATCAGTTTTGAGTTCTTGGATGCTTCGTGTTTTGAGGATAGGCATTAATTAAATGTCTCTTATTCTCCATTCTCTTAATCTCCTAATCCCTATTCCCTATTTTCCAATCCCTATTCTCGGTTCTAAGTTCTAGGATTCTTAGTGATTTGGGGATAGTCATTAATTACGAGTCTCATATTCTCCATTCTCTTAATCTCCTAATCTCTTTTCCCCATTCCCTTTTCTCTAATTCCTATTCCACCCCTTCGCTGGCTCCAGCTTCTTTTTTCTCTTTTGCTTTTTTAAACTGCTTGTCGTAAAAATCAAAGATTCGATTCCAATGATCGTGAAAATCCCCTTCATCACTTGCCGCTCCAGCGCCATGGCCTCCATTGAGGTAATTCACCCAGACCACTTCTTTGCCTAATCGACGCATCGCATAATAAAGCTCACGGGAATTTGTGCCCGGTACGTTCCAATCCCCTTCACCTGTCAAAATCAAGTGAGGTGTTTTGATCCGATCGGCATACAAAACGGCGGAGGTTGCAAAGTATTTTAAAGGTTCATCCCATAGCGAACCTCCTATTCGATCTTGGCCGTTTTCTGCTGCTGAATAATTTCGGGTTCCTATTTTGGGGCTATCCCCCAAGAAACTGATAATATTCACTTTTCCGGAAATATTAATTGCTGCTGCAAATCGGTCAGTCTGTGTGATCAAGAGCGAAGTGGCATAGCCACCATAGCTCACACCATGAACTCCTACTTGATCATTATCAACCTTTCCTTCATCTACCAATTTATTAATGGCCGAGGTAATACCTTTTACCCAAGCTTCTCCGGGATAACCCATTTCTAACTCAACAGAAGGACGAAGTGCGAAATATCCATGGTTTGCAATCAGGTTCATATTCCGATTATAGCCATTATCAAAGAATTGCTCATAGACTTCACATACAAGCGGGTAGCTTTTGCCTAGCTCATAATCCACAGGATAGTATAAAACCCCCTTTAATTCCTTACCATCCACATTTCGGTAAGTGATCAATTCTGATCGAGTTAGCTTCTTATCAGCCATCCAAGGATTAAGATCTGTGAGCGCTTTCATGGAACTGAAATTCATATCCGTAGCCATCACATTAGGCGGCAGATTTCCATCAGAGACACTTACTACAACCTTAGATCCATCTTTAGCATGTTGAACATTAGAATAAAGATTACCATCAACCAGTAGGTTTTCCATTCGCTTGTTTTCTAAATCAAATCGTGTGAAGCCCCGCTCCCATTTCTCTTTACTGGAATAAGCAAAATCCAGGTAGCGCTCATCTTGAGACCAATTTAAAAACTCTAAAGCTGGAGCCTTTTCTTTATCCTCTGGTAATTCATAGATCATTTCTAAGTTGTCTCCAACTGCATCAGCTAACCAATAGCCTTTCTCTGAACTCAGTATTAATTGGCCTTCCAGTGGGCTCCAAGCCATCATGGAAAACTTCACTTCCTTTTTCTTTTCCTCGTCTGTGTATTCTTTGCCTTTCGTCAGATTTTTCACGTCATCTACACTCAATGTTTGGATATAAACATTGCCCGAATCAACCCATGCGTACTTATTTTTACTTTCAGACCAAGTAAAGTCTCGTCTTTTCTCGTTCCGTGGATAGATGATTTTAGCAGAGTCTAGTGTAGCCAGATTCAAGTAAGCAGTTTGATATTCTGTTCCTTTATTCCGCTCATAAGCAGTTTTTAATGGAAAGATCTCATTGAAAATAAGATATTGACCATCTGCACTCACAGTGATTCCACTGTAAGTTGATTCACTCAAGAGCTTTGTAGACGTCCCATTGGATACATTCACCTGATGCAGCTCCGTAAGGCTATTTGTATTACTGATCTCATCCCATTTCAGGAAGGACTTTGAACCATCATAGACTACGATTGGACCTTTGGTAGCTTCATTGTATTGCGCCATAGCTTTTGTCATCCAAGCTGCATCCCTCATAGAAACAAAAAGTGATTTGCTATCTGTGGTCCAAGAAAGCTCATTGTTTGAGAGCAAAGGGTTTCCATTAATGCTTACTTCCCGGAGTTTTTTCCGCTCGACATTATAGATCATCAGGTGTAGCTTCTCTTCTTTTTGTTCCAAGAAGGCAATTTCATTGTTATTTGGCGCCCAGGCCATGGAAGTGATTTTGGCTTTTCCGCTATATGGTCTTAATTCCGAAGCATCTTCAGTATTGATGATAATCAGTTCGCCAGTATAGACATTAAGGTAGCTTGGATCTTGAAATCTAAAATGATCCGTACCAAATCTAGCATTACCGTCACTTAGAATTCCAGCAAGGTATTTTCCATTATCTGATAAGTTTTGACTCCCCAAGCTCTTTACTTTGATTGCATCGTCGGTAGTAAATGCAGTTTTCTGCGCGAGACTAGTAGGTAGGATTGCTATCCAAAGCAAAAAAGACAGAGATAAAAATTTTATTTGTTGCATGTTTATAATATTTAACCTTTCCAAAATAGAGCAAATTTGAAATAGTTAAAAATGTAATGGTAAGAGTGGCAACATAATCTCAAAAATTATTTGTGTAATAAACCTGATTTTGATAAATTTCTTTATCTATGGCTATCTAATAATTTCTTTTAAACTTCAAATCAAAAAATGAAGCGAGTGTTGATTCAAGAATAGAAAGTCGGGAGAAGAAGGCACACATTATATATTAACTATAGGTCATTATTCATACTCAAATAAACTTTTTAAAACCCATTCGTTGTCTATTTGCTAAGGAGAATTCTATAAGATACTGCGTAAGACCATAAAAAAGCTGTCACTTTTGGAATTCTCTACCATTGATCAAAAAGATTAAACAACTCGGCCACTTCAGTGTTTTTTGTTTAATTATTTAATTAAAAGAATCAATAAAATATAAGTGAGTCAAGTGACTAAGCAATCAAATACTATCAAAAGCGAATCAACTTTATTACTTTCCTTAGTATTAATTTTTTTTCTTTTCATTTTTAATCCGCTAGAATCGGTTGCTCAAACAGGTCAGGTTTCTGGCAGACTGATTGATTCAAAAACCAATAAGCCAGTAAGTTATGTACAAGTGGCATTGTTTGGGAATCTAGATAGTACAAGTCCTGAGGCCTATTCAGGCACCAATGAGGACGGAGTTTTCAATTTGACCGTACCTAAAGGAAAGTACATTTTCAAAGCATTTTTCATCGGTTACCAAGATCTAGTAGTTTCTGATATTCTAGTCGATGGCGTGACTAATTTAGGGGAGCTTAGTTTTATAAGTGAAGGCCAAAATCTGGACGAAGTAGTCGTCACAACCTCTAAGCTACCTGTGCGGACTACTTTAGAGGGACTTATTATCACTCCAGAAAACAACTTGGCCAATGCCGGAGGGACTTTATTGGATATTCTGAGAAATACGCCTTCTGTCTCTGTAAGTGATGATGGAGGAATTTCATTGAGAGGAAGTTCCAGCACCAATATCTTGATTAACGGGAGGAATTCTTCCTTGACCCAGAACCTTGATCAATTACCAGCAAGTATAGTAGAAGAAATCAAAATAATCAATAATCCAAATGCGCGCTATGATGCGGAAGCAGAAGGTGGCGTGATTGATATTGTATTGAAAAAAGGAATCGAACTTGGAACTCACGGTGGCCTCGAAGGAACCTATGGAACTCGAAACCGCTCCAACATAGGCGGAAGAATCAACCACCGTAATTTAAATCTTAATCTCTATGCTGGCTTTAATCACAGAAATTGGAAGTCAGTTGGTGAACGAAGATCCACACGTGTCATCTTTGAAGACAACGAAACTCTAGAGCAGAATACCACTGGTTCAGATTTAGATGTAGGTAATAACTTCAACTTTGGATTGGATTACAATTTCGGAAACAATACGCTGAGCTACGAGGGGGTATTTCAAGCGAGTGAAACCACCCAGCGCAATACACTTTTTGCGCGGCAAGTCCGGATGGGAAAGAACTTTAACTACGTTCGAAGAAACGACGAAAATGAAACTGATGATGGCCTTGATAATGCCTTAATTTTTGAGCATAATTTCAGAGGAAAGGGTCATTTGTTCCGAGCCACGGCCAGTCATTCTTACAGGAATCAGTTTAAAACTCAGAATATTGACATTTTCAACCAAACGCAACAGCCTTTACCTGAAAATTTGACGGGTAGAGAACGAGCCTTTACAGATGAAGTTAGAAACATAACAGTCATTCAGGCAGACTACATCAAACCGATGGAGAATGAGACTTTTGAAGCTGGATTGAAGTCCAACATCCGAGAGTTTGATAATGATTTTAACTACCAACGCTTTGATGAAGGCAGTCAAGATTTTGTTACCAATCCTGCAGTCAGCAACAGATTTGTATATCAGGATCAAATCCATGCGGGTTATTTGATTTACGCCGGAAAGAAATCAAAATTTGAATATGGAGTTGGTTTTAGAGGAGAATATACTCAAGTTGACACTTATCTCTATAATTCTGACGAAGCAAATCAGCAACGCTATTTTAATCTTTTCCCGAGTGCACAGGCACTTTATAATGTCAATGAATCTCATGGTATCAAATTCACTTATAGTCGTAGAATAGACCGGCCAAGAGCTTGGAGATTAAATCCTTTCCCAAATATCACAGATAGTCTAAATGTCAGAAGAGGGAATCCAAATCTGATTCCTGAAATGATTAATTCATTTGAATTGGGACACTTGGCAAATTTTGAAAAAGTTAGCTTGACAACTAATGTGTTTTATAGAAAAATCAATAATCAAATTGATTTCATCACGACTGTAGAAGAAGGGATTTCTTACTCCCAGCCTGATAATTTGCTCTTTGCGCAATTATACGGGGTAGAATTCATAGGAACTGCAGAAGTCTCAGATTGGTACTCGCTCAATGGAGGGTTGACCTTTTCGGGAATTGAAGTGAATGCATCAAATATTAACGAAGAATTTACCAATAAAGGATATACTTGGAATGCAAAATTGAATCAAGACTTTAAACTCCCTTTTGGATTTAATTTTCAGATCGCCGCTAACTATGAGTCTCCGGAAATTCAGGCTCAGGGAAAAAGTCTTGCAGTGTATTACGTTGATAGCAGTATTCAGAAATCATTTTTGGATCGAAAAGGTAGTGTTACGTTGAGTGTAAGAGATGTATTTGATACGAGAAGATATGCTGGTAATTCTCGGACCAATAGCTTCTCCCAAGATTTTTATTCGAAACAAGAAACACAAATCATCTTACTTTCAGCAAGATTTAATTTTTAACGATCTGTTTCGGTCCAATCATATTTAACTCTTTTTCCAACCGGTTAACTTAATCGAGCGGTTTAGTATATAGTATTCAAGCTTGTAGGCATTTCTCCTATATCTGATAATACGTGACTCCTTCCGTATCTTACTCTCAACGAAATATCACTAGTGAAAAATCATTTTTTTTCTCTGTGAGCCTTTAGGAAGCCTGGGAATGTACTCGGTTTTATTTCTCAGTTTCCAAATCTGTGAATGATAGATTATGAATGTACACTACTTTGCCAGTAAGGGTATTTAACATTTAACAAATGAGGTTAAAACCTGAGTTTGGCGCACATCGGTCATCGGACACCTTTCACCCGTCTAGTAAAACAAAGGAAATAAGGTTACTGGCAGAATTCCGTATAACCATATGATAGCTCATCCCATTCCTCGATTTCTACTATTTTTAGACTATCAATCGATCCCTTTTACCTATGACCAGATTTCTTTTTAGATTTTTAGCAGCAGCCTTCATACTGGGTGGATTCTGGTTTATTACTTCAAAAAATGTTTCCCAAGAGCTTTTGGAGACAAACTCTGCAATGATCCAACAGTAGATTCAGCAGGCAGGTAAATTAATAGTGACGGAAAGCTATTACTCGCAGGTCTTCACCTACAAGGATTCTCAAAAACTCTTTTTCAATATAGTAAGTGCAGATAAGAAGGCACTCATAGCAGTCAATACCAAAGCCACTGTCGAATATGATCTGCGAAAGCTCCAGACCAAAATTGCTGAGAAATATAAAACCCTGACTATCCTTAATATTCCAGATTCGGGAATCAATATCTATCCAGAGTTTGAGTCCTACGATCTCACCCAGGATTACCTTAATCAGTTTGAAGGTAAAGACTACAACAAAATCAAAACTAGTATCAGGACTCAGGTTCGAAAAACGATTGAGGCATCTGATCCTAAGAAAAATACCAGAGAGCGACTTTTGAGTGAGTTGCTCAACGTCTACATCCTAACCAAATCCATGGGCTGGACGCTACAATACAATGAAATGATGATTGATAGTGAGGATCAATTGAGGAGCGTGAAATAGACCATATTGCAAGAAAACTATTGAGATTAAAAGAATGCTTAGGTTTAAAAAATTAAATCACGTGATTAGTTTGTTAACTATGAGTATCCTTCCAAGTTTCATACACATCCTTGATAGAGTTGCCGATTACTTTAGTGTCCCTATTTATGATGGCTACTCCTAAGATTAAAACGGCAGCTGCGATATTCAATCCTTTTTGAATATTGTCTAAGGTTTTAATTGTATCCTTAATTTCTGTTGTGATTGTATTGATCTTTTCAAGTGAATCCACCACCTCTTCCATGACCAAAGTAGTGGAATAGGCTAAAAGATCTTCTCCAAATCTCAAAACAGAATTCTGTGTATCACTCAATTCTTTATTTTCATCAAGCGTAAGACGATCCCAATTATAATACCTAAAATCTCCGATTGCTCGTCCTAAAAAATGAAAATTCTCTGATAATTGCTTTGCTTGACCCAAATTAAGGTGTGACATTTTTTTTAGTTATTAAGTTTATTGAATTCAGTGATA
This sequence comes from Planctomycetota bacterium, assembly GCA_047612305.1. Lineage (GTDB taxonomy): Bacteria > Bacteroidota > Bacteroidia > Cytophagales > Cyclobacteriaceae > Algoriphagus. Next base: position 6,070 of record JBLGAM010000054.1, on the reverse strand, counting down.
TAATCCTTCACATTGCTAGAGTACCCTTATAGAATCCCTTTTAGAGTTTTTACAGATAGTTTGTTCTGATTGTCATAGAGAATTTGATGACCTTGAGCTATTTTATCAAGACTTTTGGCAAATACCTCAAGAAGTATTTCCTTTCGCTGGATTTCATTCAAAATATGGTAATAATCCGATGTTGCATTCCCTTTTTCATAGTCTGAAAGAAGCGTATTATTCATTTTTATATCCATGTAGTGAGCGTAAAGTCGCTCTCTTTTAAAGCGCAATTCTCCCTTGAGATTAGTTCCTACGATTAGCTTAAACTTATCTAATAATACCTGTATGGGTTCATTTGCTTCCTCGATGTATAACGCTAGCTTTTTGCGTATATAAAAATCTGTTGTAGCTCTAAGTAGTGTGTCTGAAAGGCTAGAAAAAGCGGCCACTGTTTGCTCTTCAATTCTCACAGGGCTTAATTTTTTTGAACTTAAGGCACTCATTAATGCATCACTTGAATAATAGGTCAGCTCATTTTGGGAAAGGTTTCCCAAGCCTTCAAAATATCCTTCCATAGAATAATAAATCACCTGAGTTACGCTATCAGCTTCTTGATAAAGTGTGCAAGCACATTCCTCAGCCCGTTTTATTTCATATGTTCGAATAGCCTCATCTCTGCACCGATCTAAACAATGCTGATAAAATGAATACGCTATCTTTTCAAAATTCTTGATACTTACAGTAGAAGATCCAGCAAACTCACCTACCGTTTTTAGATTAATGCAGCCGACAAACGAAAACAAAGAGCCTAGAAAAATTAGAGAGTGCTTTTTAATGAAATATTTTTTCATTTTTTGAAAGATTTTAAAAAGAAAAATAAGTCTAATTGATCCTTTTCATCTAATTGGATATCAGTCTTTGCTTCAAAAATATACAAAGATCATTTGAAAAATAGAATTCCTAATTTTTAAAAAAAAGTCCAGTCTGCACTCTTCGAGAAATTCGAAGAGACAGACTGGATGAAATTTTGATTTTTTTTACTTTCGATAGCTAGACTGGCGCTCGACCATCCAGCCTGGGTACTGCATCGGTAGTGGACTGATCTGATCTATTTTCCCCAACTGCTCTGCAGTTAATTGAATCTCGATTGAAGCGATATTTGAATTCAACTGGGCCAATGTTTTCGCACCAATAATTGTACTGGTCACTCCTGGCTGCTGTCTCACCCAAGCCAAAGCAATCTGTGCGATGCTAGCCTCTTGTTCCTTTGCGATATCACCCATAACATCCACCAAATCGTAGGCTTTTTCTTTATCTATTGGAGGAAAGTCAAAATTAGCCCTCCTCGAGTCAGCATCAGCCCCTTCTCGGGTGAATTTACCTGTAAGAAATCCTCCAGCTAATGGGCTCCAAGGAAATATGGCTAATTCATGAGCTGCTGCCATTGGAATCAACTCATGTTCGATATCTCTGCTGACAGCTGAGTAATAATATTGTAAGCCGATAAATTTTTGATATCCTCGATATTCAGCAATTGTCTGTGCTTTGGCAACCATCCAGGCCGGCCAGTTGCAAATGGCAACGTACCTTACTTTCCCAGAAGCCACGATATCATTGAGGGATTTCACAATTTCTTCCAATGATGTGGCTGGATCTACTCCGTGAACATACAAGATGTCCATGTATTCCAGTTGAAGCCGCTTCAGACTGGCATCCACTGAATTAAAAATATGGTATCTAGATAGCCCAGTACTATTTGGCTTATCATTCATCCTAGCCAAGAGTTTAGTAGCTATAATAATCTCATCTCTATTTACGCCAAGATCAAGTAATCCCTGTCCTAATAATTGTTCAGATTGACCAAAGGAATAGGCATTTGCAGTATCGATAAAGTTGATCCCTGATTCGATGACTGCAGATAGCATCTCATTTACTTCTTTTTGTTGAAGCTTACCCATCAATTCCCATATACCAGCATTTTGTCCACCAAAAGTCATGGTTCCAAAGCAAAGTTCTGATACCATTAAGCCGGTTTTACCTACGTAATTATATTTCATTTTTTATTCGGGTTAAATGGTTAAAAATAATGAGTGCTGCGCCTAGCTCCGTTAAAATATATATATTGCTTTATTTTTCAGCATTAAGAATTGGAAAACGGTTTTCTTTCCACACTATTTTATTTAAACGCTGTTTAGTAAACCCTTAATTATCCCCTCTCGGAATATGGAATTTGATTCGATTAAGTCCATGAAATAGCTTTAAATAGCCTAGGAATATCAGACCCCAATTTTGTATATCCACTTTTTTGCAAGGAAAAAATATACTGAAATCTACCTCTAAGCAGACAAAAGTATCAACCTAAATGAGGATTAAACATTCTTTTCAAGGATCAATTTAACGGGATTTTTTTTGACAGATTAAACGATATTTATATACGAAAATTAAAGAAAATTAATTGTTAGCCAATATCTGAGGATTAGGTTTATTTTAACATTCATAGTCTCTGGGGTAGTTTTCTTCTTCCAACCGAGTCAAGTATTTGCTCAAGATCTCCCTTCAGCTATTCCGGTGTCATTTAGACCAAATACTATTTATGGAGGTTTAGGATTTGTCGGTATTGTAGCATCAGCAAGGATCAATTATGAGCGATTTGTAACTCAACATTTCGACAAATTCATTTTAGCTACCTTTACTAAGGCTGATTTTGGTACTTACGGTTCCTGGCATGGCGAAGGTCAATATTTGTTTGTATAATACGGTTTTGTAACTGGGAAAAAAGCCCATCATTTTGAAGCGAGTGCGGGTCCAAATTTTACTGTAGGAGGAGATTTTACTGCATCTGTTGCATTTGGATTAGGATACAAACAACAGAAACCAGGAAAACTATTTATGTTTCGAACAGGAATAGCTTCTCCAGAAACGATTCATTTTGGAATGAAGCTTTCTTTTTGATTCAAATTAGGGAATACTTAACACTTGGATTTCACCTGACTATTATTTAAAATGCCTCCAATATAGTTTTTTTATTTTGAGGGGAACATTAGCTTTCAGCAAATTGGTTAAAGTAAAGTTCAATGGTAATTTCCTTGATAGTGGGGATTGTCTTAAATAATGCCAGTAGAGAGATTTATATGGGTGGTTGCCCCCTAAATTCCAAGGTTTGGGAAGTCCAGTAAAGTGAATGATTTTAGGTTGATTCAATGCCTCGTTCCAATCATTCTTTGAAAAATATGATTTATTAAGTATGAACTCTAAATCTTGAATCTCATGAGATTGATAATTCCATTTTGGAGGCATGTGGTACCAATTCCCTTGAAGAACTGCATTCAATCCACATTGGTCCACATACATAATCTTTTCAGGAAACTCAGTTATGTAATCCATAGTAGTTTTTCCTAAGTCCAACTTTCTCCATTCATTTAATTGCAAAACCATAACCCCGGCATTGAAATAACCAGTGTCGGAGCTTAAGTCTAGCCTATGAAAATCGTCGATTAAAAAATCTTCCACTGCGGCTAATGGATGATGTCCCAAATCTGTCTCCCAAAGTTCTGTCAAATCACCATTGATAAGGATATCTGAATCCAGATAAAGAACTTTAGGTTCATCAATCAAATTAGCTGCAAACAATCTAAAGTATGTCGCAAGCGTATATTTTTTATTTAATTTTATATCTGATAATAAATCCAAATTCACTGATTTGATGATGACCTCAGAGCCCATGTTTTTGACCATGTCTACTAAAGGTTTCATCCATTCAGTATTAGATTCGGCGATGATCAGGTAGATTTTAAACGCTCTCCCGGGATGATTTTTCAGTAGAGAAAATAGTGTGACTGTTGCCGGCAAAAGGTAAGCCTCATCAAAGTTTAGTAGTACTGGTATTGAGTAGCGTGTCAAATTGATTCTTTTTAATTTGGTAGAGTAAAACCTCATTAGGAAATGACACGAAAGTAAGAATAAATCCTTCTTGATCTTCGATGTCGCCTAATTCATCTTCAGATGTATAAACAAGCTATGTGAATAAATTACCCCACCCAATTTTTTCCAATTGACATTTTTATTCCCCTTCTAGATAGATTTTCCAATTAAAGAAGCATTCTAATTTTTGATGATTGAATTTTGAAGGGTTTTAGGAAAAATTTACAGGGAGTTATGACTAAATTTTACCAATTCCTTTTGAAGGAAATTCTATGGGGATCTTTGTAAAAAAGTATTTCGGAGATGCTACCTTCATTGGCGGTGAACCTACAATTTATTAATTGCTTAATATGGATTTTTTACCATAAAAAGAGAATCAAGTTGAGGAAAGTGTAGAGACTGATTTTTAGTATACCAATGGATAATTTGACTTTCCTGATTTTTTTAATTAAGAGTTTTAGAATCAAGGTTTATAACCAATAGCTTCTAGCTAGCATTATTTATAGAATCATAAACCTAATTTGATACTATCAGGTCTTCCGCTGATATAGCGCATAAACATAAGGCCATATTCCTCCAGCTGGATTGATGAAATCGTGTTCAAAACTTTTTATTAGAGAGAAATCCGACCCCAATCTTTCTCGTAGCATTTCTACATCATAGCGGAAAACTAGAAGCCTAGAGGACATGATAGCTCCTGAAAGGTCAAACTCGGCAAAAATCGCATAACCGCCAGGTAAAAGTTTCTCTTTGAGTAACGAGAAATAAGTTACTTCTTCCCAATCTTCCAAAAAGAAAAGTAACACGGCCCTGTCCACCCAAATACTTACAGGATCAATCGCCTTTAAAGTATCTGGATTAGTCAAATCATCTGTAAGATAAGTGATCGCTTAGGGTCCGATTCGGTATTCCAAATTAGTTAAGGCGACTTCGTTAATATCTGTGACAATCAATTTTGAATATTCTTTTTGGAACAGCCTATATACCATAAGTGTGCTTCCAGACCCAGCAATTAACACAAGTGTATCTTTTGACACGCTACAGGAATCAATCAACTCGAGCATAACTTCATCATCATTTTCATACCATCCCAATCGCGCTTCGGTAGTTTCTATATACGCTTTATTCCAATGGGCTTCTATAAATGGATTTCCCTTTATTGAGCCTTCACTCGCGGAAATTCCTAAACCCCCAGTGTAGTTTTTTTCGAATGTTTTCATATCTATGATTTTGTATTACAAGGACAGAATCACAGGCATGAAAGTCAGTGCATTTTGTCACACTTAAAAAACAACGTAAGGGAAATAGGTAAAATGGAAGCGGACCGTTAAAAGAATTACTGCTATCTACGCTACTCGCGATTCTGAAAACAAGTCATATGCAGCTACAAGGGCTTGTCTTCCAACAGACTCACCATAGCGATCATAGCGGGCTATATCTGATCGATCCTCAACAAACTCAGGTAAATATTCCGCTTCAACCTCATCCCAAATGATAAGAATGTAGGCATAGGAAATCTTACTCGCTCTACCTTGTGCCAACCAGGATTCAAAAAGTGATTCTTCTAGCAATTTGGGAAAGTCCCGACCATCAAACATGATAATTAGTTTTGTATGATCAAATATAGCCCAAGGAATAATCCTTGAGCCATCTATTATTTCATTTGGCTAAAAACGAAGCTAATAATCCTTGAAAATGATGAACTCCTCGCTCCATTTTCGGTGAAAAGCGCCCCGTTTGATAGACTCTGGAAGACATTCCTTTAAATACCCCTTCCACTACAAATTCATCTTCTCGCTCTACCTTGTCCAAGGCAGCACCAGCCCCTGTGTCTAGCTTGGATTCATCATAGACGTAAGTTTGAAAGCTGACTTTGGTACGATTCAGAGCGACTGGTTTTACAATATTGATGGAGCAACCCCAAGGGTAAAAATTGAACATCATATTAGGGAAGACCCAGAAATAATAGGCGGAGATTTGCTTTCCAAAATCTTCATGGCCAACTGGCAAATCGAAGACGTGCTCCCCTCCTGCCGAATAACCGACTTGGAGATTGCAATGCGGATAAAGAACTGTCTCATATTTCCCATAGTCCAAGGCTTCATTGAGACTGTCATGTACAAAGGGAATGTGAAAGCCCTCTAAATAATTATCACAATACAATGCC
>JBLGAM010000053.1:0-21150 GCA_047612305.1 Planctomycetota bacterium | reverse complement strand
TTGTTATTCCATTTTGGTCAGATCGCCTCCAGGTTATCTGATTCACTTCATCGGGTAAATCAATTGTTGCAGAAATAATTGCTCCAGGCCCATACTCACAAAGCTTTGTGGATACTATTGAAACTTCAACTGATAAAACAGGCTCTTTAATTTCAAATTCTATTGGTGGAATTGGGCACGCAATGCTATTAGCCGGCTGAACATCTAGTTTATGGAGTCCAAAAGAAATTGGATTTAGAATTTGACCAGTACTAACGACTTGATTGTTTTCATCCAACCATCGAAAAACAACCGTGGCGGGATCTGTTCCAAAAATATTAGCTTGATAAGTTAGATTACCGAAACAATCCTGGCCGATTAATTCTGGCTCAAAATTCACAGGATCAACCAACTCAACGATTAGTGATTTTTCAGAAGGGCAAATAGTGGAAGAGCCAAAGGCGCTTCCTATCAAAGAATAATTACCAGCTTCTGTGATTAAAAAAACTTCTCCTGATGGTTTGATCTCCTGATTTCCTGTGATAACATTGGTAAGTGTAAATTCAAGCGCTTGACTGGTCTCTGGGAGAAGCTCATAAGACTGACAAATAGATAATTTACTTGGAATATTAAAGCTTGTTTGATTTAGACTTGGAACTGAAACTTCCTTTGCTTCAGGGATATTACAATCATTATCACTGAAGATTTCCATAAAATAAATTCCTCCAGGAATTGAAATTGGGATCTCAGACACATTGGTATAAGGCCCTTCTTGTACGCGCGTTCCTTTTATGTTTATGATTCGATAATTTCCAGAAGATGGTGGATTTTGAAATTTAATATTGAAACGACCATCTGTTTTGCCTGATGGGGTACATTGCTCTCCGATAATATCTTCAATCACAAACGCTAATTCTTGAGGTGGGTTTGTTAAAGCAACTAAAGATCCAAATGAGTTAGAACAAATCCCTAGAATTCCGACCAAAGAATAGGTTCCACTTTTTAATCCTGAAATTGTGTATTGCTCACCTGGCTGGAGACTTGGCGTAGTCGTTCCCAAACCTTCGATAAAAACATAGTCAAGGGGAGTGATAGCAGTTATGGTTAATCCTCCGTCAAAGCTATCACAATCCGTAGCTTCTGTGAACGGGCTTACAGTGAATATTGGTTGTGTAAAGTATTTTAGAGGTAATGATTTTATAGGCAGGCATGCAGGGTTTATTGATTGGTCTGGCTCAAATATTATGTCATAATCGCCATCTCCATTTAAGTCTTGATTGGGTTGGATTCTAATTGAATTTCCATATCCTAAATTTACTGAGTTTGATTCTCCTGATTTAAGGTATTTCCAAGTTCCTGAGATATTTGGCGTGGTAGAAAATGTAGTGGGAAGGTCTGGACAGACTATGGGATTGGTAGCAGAGATTTGATAATCCGCTATCTCTGAAAGAAGAGTCGATACATTAATTTCACATTCTTTTCCACCATTTGTCCCTGGAAAATAAAAAGAGACAGAATAAGTGCCTGCTGTATTTAGACTTATAGTATTTTGGCTTCCAATGGCAATTCCATTAGAATCTTTCCATTCAAAAATGTAATTCGAAAAATTTGAACTAGTTGGGCTGATTGCGGATAAAGAGATTGGATCTGTTTGGCAGAATGAATAAGCACTTTGTAATAAGACCGTTGGCCCAGGTACCACTTGAACTTGTAATGAATTTGAATAAATTTCATTACCGGCTCGCTTTACTATGAGTTCAACACGATAGGTACCTTTGTCTGAAAAAGTGAATGCAATCGTTTCAAATAAAGCTCCTCCGAATCGGTCAAAAACTAATTGATTGTTTGGGTCAAAAATTTTCCAAAAATATACATCTGTGATAGGATTTCCGCCACCAGAATAGGTCGCTAAGACGGTGCCGAATAAGTTACAAAGATTTTCAGTTCCTATTAATTGAGGGTCGATAAATGCCTGACTTGATGTGATTTTTGAAAATGAGCTTGGTAGAAAATTGATTATACTAGCATACTCTCCTTTAGCGATAGGATACCACGCTAAAAGAGAAAAAATAATGAATAGGAATGCAACTTTTTTTTTCAACTATTCTCGGTGAAGACCTCATTAGATACTGCTAAAGTACGTTAATTTAAATTCTCAAAAAATTTACTAATTCAGGCAATACTCCGGATAGGCACTAATGTCAGCGTAAAAACACCCAATCAGTTTCATCGCTCAATGCATCTGCAAACTCATATCGCTCCAAATTGAACAATTTCAATTCCTTAGGATCGGTAATTCTATTTTTGATTGCAAAATCAGTCATATGTCCTCTAGCTTGCTTTGCAAAAAAGCCAACGACTTGATAGGTTTCATTTTTGAATTCCTTAAAATGAATGTTAATAACTGGACTGTTAACTGTCTTCAAATCTACTGATTTGAAATATTCTTGGGATGCCAGATTGACTATTGGTACACCTTCTGCAGCAGAATTGATGGCTTTCGCAATTTTCTTATCCCAAAATTCGTATAAATTTTTCCCTTTTTTGTTCTCAAGCCGGGTTCCCATTTCCAATCGATAAGGCTGAATCAAGTCCAGAGGCTTTAAAAGACCATATAGTCCTGAAAGGATGCGGAGATGTTTCTGTGCAAAATCAAAATCAAGTGCGGAGTAGTTGTCCACATCTATTTTTGTATAAACATCTCCCTTGAAGGCTAATAAAGCTTGCTTGGAATTTTCAAAATTGAATTCTTGGTGAAACGTTTTGAAACGTTCTTCATTGAGATTGGCAAGGTTTTCGGAAATGCCCATGAGGCTTCCTATCTCTTTTGCAGATTTTTTCTTTAGGACTGCAACCAGTGACTTTATTTCAGTCTGAAATTCAGGCAATGTGTGATTTTGAATGGTCGAAATACTATAGTCCAGCGTCTTGGCTGGTGAAATAAGGATGAGCATGCTATTGAATAATGGTAATCGCTTTTGTGATTGATTCGGTTTTGTTTTGATCTCGACTGGTAAACTTTACCACTACTGCATACGTTCCATTTGGAACAAAATTTCCTCCAACTTGGCCATCCCAAGGGCAGAAAGGCTGTCTTGGCTCTAGATTGTCATGCTGGCAATAGAAAATCAATTCGCCCCAACGATTATAAATATAGACTTCCACATCATCTATATATTCATTCGCATAAAGAATGAAATTTCGATTGGGGTCATTCAGAACCACTCCACTTGGGAAAGAGATTTTCAAGGCACAATCTTCGATCACCTCGAAAGTGCTGACATAGAAGCAACCCAAATTATCAGAAACTGTCAATTCATAGATTCCTGGAAGGCTAGGAGTGAAAATCGCCGTGGTTGACACTTCATCCCCATTTAATTTCCAAGAATAATTGTTATAAACTCCAGGATCTATCGCTTGAGAAACGCCCTCTATAGCACAGATGGTGATACTTTGTGGTACAACTGGAGGAACTATAATGGATTTTACAACTGTTCCTCTTGCTCTTCCAATATCACATCCCGCAGCACTTCTCAATAGGACTTCGTAAATCCCCTCTTGGCTTACTTCTATAATAGGCAAATCGTCAAATGCCGGAATTCGAGTTCGAGTTCCTCCTTGAACACTATACCACTCGATGTTTTGAACTTGAGATAGATTCGCATCTATGGCAATGGTGGTGCTTGTTTGGTCTACACAGAAAGGAACAACGTCTAGCTCTACTTGGAGATTTTCTGTAAGCAATTCGGCATCAAAATAAAATTGATTTGTAGGACAAAGACCTCCGGATCTTGGTTGAACTTCCAATGAATAGGTTCCAGCAAGATTTGGAACAAAAGTTTGAGATCTTCCAACTATGATTTCGTTGGCGTCTCTCCAAAGGAACACTACGTCGGCTGGATCGGTATTATTTAGGATGACCTCGTACCGAATTCCAACTTGACAGTCAACAACAGGAGGAGGTATATCAAAGTCTATTGGCTGAGTAATTGTCGCGGTGATCGTTTCTTCTCGAGGACAATCTATACCCGCGGGATCTTCCCCTCTTACTACGTAGGTGCCAGTTTGAGTGATGGTGAATTCTCCATTTGCATCTGGGAATATCACAATTCCACTAGTATTGGTCACAGTGAAGATTAACTGCTCTGGTGAAGTCGGCATGAATGTGAAGCTTCCGCAAGCGGTTAGGGTAGCCGGAACTGAGAATACAACCTCAAATTTCTGAGCAATCTGATAACTACTAGGGTCTGGAATGGCACAATTCGCAAGGTCCGTGACCTCTACTGAATAATCTCCATGAGGAACATTTATTACGACTTGACTACTGTTGGTGAAATTACCTGCAAAAGTTTGCCCATCTCCTTGCCGAGTAATCAAATAGCTTCCTGATTGAGCTGCTGTAAAAGTAATAGTCAGGGTTCCATCTGCGACTCCATTTGGACTACATATTTCATCTTCGGTAGTAATCATGTAGTCAAACCCTGCTGGAGGATTAGAATTTTCTACAGTTACCGTAGCGATGTAAAAACATCCAGTGCTATTCTCCGCTTCAATGGTGTAAATCCCTGGCAATAAATTCGAAACGGGAATCACATCACCCGCGGAAACATTGCTGAATAAGTCACCAGTCTCCTGGATGGTCACTGTTGCCGCATCACCTTGCATCACTATTTCAAATGATCCATCTGGTGTAGCACAATCTGTAGCTGGGGTAGTCTGAGTAGCAACTACGATTGGAAGTTCATTTACCAAAAGGGGGAGTCTTTTTTCAATGGTACAACCGGCTAAAATCGGATCCTGAGTCACAAAAATGATTTCGTAAAGACCAGGCCCAGGTAGATTATTTACAAATAATTCCAATTCGAAGAAATTACCCAATGGGACTCGTATTGGATCGCCATCCAATTCATAAAACCATTCTCCAACGATCGGAGTGTTAGGAGCAAATGTGACAGAGGTCTCTTCGTAGCAAACTTCATCAGCAGTCTGAGTCAAGTCAAATTGAAATGCTGGACCTACAAAGATTTCGGCAGTTGCTGGGCAGGTTTCGTAAAGTGCCGCTTCGTCATCAGATAAGCCATCAGGCAGCAGATAAGTGACCGTGACGGTGTAGATGCTTTCCTCACTAACCGTGATAGTATTTGAATTTTCATCACCAAACACCTCTCCTGCTGCATTAGTCCATTCGAAATTGTACAAGCCTTCAGTAGGGTCATAGCCATCGATAGCTGTAAGAGTGACAGGATTCTCCGCACATAGGGTAGCTGCGTCTGGAAGAGTCAAGGTAGGCGGAGCATCTACTTGGATTTCTGTGCTCGCATTGAAGTATTCGGGATCACCACAGCGATCTACTCTCAGGTCTACCGTATAAATCCCTTCTTCATCAAAAATTTGTTCAAGGGTTTGGAACTCTTCTCCTGGGCCCCCGAATTCATTCAATATTACAGTGCCATCTTCTTTGGTAATTGTCCAGAAATAACTGTCAATATCAGGTTCTCCGCCCCCTTCAAGTAATGCGCCAGTCGGGTTGTTTGGATCAAGACAGATTCGTAGTGGAGCTGCTAGTGAAGGCTCGGGGATTGAGCTTCCTGAGTTTTGGACAAATGAAGGAAGGCCAAGATTGGACGTGCCTGGCATTGGTTCTACACCGCTCTGGTTGAAGGAGCTCGTAGCAGTACAACCCGTACCTACACTGATCTGGCCGATTCGATTATCGCCTACAACAGCAACATAGATTTGGCCATTCGGGCCGATTTGGATGGCTCCTAGATTAAGTCCCGATGTTCCTGAAATTTGTTTTTTGGTACTGATGATACAGGCTTCGATCTGGGCTCGAGTGCTCGCAGTTCCAAAGCAGGTTGGACAAGCTGCCGCATCTGGATCATCATTATCCACCGCCTTGATTATAAACTCTTCAATACCTGGCCCACCATTTCGATAACTTACCAATACTCGATCGCCATCTTCTGAGAATTCCAAACCATAGACATCCCCGTTACAGCCTAAATCGATTCTGGCATACTCTGTCAGCGCTCCAGTCCTTTGGTTAAAATCAAAAATCTCTAACTTATTACACCCTCCCTCACTGATTGTGACAGCAAGTTTGTCTCCATCGGAATTGAACTTCATTGCGCCCACACCGGAATTAAATCCGTGATTGCTCCCAACGGAACTTAAAACTGGAGGGCCAATCCCATTAGTGCTTACTGGGTAAGCGCGGAACGTATTATTCCCTAACTCATGAAACATGACCCAAGTGGTATCTCCTGCATCTAATGCAGCTGTATGTTCGGTTGATGGACTGAATAAGAAATTATCTTTCGTGACCACGTTTCCTACCCCGGTAGGATTTTCTGCTTTGATATCCACCAAAGAAAACTTGACCACATTAGATCCATTTGCGGATTGTTGGGTGGTAAATAAATAGAAAAGTGTCTCCTCCTGAGGAATAGGGACGGCTATTACTCCTTGGCTAGCCCCACTATCACCGCCTATATCATCCCCGTTTTCCATGAGATTTCCATTTAGATCCCAAACCGAATTGCCATCCGTATAGAAGAGAACTTGGCCAGTTTGATCCGAAATCGTCGTAGTGCCAGCAGGAATATTTTGCGGATGTCTGCTTGCTATTGGTCTTGGCGTAGGAGCATTGGGGTCATTGGGATCAGGATTAAAATCCAGACCTGCGCCATCTCCAAAATACCAAATGTTATTGGTCTGATCCGGAAGATCCCAGATTTTGACTCGAATCTCTGCATAAGCATAGCAAGCTGATCCGGGCTCTCGAACTAGCACCCAATATAAACCCGGTAGACAAACTGTGTTCTCGCTTCGAGTTCCCCAGCCTTCATCCCGGAAGTTGGACCAGAAATATTCGTAATTATCACCTCCACCTGGGGGAGCCTCACCGCCTTGTTCACCTTCAGCAGCTTGAGCTTCAAGCAATGCTCCGATATCGACGCATTGTCCTTCACATAGTGTGGTGTCTTGTGGTGTGAAATTAGCCTCTAGGTTATTCTCTGTAAGTGGGATGTCTCGTGATACTGTTTTGGTCTCCCCGTCTGCAAAAGTTACTGTGAGTGTTACCGAAATGCTTTGGCCCTGAGCTGCATCCCCTGGAATCAAGAAATGCTCTTGTGAATAATCAGCATTAACTGGATTGCCATCAGAATCTACCAGCGGCGGATTAAATTCCCAATCGAAACTCACCGGTCGGTAATTTTCAGGGAGAATCTCACTGGTCAGCTGAATGGGGTTATTCGCACAAGGCATATCAGGAGCCCAAGTGAAATTAACGGTTGGCTCGATGTCTGCATTTGGAGCAAAAATGGGAAAAATACGTCCACAAAAGTCCACTCCATTAAAAGGGTCCTCTTCCAAATTAATTGCTGCTAGGTCTGTCTCATTTGGATTGGTTACTCTTCCAATTAGCTGAGGTCCTCCAGCTACTTCCTCATAGATATAGTAAAGATTTCCATCAGGGCCTATTTTGATATCATAGACTGCCTCCAAAGTGTCAGGAAGGGGGATTTCTTCCGGTGTAGCGGAAAGATCATTTGATGGAACTCGAAACAGATTATTCCCCCTGGAAAAATAAATAAATGCTCCTTCTGGGGAGAATTCAGCCCCTTCAATGGCATCAGTGCCACTTGAGTTTGAAATAGGTGTCGGGTTCGAGAAAGTCCCTAAACTTGCATCAAAATCAACCACCAAGATGTCATCACTGGTATTTTCTGGAATTAAAATCAGCTTCCCACTTGCCTCATCATGTATGATAGCTTTTGGGGTAAAAGGTATTCCTTGTGTGTCTGTTGTGGTAAAATTTCCGGCACCTGCATCTATACTTCTTGAAACCAGATTTCCACCGGCAAAGCTAATCAGGTAGGAGGGAGAGGAGGGCGATTTCACGACTAGTACCGCGCCCGAAGCCGGACCTATCAAGATATCCTTCTGAGTGACCTCACCGAGTGGACGCTCATTTCCTGTCGATTGTCCAGCAGCATTCATATCCACTAAGGAGTAAAGAAGCTGACCTCCTGGAGAGATGTAAAAAATATAGAATAGCTTATTGCCTTCCGGATCATATTCTAGAAAGCCGGTAGCTACTTTTTGCCGGCCATCGACATCTCCATTGAGCCCTGGTGCCATGCCTTGGATAGGTCCAGGTCTGAAATCATAGACTAACACCCCATTTGTCTGAAATAGTGGCTGTCCAGTAATAGGGTCAATGGCAATCGCATTATTATTTTTTCCAACCAGAACGGTTGAAGGTAGCGTCTGGACTGTGGCAACTCCGCCTTTGCCAAAGGACAAATAGTTGTGTGGGGTGCTTGAATCACAGTATCCGAATATCCATTCGTTGTCATTAAAACCTTGTGAGTATGCAGAAAATTGAATTGCAAAAAACGCAATTGCAAAACTTAGGGTAAAAATGTACGTGAACCTTATGGAATTAGGGTTGCTTTTCATAATTTTCGAACTGCAAGTAAAACAACGAAGTGCTCGAATCGTTCTAAATGCTAACTGAATATTCAAATAAACGAACAAATCCTTGTTACGGTCTCTAGTTTACATGGTTTTTTTAAGTGCGGCTGGACTTTTTGTTCACGCTTCGGCTTTTGCTCAAGATCCACAGTATAGCCAATACTATGCGGCTCCCCTTTATTTGAACCCAGCTTTTGCGGGCTCCGAACTCGCTGGAAGGGTAGGGTTCAATTACCGAAATCAATGGCCAAGCATTGACGCTCAGTTTTCTACCTACTCAGCTTTCTACGATACCTATCTGGAGGATTATAACAGTGGCATTGGCGTAATGTTAATGCAGGACACCGAAGGTGCTGCTAAATTACGGTCCACTACCATCGCTGCGATTTATTCATATGAGCTGAAATTAAGTGATAACCTGTATTTCAGACCTGGTTTTCAGGCCAGCTACATCAGAAGAGAGATTGGTTTTTATGAAAATTTGATTTTCGCAAATCAAATTAATCCAAGTGATCCTTTTGGTCAAACACTTCCTGGGACTGATATTCCGGGACTTGGCGATCCAGTTAATATGCTTTCCCTTTCTTTTGGGGGCCTGATCTTTACGGAGAATTTTTGGTTTGGAGGATCTGCCCATCATGTGAATCAACCGAACCAGTCTTTTATTGATGGTGATAGCCCATTGCCAATGAAGATTTCGTTTCATGCAGGATATCGAATTCCTCTTGGGGAAGGGTCTATGCGGCAAGATTTTACGCACATGCGAAAGCAACGCTACTTGACCCCAACTATTAATTATAAGCGCCAAGGTCCTTTTGAGCAATTAGATATTGGTGCCTACTTTTATGTCGAACCAATTGTATTTGGTTTGTGGTATCGAGGATTGCCTTATAAGCCGGTAGAAAACCAAAGTAATCGGGATGCAATCGTGATGATGGTTGGCCTCAATCTGCTCAGTGGATTGAATGTCGGTTATAGCTTTGATTATACGGTGTCGCAATTGGGGATACAGTCAGGTGGCGCACACGAGATTAGCTTATCTTGGACTTTACCGAATAGCAATCAGGGGAGTCCTCGCAGAAGGGATACTATACTTCCCTGCCCTAAATTCTAAATTTTCATGGAACCTATTTTATTGAAGAACCTGCTCATTGGAGTGGTGGCTTTTGGATTTTTATTGCGCAAAACTCTCAGCTATCTCAATTACCGACAGCCGGTCCCCAAAGTTCCTGAAAACCTTTCGGATTATTTGACTGATCAAAAGCTCCAAGAATCCAAAAAATATCAAAATGAGAATTATCGTTTTGGCTTAGTTTCAGGTGTCTTCTCATTTATTCTTACCATTTTTCTTATTAGTCAAGGTTGGTTTGGAGCAATCGATTCTTGGTTGAAAACCTTTGAGATTGCACCACTTTTAGAATCGGTAGTTTTCTTCGGCTTGATTTTTATCGGTTCCGACATTCTCAGCCTGCCCTTTGATTATTATAGCACTTTCGTGATTGAGGAAAAGTATGGCTTCAATAAATCCACTGTCAAAACTTTCTTTATAGATAAATTAAAAGGATACCTTCTTTCTATTCTGATAGGTGGAGGATTATTGCTTTTATTTCTTTGGCTAATACATCAGATTGGAATTGATTTCTGGTGGATTTTCTGGATTGTGGCAGCGGGTTTTATGGTTTTTGTAAATCTGTTTTATACAGCCTTGATCCTGCCACTCTTTAATAAGTTGACTCCGCTTGCTGATGGAGAATTGAAAGAGGAGATTTTGCGCTATGCGAAATCAGTCAATTTTCCTTTAGATAATATTTTTATTATGGATGGAAGCAAGCGCTCCTCAAAGGCTAATGCTTTTTTCTCTGGTTTTGGAAAGAGAAAGAAAGTGGTGCTATACGATACGCTTTTGGAGCAGCATACGCCGGATGAATTGGTTGCCGTATTGGCTCATGAGGTGGGCCATTACAAAAAGAAGCATATCATTTTAAGTATGGTCCTTTCTGTCTTGCAAATCGGATTGTTACTATTCTTGCTAGCACAATTTTTTTTCTTTGAACCGATGAGTATGGCTTTAGGCGGAAAGGTATGGTCGGTGCAATTGAATCTAATTGGATTCACCATGCTTTTTTCCCCAATCTCGATGATTCTTGGAATTGGGATGAATTGGCTGAGCAGAAAAAATGAATTTGAAGCAGATCACTATGCGAAGATCACTTTCGCAGGAAAGCCGCTTGCCGAAGCTCTTAAGACTCTTTCAGTCAAAACGCTCAGTAATATTAATCCTCACCCTTGGTACGTTTTTGTGAATTATTCGCATCCGCCTTTGCTGGATAGACTTTCAAGGTTGGAAAAATGAGTTGCAAGGTTAAAAAGTGGTAAAGTTGGACCAGCTCAATCAGTCAGGCTCTGCCTTCGATATTTGAAATTATCCCGTTAAAAAGCCGATCAGAATTACTTCCAATCGGCTTCCTGCAATTTTTTTGTAGTAATGAATAGGTTCTCGTTTTTCAGTCCGAATCACATCGGACATCGGTCACCGCGCATCCTACACCGTATAAAACTCCTCCCAACCTTTTCTCGGAGGCATTCCAGCCAAGACTTGATTGGCAAGTGGGTTATTCGTGATTTGACGAGTCTCCCGATCAAATTCCAACTTTGTTCCCATCTGCTGTGCCATCACACCAAGACAAAATACCTGACTCAGCGGACCGGCTATTTCAAAGGGTGATCTGGTTTTTTCTTCTCCCTTACATGCCTTTAAGAAATTGGCAAAGTGATTGGAAGGACTTTCGGGAACTTCCGGTAGTTTGGATTCCCACTCCTTTGCTTTTTCCTCTGGAATGATCGAAAGCGTGCTTCCGTGTGAACCTCCTTTGAATATCAACTCCTTGCTGTAAATGATTTTTCCGGGATTCAGTTTGGCCGGTTGAATCTGTCCGTTGCTTGGTGGTGGGATATTTGGATCCAGCTCGGATACTCCATAGCCATCCGGCACAGAAGGGATATTATCCATTCCATCGTACCAAGTAATAGTCATAGGAGGCATCTCGTTTCGCTTCGGAAATTTAAATTCCAAAGTTGTCGAGGTTGGGTAAAAGAACATGTTGTGCCCACTAAGTTTGGTTGGATTGATTTCCGAAGGAAGTCCCAAGTCCAAAAACTGATGGGCTGTATCCATGATATGTGCACCCCAATCACCCAAAGCACCCATACCGAAGTCGTACCAGCAGCGCCATTGGCCATTGTGAAAGTCCTTGTTGAAATCATGCGGTCGAGCTTGAGCAGTCCACACATCCCAATTCATCGTGGATGGAAAAGGTTCTGCATTAGGGAAATGACTGATATCAGTGTCCCAACCGTGCCATCTTCTTCGGCTGTTCATATGTGCGGTCATAGCCGTTACATCTTTAATGATTCCAGCATCTTGCCAAGCTTTGAATTGGAAATAATTTCCTTCTGAGTGCCCCTGATTTCCCATTTGCGTAGCCAGTTGAGGATATTTCTGCGCTGCTGCCATCATTAAATCTACTTCCTGAAAAGTCCGAGCCATTGGCTTTTCTACGTAGACATGCTTACCTGCTGCTAGCGCTCGCATCGTCACAGGGAAATGCGAAAAATCTGGCGTAGCGATACTCACTGCGTCAAATTCGCCTCCGATTTCATCAAACATCTTTCTGAAATCCTGATATTTTTTGGCTTTTGGGAACATATTCATCACCTCAAGAGTCTGTTTGGCCCCCATATCCACGTCACAAAGGGCCACTATGTTACAAAGGCCGGTTTTATCAAGTGCTTTGATGATCTCAGCACCGCGATTTCCGATTCCTATGCAGGCAAGATTGACTTTATCAGAGGGGGCAACATAGCCCATTGGCTTGCCCAGTACATTGGGCGAGATCAGCGTCAGTCCGGAAAGACTCATAGCGGCGGTGGCTCCGGTCTTGAGAAAGTTTCTTCGATTGGTTTTCATTTAAGGTTCTTTTGGGATTGAGAAATCGAGGATCGATTTTATATTCTAATCTAGGGAGGAAAAGCCAAAATCAGTAATCGCAATCTATAAATCAACGGAATCGATACCGATAACTTTCGATTTTGATTCAAACCAAGAGTTGTATTTTTTCGCTAACTTAATTTTCTAAATGCTAAAGCACATGCAGGACCTTGCAGACTTCCACTCACCCGTTTCCGAACTTTTCCAGCAGCCCAAAACCAAAGCAGATTGGGAGCAATATCGTCTCAGCCAAGATGAAATCGATTTTTTCCATGAGAATGGCTACCTCGCGGATGTAAAACTGCTCAATGAGAGACAGGTTGAAGCTTTAAAAAGTGCTTTGAACGAGGTCATCAATCCAGCTCATCCACTGCATCATTTGTTTCATGAGTTTCATAGCAACGAATCAGGTGATTCAAATAAAGTGCTTTTTCATTCCTTGGGTCATTGGAGATTAGCTCCTGCATTTCATGATACGATCTGGAATCCTGCATTCCGCATGGCTGCTTCACAATTGCTCGGGGATCGGGCGGTTCGCTTCTGGCATGATCAATTATTTTGCAAGCCAGCTCATCACGGAGGAAATGTTGCTTGGCATCAGGATTACAGTTATTGGACAAGGACAGTTGCCATGCAGCACCTGACTTGCTGGTGCGGATTGGATGATGCGACGGAAGAAAATGGCTGCCTTCAATACGTTCCCGGTTCACATCGCTGGGGATTACTAAATAAGCCAGCTTTAGCCGGGGAAATGGATGGGCTCATGACCATGATGACGGAAGAGCAAAAGGCGAATTTCAAACCGGTAGCTATTCCATTGAAAGCCGGACATGCTGCATTTCATCACCCGCTTTTGGTGCACGGAAGTTTTGCTAATTTTTCTCCACGCTCTCGCAAAGCGTTTGTGCTGAATGTCTTTGCTGATGGAACTGTATCAGATACTGATGAACCACTTTTAGAAGGTGTACCGGTAATTTCTAAGGGAGAAAAAATGAGTGGAAAGTTCTTTCCATTGATATTTGACCCGAAAGCTATTTAATTATTTTTAGGAGGGATGACTTTTTTCGGTTTGGGGAGCAGTAAATCGTCTCCGACAACAATTCGAAAATTTGAATTTCTATGATCTCCTCTAATCAAATTCGATTATATTGATCAACCTAGTATTCAACCCACCAAAATTAACTGTATGAATAGCCTGAAGAAAATTTATTGCGCTGCTATCTTTTTTGCGCTTACTGGAACGTTCACTTTTGCCCAAAACGGCAAAACTTTTCTTCAATTCGAAGGCAAAGAAGGCCCCGGAAAAGGCAAACATATTGTGTTAGTGGCCGGAGATGATGAATACCGGTCTGAAGAATCGATGCCCATGCTAGCAAAATTACTGTCCCATCGTTACGGATTTACCTGCACAGTTTTATTCCCGATCGAGCCGACTACCGGAAACATTGATCCAAGTTTTCAGAATAACATTCCTGGGCTAGAGCATCTGGAGAAAGCAGACCTGATGATTATGCTGATCCGCTTTCGCGAATTACCTGATGAACAAAGCAAATACATTGAGAACTTTCTCAAAGCAGGAAAACCAGTCATCGGTCTTCGGACTTCCACTCATGGGTTTGCCTATTCCAAAAACCTGAATTCACCTTATGCAAAGTGGGCTTATAACAGCAAAACAGTAGGATGGGAGCGTGGATTTGGTCAACGAATTTTTGGAGAAACCTGGGTAAATCACCATGGAATCCATGCCAAAGAAGGAACCCGGGGGTTAATCGACGGAGTCCACCAAATGAACGATCATCCGGTACTTCGTGGAGTGAATGATATCTGGGGTGCTTCTGATGTTTATGGAATTAAGAATCTTCCCAAGGAATCAGATGTACTGATCTATGGACAATCTACCGCCGGTATGGATGATAAAGCTCCCCTGATGTGGGAAAAATCCGTGATGCCGATCGCATGGACCAAACGGTATCAGATCGAAGGAGGGAAACCAGGAATGGCCTTCGCTTCCACGCTTGGTGCATCTCTTGATTTTCAAAGTGAGGATATGAGGAGGCTCGTCCTGAATGCTTCTTTTTGGCTTTTGGAAATGTCTGATGTGATTACTCCCGATTTAAATGTGGACTTTGTGGGGGAATATAATCCTACAAAGTTTGGTTTTGATACCTTCCGAAAAGGGATGAGGGTGGAGGATTTTAAATAATAAATTGGAAAATAGAATTCAATCGACCGGCCATAGAGGTGTCAGTATCGAATGTGGGCTCTGGTCAGTTGACAATTAAAGAAAATGAATAAAATAGGATTTAATGTGCTGGCTTGGTCAGCGGTAGTTTCTGAGGACTTATTCCCGATTTTGGACCGGTTAAAATCTATCGGCTATGATGGAGCTGAATTTTTTGTGGGGCCTTGGGAAGAAAAAGCATTCAAATCAGTAGGAAAACACTGCCAAGATATCGGGCTGGAAGTGACCACCGTGACGGTGATGGGACCGGATGAAAATCCGATTTCAGCTGATCCCAAAGTTCGCGAAAAAGCCAAAGCGAAATTACGATGGGTGCTCGATCGGGCAGCTGATCTCAATTCCCAGGTACTTTGCGGGCCGTTCCATTCAGCTTTTGCCACTTTTGCATCTCGTGCGCCATTGGAAGACGAATACAATTGGTCAGCGGAGGTCCTGAATGAAACAGCAGATTATGCACAAAAACTCGGGATTCTGATGACTCCGGAAGCACTCAACCGCTTCGAATGCTACCTCTGTAATACGATGGAGCAGCTGGATTATTTGCTTGCAAAGGTCAATCACTCCAATGTTCAGGCCATGTTTGATACCCATCATGCCAATATGGAAGAGAAGAAAATGGGTAATGCGATTGAGTTCATCGCTCCCAGATTAGGACATTTTCATATTTCAGAAAATGACAGAGGCACTCCCGGTTCGGGTCATGTGAATTTCGATGAGACTTTTTCTACCCTCGCCAAAGTAGGTTACAAAGGCTGGCTAACTATTGAAGGCTTTACCCGAAATGATCCTGATTTTGCCAACTCTATTGGGGTTTGGAGAAACTTTTCCGAGCCTTGGGATATGGCGGAAGGTGGGTATAAGTTGATTCGGGAAAAATTATTGAAGTACGGCAGTTAGTTGCCCATACTTGCCCTTACTTCTCTGTTCAAAATTCTTCATTCAGGATTCAATATTTTATAATATGCCATTGAATCAGAATAAAGCAGAGAAAATAGCTTGAAAATAATTTATTTTTTTTTGGTAATAATTATTGTTTATCAATAATAAGTATTGAAACCTGATTCGTAATTATTGCTTATCAATATGAAGATGAACAAAATCTCCAAAAATAGAACTGAAAAAATCCTAGTTGCAATGAAGCTTCTGATCTGGATCTTTTTCATAGGCAACTGTATCAAAACGGGAGCGCTGGCCTACTCCTTTTTTGTGAGCTTGTCCATAAATCCCATTGCGGCGGCAGATTTATACCAAGGCCTAGACCTTTCTCAAGTTCTTGCCCGAGACAGTGGACACTATAGCCTAATAGTAACCACTTTAATCCTTCTTTCTGCCTCTCGAGCATTCCTTGTTTATTTGGTTCTAAAGATTTTCCTGACTTTGAATCTCAAAAAACCATTCAGTGGAGCGATGGCAGGATTGATCAAGCGAATCAGTTTGCTGGCGATTTCAATTGGATTGGTTAACCTGTTGGTCCGTGGGTATGCAGGCTGGTTAATCGGAGATAGTCCAAGCGTAGGCTATTTGTCAGAATACCTCTATGGCTCTGCAGAATTCATATTCTTCGGAATTATTATTTTCATCATCGGACAAGTCTTCCAATATGGATTGGAATTGCAGTCTGAAAACGAATTAACAGTTTAAGATATGCCAATAATTGTAAATCTTGATGTGATGATGGCCAAGCGTAAGATGTCCTTGAATGGACTTTCAGAGCGGGTTGGGTTGACTTTGGCAAATCTTTCCATTCTCAAAACAGGTAAGGCAAAAGCGGTAAGATTCACTACCCTAGAGGCTATTTGTGAAGTATTGGAATGCCAGCCTGGTGATATTTTGGAATACCAGCGGGAGTAGTAATTGCCCTGATTTTTTATAACTCTATAGCTTTAAAATTTAATTCCAGTCGGTGTGTCACTAGCCGGAATTTTTTATGATGCCGATAGGATACGAAAGCAGTGCCCAATCTCATGAGGTTAAGAGTCACCATTTCCCGACCCCACAGGACAGCATTCATCACTAATTTTTATTAGATTAGAAATCCAAACTCAAAACCCTCCCCTGTGAAAATTCACTTCCTGCTTTTCTTTTTTTTAAGCTCTTTCGCCGCTTTTGCCCAGCAAAAAAAACCAAACCTGATTTTCATTCTTACCGATGATCAGCGCTGGGATGCCTTGGGCTATGCTGGTAATAACATTATTCAAACGCAAGAGATGGATCGTCTCGCTTCGGAAGGGGTGTATTTTCGGAATGCTTTTGTGACAACGCCGATCTGTGCCGCGAGCCGGGCGAGTATTCTGACTGGTCTCTATGAGCGGACTCATGGTTATACCTTTGGGCAGACACTTCAGGAGAATTTTGCCAATAAATCCTATCCGGAACTGCTTCGGAATGCTGGCTATAAAACTGCCTTTTTTGGAAAATTTGGTATAAAATATCCGGCATTTGAGGAATTGTTTGAAATTGGAGATAACTACGATCGAGATACAAAGTTCCCTGATCGTCGGGGCTATTTTTACAAAACTATTAATGGTGATTCGGTGCACCTTACGAAATATACCTCACACCAAGCGCAGGAATTTATCAAA
Organism: Planctomycetota bacterium; assembly: GCA_047612305.1. GTDB lineage: Bacteria > Bacteroidota > Bacteroidia > Cytophagales > Cyclobacteriaceae > Algoriphagus. The sequence goes on along the minus strand of JBLGAM010000053.1, from coordinate 3,875 downwards.
AACCAATCTGCGGATCAACCCTTTTCACTTTCCTTGAGTTTCTCCGCGCCACATGCTCATGATCCTGCGAAGGATCAGTATTTCTGGTCCGCTGAAGTGGATGATTTGTACCAAGGGGTCACTTTTCCTGATCCTTTATTGAAAGAAGAAAAGTACTTTTTGGATCAACCGGATTATGTGCGAACTGGTGAAAACAGGAACCGTTGGTATTGGCGATTTGATACATCCGAGAAATATCAGAAAAGCATGGCTGGTTACTATCGTATGATTTCTGAAGTTGATCGCGAGATCGGTCGAATCCGAAAAGTGCTCGAAGAGAAAGAGCTGGCTGATAATACCGTTATTATTGTGATGGGGGATAATGGCTACTTCCAAGGCGAACGGCAGCTTGCAGGCAAGTGGTTGATGTATGATAATTCAGTGCGTGTGCCACTGATCATCTATGATCCCAGAGCGAAGAATCATCGAGACATTTCGGACTTTGCGCTCAATATCGATATAGCTCCTACTTTGCTAGATTTTGCAGGAGTTAAGCCTCCAAAAACCTGTCAGGGAGAAAGCTTAGCAAACTATGTCAGCGGTAAAAATCCTGCAGCGGGAAGGGAGGAATTTATCGTCGAACACCTTTGGAAAGTCGACATCATTGCCGCTAGTGAAGGAATTCGCACGACCAAATGGAAATATTTCCGCTATGTGGATGATCCAGCCCATGAAGAGTTATATGATTTGGAAAGCGATCCCCTGGAAATGACTAATCTGGCCTCAGATCCTTCCTATAAAGCTGAATTATTAAAGCTTCGCAAAAAGATGGAGCAAAAAACAGCTGGATATATTAAATATGCAGTAGATTAGGCTGGCTTAGAATTCATAAAAATAAAAGGGGGTGATTTTTAAATCACCCCCTTCTTAGCTACCTGTTACGAAATTGAAATATTTCTTGATGCAGCTTATTTATTAGCACTATAATAATCCCTAACCCAAGCGGTTAATTGATTTTCGGTCATACTATCTGCTTTTTCAACAGATTTTACTTTACCAACTAGAAGATGGTGCTTTTCTGCTAATTCCTTTTGGAATTTCATACCTGCTTGAGCTGGGCCAAAAATCACTACTGCATCAGCGGCTTGGATATACGTGACTAGATCGGTAAAGAAATCTGCTAGTTGATGTTTCTCTCGCTCCAGATATCTACTGTCCTGAACTACATCTTGAGGACCTCCTTTTTGAGCTGTTCCACTACCTCCACCTATATTAAAATCTTCAAGATCAGAGCTGACAGTTTCTAGATGCTCACTTCCATTTTCAAGTGTGATAATTTTCGCTTCGCTTTTGTCGATCCAAATACCGATATTTTTCATAATTTTTTGAGTTATTGTTGCTAATTAGTGCCAGAATATTTAGGCTATTTGCTTTTAGTGACTTTAAAAACTTCAAATTTAATTTACTGAAAAAAACTGACAAGAAGACCATTAATTTTTAAAATGATTCCGCATTGATCTAATGATTATTTAATTAGTTTAATCCATTTGGGACTTTGAAAAAAATTACTGCTGGATATTTTTTTTCAACTGTAGAAGAATTATGACTTCACTTGCCGACCATTCAGTCCAATTTTCTCAAAATCTCTAAAGGATAACGGATTTTGAAAAGTATTGTCGAAATTCCAAAAGGCGGGACTATCCTCATTTAGGGATGTCCGGATTCCTATTTTTTTTTGGCAAGCCATTAGTCTAAATCTGAAAGCGCATAACGAAAAAAATCTTGCGTATTTTTTGTAGCGATAATATACTAGTCAATGAGTTATAGACCGAAAATAGTTAAATCAGTTAAGCCTGTATTTTCAGGCTACAGAAAAAATTATTTAGAGACAAGAGGAATGTAGCCATGCAAGGAGCACTTATCATGAAATTCAAAAAATGCTTTTACCACTAGATCAGGTGTTTCCACATGGGGATAGTGACCTGAATTTTCTAAAAAAATAATATCAGCATTAGGGATAACTTTTGCAAAATGATCTGCTGCATGTTTGCCTGAAATAGGATCTTCAATTCCGTTGATCAATCTGATCGGTACCACTGCATCTACTAAAGGAGCAATCCAGCGCTCTCGGTAAATTCTTCTTTCTGTTATATATCGAATCAACTTGGGGATCATAGCTCTGCCATTATTCTCGGTGATGAGCTTCCATGTTTCATGGATGAACCCGTCTGTTGGAGGATGTGCTTTACTGAAGATTTTTGTAAGGCTTTTTTTCAATGACTTTTCGGACATCAAATTTGCTGCAAGAGGTCCGAGTTGAGAGAGCAAAAGTTTCTGGATGAAAAGCGGATGATGAGTTTCTGGGAAAATCCCTCCATTCATAAAGACGCATGACAGCCAATTGACCTTGGAAGTTTCTTCAAATTGACGAGCCAGTAATTCCTGAGCAACGGTATCGCCTAAGTCATGAGCCAAAATATGGGCGGCTTTGATTTCCTCTTTAATTGCTAATTCTTCAATCATATCAGCCTGCAAACTAATTGATAGTGGCTGATTAGGTTTGGCCGATCTGCCAAGTCCAATCAGGTCGATTGCGATGGTGTCAAATCGTCCTATTAATGAAGGCCAAATGGGTTCAAAGTCCCAAGATGAGGAGGGAAAGCCATGGATGCAAATCAAGGATTCACCTTTCCCCGCTCGCTTGAAGAAGAGGCTCAGTTCATTGATTTTTGCTGTTTTTCCGTTTAAATACCAGGCTTCTGAATTCATCGCTATTTTTACGGTTGTGGAATTGGTTCGACAGTCAATTTATTTCCTTTTTAATAGAGATACGTTACTATCATATCAAATAGATTAGTTGACCGTTTTTCAACACCTAATTTTGCTACTTGAATACAGAAAGTCGGATAGTCAGTTTGTTCTTGCAGATGAATTGAAATTGCATGTTTTGATTGGTCTGCCAAACCACTATTCTTGATAGGAATTATCAGATATTTTTCTTCTCCAATAAGAATGTTGAATTCTCTGAATCTTCTATTTGCCTCATCCTTATTCAACCAACGCACACAAGTATTGACAATTTTCGCCATTTCCCAAATCGCTCTAATTGGGCGGTTTATTAAAAACTCCAAGACCAAGAAAAGTGGACACAAAATACCTAAAGTGTTTCCAGAAGATTGGCAATTCATCCTTCAGCAGGAAGCTCAATTTTACACCAATCTTAATTCTAAGGAAAAACTTTTATTTGAATCAAATATTCAATATCGCTTACAAGAATTAGGATTACGGGAGTAAAAGTTTCCCTAAATGATGAAGATTGGCTTTTGGCAGCGAGTAGTGTCAGTCATTCCAATTTTTAGATTCCCTGGATGGGAGTTTAAAACCCTCTGTGAAGTCCTTCTCTATCCCGATTTATTTACAGAAGAGTATGACTTTAAGTTTTAAATAATTCTAGGGAAAAAAATAGTCCTTATTTCAAAATGATTAGTAGATTCATTATTTAAAATGGTCACCATCATAATTTCGCCCAGACATGAGTACGGATGTATTAAAAAGAAATAATGTAACAGTCCATGGTAAAGGAACAACCCCGATGCTGTTTGCCCACGGCTTTGGCTGCGCCCAGCAAATGTGGCGCTATGTGTGGCCTGCTTTTGCGGAAGATTATAAAATCATCTTGTTCGACTACGTGGGTAGCGGACGCTCGGACCTCAGTGCGTATAATGCTGAGCGATATTCTAATCTTAATGGCTACGCCGAAGATATACTAGATATATGCCGGGCGCTTGATCTGCAAGAGGTCATTTTTGTGGGACACTCAGTAAGTAGCATGATAGGCGTATTGGCTTCCATCAAAGAACCCAATTTTTTCAAAGCGCTCATTTTGATCGGCCCTT
>JBLGAM010000052.1:0-21636 GCA_047612305.1 Planctomycetota bacterium | reverse complement strand
AGCTAATCAACGCTACCACCGCTCAAATGCTGGTGGATCAGTTGGAGCAGAAGGTTGGATTCTTTATCGAAATTGATGCGGGATATGGCAGAACAGGCGTTGAAGTTTCAGACTTTGGGTTGATTGAAGAGATTTTAAGAATTTCAAATCATTCTGATAAGCTGTTTTTTAAAGGCTTCTACATTCATGCCGGCCACTCTTACTACATGCCGGATATTCCAGCACTCTATGAGCAAACTCGAAATGCACTCTCGATGCTGAAACATAAATACAACTCTGAATATCCAAACCTTGTCACCCGAACAGGGGATACTCCTGGATGTGCAGTGATGGAGGACTTCGGGGATATTGATGAGATGGGTCCAGGAAATTTTGTCTTTTATGATTTGATGCAAGCTAAACTGGGTGGCTGTGATAAGTCAGATATAGCGGTCGCGATGGCTGTTCCGGTAGTCGATATTAAAAAAGACAGGAAAGAAATTCTGATTCACGGCGGCGGAGTGCATTTTGCAAAAGATGTATTAGTGGGTGAAAATGGAGATAAGAACTTTGGAGAGGTCGTCTTGCTCAATGAAAAAGGCTGGACTATTCCTTCGCACCACTCCTATTTAAAGAGCATTTCTCAAGAACACGGTCTCATCAAAGCTTCTGATGAATTGCTAGCGAGCGTCAAAGTCGGAGATTTACTCGGTATCCTTCCTGTTCATTCTTGCATGACAGCCGACTGTATGGGCGAATACATGACATTGGATGGGAATATGGTTGATCACGCAGAGGGAAGTTAAGCAACTCTCATTTAGTCATTTTACAATCTACTAAACACCATTCCGATGAAAACTCGATTATTTCTAAACTTAACGCTGTTTTCGTTTTACCTTTTTTCATGCTCATCTCCTAAGTCTTACGATGTATTAATCCGAAATGCTCGAATCATTGACGGCTCGGGTAATGCCTCGTATTTGGGAGATATTGGTATTCAATCTGATACCATTGCAGCAATTGGAGATCTAAGCAAGGCCATAGGAAAAGAAGAAATCGATGCCAATGGAATGGTCGTGTCACCCGGATTTATCAATATGCTGAGCTGGGCGGTGGAGTCATTAATCGAGGATGGAAAGTCTGAAGGAGATATTCGTCAGGGTGTGACTTTGGAAGTTTTTGGTGAAGGGCAATCTTGGGGACCGCTGACCGAAGCGAGTAAACAAGCATTAATCGCTGCTCAAGGAGATATTAAGTATGAAATTACTTGGGAAAGCCTAGCTGAATACCTTGATTTCTTGGAAAAGAAAGGTGTTTCCACCAATGTGGCTTCCTTTCTTGGTGCAACGACGCTTCGAATCAATACCATTGGCTTCGAGGATCGACAAGCCACAGCTGAAGAGATGGATGAGATGCGAGCAATGGTGGAAAAGGGAATGAAAGAAGGCGCTTTAGGAATCGGCTCCTCCTTAATCTATGCCCCAGCCTTTTATTCGAGTACGGAAGAGTTGATCGAACTTTGCAAAGTGGCTGCAAAATATGATGGCATGTATATTTCTCACATGCGAAGTGAAGGTGATCGTCTATTGGAAAGTTTGGATGAGCTGATCCGAATCGCAGCTGAAGCGGATATCCGGGCCGAAGTTTACCACTTGAAAATGAGTGGTCAGAAGAATTGGTCAAAGTTTGATCGGGTGGTTCAAAAGATAGATTCAGCAAGAGCAGCAGGGCTACGGATCACCACGGATATGTATAATTACGTGGCGGGAGCTACAGGTCTGGATGCTGCGATGCCTCCATGGGTGCAAGAAGGAGGTTTTGAAGCCTGGAGCAAAAGACTTCAAGACCCCGCTATTCGAAAACGAGTGGCGGCTGAGATGAAAGATCCCAATGTGGCTTGGGAAAGCTTAATGCAAGCTGCGGGAAAACCAGAAAACATACTTTTGGTAGGATTTGCAAACGATAGCTTAAAATATTTGACTGGAAAAACACTTTCTGAGGTAGCTGTTTTACGCAATAAAAGTCCGGAAGAAACAGCCATGGATCTGGTAGTTCAGGATGGTAGCCGTGTGGGTACTGTTTACTTTTTGATGACTGAAGAAAATGTAATGAAGCAAATTGCCCTTCCCTACATGAGCTTTGGCTCGGATGGTGCCTCGATGGCTACTTCCGGTGTTTTCTTGAAAAGCAGTACCCACCCAAGATCTTATGGCAACTTTTCCAGGCTTTTAGCAAAATATGTCCGAGAGGAAAAAGTGATTTCATTGGAAGAAGCCATCTATAAGCTTTCAGGACTGCCTGCCAGTAATTTGAAAATCCAAAAAAGAGGATTACTTAAGCCTGGTTATTTTGCCGACTTAGTCATCTTTGATCCGGAGAAAGTTCAGGATCATGCGACTTTTGAAAAGCCCCACGCCTACTCCACTGGAATTTCACACGTATTTGTGAATGGAACTCAAGTCCTAAAAGACGGTGAACATACTGGCGCTTTTCCCGGAAGAGCAGTCAAAGGCCCTGGATACAGGGAGAACTAAATTTTAAATTTTATTATGATTATTGACGTCCATACCCACATAAATAATTACCACGAAGAACGCGTTGTCTCACTTGAATCTTGTTTGGATAAGCTTTGCAAAACAATGGAAGAAAACAAAGTAGATTACTCCTTAGTGTTGACTTCCTACAAAGTAAATGAGCATCGGCCTAGCACGACTCAAGTCGTTGAAGCCATTCGCGATCGACCTAATCTCGGCGTTGTAGCTGGGATTTCTTACCTCCATTATAACCATCGAGATCTTCGAGAAATAGCAGAATATCTTGAAGCAGGATTGATTAAAGGATTGAAGCTTTACCCAGGGTATGAGCCATTTTATCCCAACGACACACGAATGAAAGTCGTCTACGATATGGCAATTGAATACGATGTCCCTGTAATGTTTCACTCTGGCGATACTTATTCCCCTACTGGTCGAGTGAAGTATTCTCATCCCATTCACCACGACGATTTGGCTGTGGATTTTCCAGAATTAAAGATCGTGATCTGCCATGTAGGTAATCCTTGGATCAAAGACTGCATGGAAGTCACTTATAAAAACAAGAATGTATATGCAGACTTCTCGGGGCTCGTATTAGGAAATTTCTCAGAGAAGTTTGAGAAATTTATGAAAACTGAATTGGAACAAATGATCACCTATGCAGGAAACCCTAAATACCTGCTTTATGGTACAGATTGGCCTATTTCTTCCATGAGCTCCTATTTGAACTTTATGAAGAGCCTAGATCTGCCTGACGATAAAAAGGAAATGATCTTATGGAAAAATGCAGCAGAACTATTCAAAATCGATGTATCAAAACTTCAATCTAATTCTTAATCTTTCAATTTAATCTGAAAGGTTTTCACAAAGCCCAAACCGTCCTTAGTAATTCCTTCAATAACTAGGTTTACGGTTTGGACTTCATTTGATACCAAAGTCTTGATCAAATAAACGCCGTTTTCAGCAGTGACCTCCCCCTTTGGATCCCAATAAATTGTAGGCCTTACTTGAACTGGAGCATCCTCTGCGATCGTATTTTCAAATGCAGAAACTGGTGTGTAGCCTCTTATCTTGAAGAGTTGAAAACCAGTTGAATCAAAGTTAGTCTCAGCGCTTGGCCCAAACCGTTCTCCTCGCTTGGTTTCAAACATGATCACTCCTACAAAACCCGCCATGCCAAACACCGGTGCATTAAAAGTATAGATCGAGAGGGATGTCACCTCGTCTGTAATATACCGCTGCAAAACGTCTATATATGACTCCCCTTCTGCATATAGATATCTTGATCCATCAATTATAATCAAAGGATTACCGGCATTTATTCCATAATTGAAATTCCCAAGTTTACCATTTCCAAATTGCATACCTACAAGTTGATCGAGTGTACTTCCTGGCCAATTTTTTAACATTTCAGGGGTCACTTTCTTATCTGGTTCCCCATACCCATAATTGGAATCCTGCAGCCGTTCGATCTTCGCATCTTCTTTGACAAATTCCTCCATTTGGATAAATTCCCCTTTGATATCATAGGACTGATTACCAACTTTAACTTGGGCTAATTGATAGCTTAGCTTAGGAAAAGATCCTCTATGAATCGGAGCAGTATTTTGAATCAACTCTATCATCCCGTAGGAATTTTTCTTTTTATCCAAGGCTGCAGCTGCCAGCCTGGCCGAATCTGTAAAATTCAATCCTGTAGCTCTGAAAAAACCGGAAGAATCTGTATAAACTAAGCCAAAATCAGCCAGATCATCTAACACAAGAGTGATCGGATTGATAATAGGATCACGTTTTCGGGTAGATGAGAATCGGCCTAGGACAGAAATCCCATACTCGATTTGATTTGTTATCGCTAAGGTTTGATTCTCATTTTCTTCTTTGTCTAACCATTCCAAAGCCTTCAGTATCGTTGGTCGATTTATGATCGGGCTCACCAAATCACCATCAGTTATTGATACCGTAAACTCCGCTCCTGTGGCTTGTTCTAGTTCATCGAAAATAGATAGGTCGATTTGAAGTTCAATTCCTTTAGTAACCACCTTTTTTTTATTCGTCTGTGTGATGTTTATATCCCCATAGTATTCGACCTCGTCAAGTTGTTGAGTAATAATTTCAAAACCTTTTTCAAGCACAGGAATTGGCCTAAGAAAAATGTCCTGCTCTGGATAGTTCAGCATCCATTGCGTATAGGCTCGAAGGAAATAATCTCCTGCTTTCAAATTTTCCGGTAAAGTAAAACCTCCTTCAATCCGCCCTGAGACGATCGGAAATATTTCCTGTTGAATCACAGTCGATTTTTCATCCAATATGTCGACATATAGTACTCGGCTGAGCGAGTCCGCCAAAAGTTGATTTTGATAAATCATCCGACCGCCTAACCAGACTCCTTCCCCTGGATAATAGAAATCCTTATTTGTAGTGAGGTAAGGTTGCTCTCGGAGTTTGTTCCATTGATTGAAGGCCCGTTTGGTACTATCCACTTCAGCCACAAAATCCTCAAATTCCAGGTCTGGAACAAAATCATAGGGAAGCGACCGAGCCACACGTTGTCTACCCATCCGGCCAGAAAGGACTAACTGCGTGGGTTGTGCAGGTATGCCATCTCGGTAAACATCAAAATACCCGCCGGGAGCAATGATCCAGCTAATAGGATGATAGAAATCTGAATAATATTCATTTAGTGCATATTTCTTTAGGTAATGAATTTCCACTCTTTTTGGCCAAAAAATCCGAAAGTTGCCATTCCTGAGCGAGGCACGACGAACCGAATCTACCGGGAAAGAAATGATAGATTCGCCTTGTTCTACATTAAAACTATTCGTCCTGACTCTTTCTAGTTGATACTCTTTAGACTCATACATTCGGAAACCTTGTGAATCTGCCTGATTGAGGATTATGGATTGGATCAAATGCCGGCTGGATCCCTGATAGCTACTTTCCCGATTTTCCCTCCAAAAGGCAGCTTCCTCCTCATCTTTGGGCTTTTTTTCCGTATAAAAAACTTGCCCAAAATAACGTGAACTCGTCTTTGACCAGCGATAATCTTGTAGATAAAACTCGATCTTATATCCAAGTGCATTATTATCTATAATGATAGGTCCCTGAGCAGTGGCTTTTACATAGTTGGTACCTTTATCCACTTTGACCTGCTCAAAGTCTATTACCCATGGATTTAGAATCTCCACCAATTTGGAACCTATTGGATCATCAGGCACTGCAATAAAAACATCCTCAAAACGATTGAGATTTCTCTCCCAAACCCGGTCCCTTCGTGATTTCAATTCGACTTCCGAAAGCATGGACTGTTGCGGCTCGAGCGAAAAATTTACAGTTACCGAGGTTCTATTTTCAAAGTTGACTTCCACTACTTTGGTCACATATCCAACGAAAGAAGCTACCAATTCTATATTTGAAGGGATTTGACCTTTGATCTCATAAGTCCCATCTAGGGCAGTGATCGCACCAATTGTGGTATTGTTGATAAAAACGTTCGTAAATGGGAGTGCTTCGCCAGTGTTAGCATCCGTGACCTTTCCAGTTACTATTTGGCAAAGGGAAACTGAGCTGGTAAAAAAATGAAAGAATATAAAAAGAAGTGAAATTTTTAGTGAGCTCATTTTTGCTTTCTCAAAGTACTAAAAGGAAAAGCATATCCACAAATATGAAAAACCTAATGCCTATCTATTTGCAGTTTAAAAACAGAAAAGGGTTTAAGTTATTTTTCAAACTCAAACCCTTTTTAGGTGCTAGTGATTGACAGGATTAATACCCCAAAGTCTTTAACATACTTTCCTGAGTTTGATCTTTTGCAAACAGTCTATGAGTAACATTTCCATCTTCATCCCGATCAATCAAGACATGTTTTGGAGCTGGGACTAGGCAATGTTGGATTCCACCGTAGCCACCGAGTGATTCTTGATAAGCTCCAGTATGGAAGAAACCAATGTATTGCGTGCGTCCAGCTTCTATTTTGGGAAGATAAATATTGTATTGATTTGCCTCTGAATTATAGTAGTCCATACTATCGCAGGTCAAACCTCCCAACGAAATATTGTGGTAGGTTTCATCCCAATTGTTGATGGCGAGCATGATATACTTCTGATTTAAACCCCAGGTATCTGGCAATTGGGTAATAAAGGAGCCATCAATCATATACCAAAGCTCTTTATCGTTTTGAAGCTTTTCATCCAAAATTGAATAGAGCACCGCTCCGCTTTCGCCTACCGTATAGCTTCCGAATTCGGTGAAAATATGTGGTTCAACCGTGCTGTTTTTTGCACACATCGATTTGATATTTTTGACGATCTGATCTGCCATATATTGGTAGTCGTAATCAAAAAATAGATTGGTTTTGATTGGCCAACCGCCTCCGATATCCATGGTATCCAACGAAGGTGCAATTTTTTTCAAATCCACATACTTTTGGATAAAACGAGTCAATTCAGACCAATAGTAAGCAGTATCTTGAATTCCTGAATTGATAAAAAAGTGAAGCATTTTTAAGCTCACCAATGGATGATCCTTGATTTTTTCCTCGTATAGCCTGATGATATCATTGTATCGTACTCCAAGTCTTGAGGTGTAAAAGCCAAACTTAGGCTCCTCGTCAGCGGCAATTCTGATCCCTACTTGGAATGGAACTTTGACATGTTCCAAATAGTAATCGATCTCGGAGATATTATCCAAAATTGGAATACAATTCACAAATCCATCGTTGAGCAACTCAGAGATATATTGTTTGTAAAGTGTCCGCTTAAATCCATTGCAGATGATATAATTATCTTTTGTGATCTTTCCCTTTTCATGAAGACTTCGCACCAAAGGAATATCAAAAGTAGAAGAGGTCTCAATATGAATGTCATTTTTCAAGGCCTCATCTAGCACAAAGCTGAAATGCGAAGATTTCGTACAATAGCAATAGGTATAATCGCTTTTGTAGTCGTGAGTTTTGATCGCAGTATTGAAATAAGTCTTTGCATTCTGAATGCTTTCAGAAATCTTAGGCAAGTAGGTCAGCTTCAAAGGAGTACCATAAGTATCAATAATCTCTTTGAGGTTTACTCCATTGAAGAATAAATGATTATCCTCTACATGAAATTCTTTGGTAGGAAAGTCAAAAGTCTGTTTGATCAGTTCTTTATAGGAATTCATTCGCGTTGGTTTGTAAATAATTAAAGCTGTGCAAAAATTGCTAATTTATTGAGGTAATTCAAACTAATCAACATAAATACCCAAAGTCTGTTCCTTTTTTTTATCAAAAAATTTAAAAACAGTTAAGCTACATAACCTTTGCTATGAGCAGTAAAATCAACTGAAACCATGAATTGGAAAGCTTTAATTAATGAGTTAGAATTTCAACTTTAAAAAATAGGATTCTTCATTAGACGATTTAATCCTTCAAACAACTCTGAATCATTTTTCGCAAAGCAGAATCGAAGAATTTTATGATCCGTTTTATCTTGGAAAAAGACCGAAATCGGAATACAAGCCACTCCATAATCAGTGGTCAATCGTTTTGCTAAAATCAAATCTGGCTCATTTGAAAGATGTTGGTAAGATACCAACTGAAAAAAACTTCCTTGAGCTGGTGTAAAAGTGAAATCTGTAGTCTCAAGTCCCTCACAAAATAAATCACGCTTTTGCTGGTAGAATTTAGGAAGGGATTGATACGTCAAAGGGTCTTGGATGTAATCTGCCAAAGCATATTGGAATGGCGTCGGCGTACTAAAAGTGACAAATTGATGGACTTTTCTAAATTCTTCAGTCAGCTTTCTTGGAGCCAAACAGTACCCTACTTTCCAGCCTGTTACGTGAAAAGTCTTCCCAAAAGAACAACAGACAAAGGTTCGCTCCCGCAAAACAGAATGTGTCATCAGGGACAAATGTGGTCGCCCGTCAAACGTGATATGTTCATAGACTTCATCAGAAACTACCAGAATATTTCTCGATTCGATCAATTCAGCCAAATTATTTATGTCCTCTTGTGTCCAAACATAGCCTCCGGGGTTATGAGGTGTGTTGACCATGATCATCCTCGTTTTATTCGTTACCGCTGATTTAAGCTTTTCCCAATTCACAGAGAAATCAGGCATATTCAGCGAAACAAACACTGGGATTCCGCCGCAAAGTTGAATGGCAGGAACATACAGATCATAAGCTGGTTCTAGAACAATCACCTCATCTCCTGGCCGGACAGTAGCGGTAATCGCCGAGAATATTGCTTCAGTAGCCCCAGAGACAACTGTAATCTCTTCTTCTTCATTATAGCTGATTCCAGTTTCTAAACGAACCTTCTCCGCTATCCGCTGTCTCAAAATCGGAACCCCACTCATCGGTGCATATTGGTTATTCCCCAATCGCATATGCGCGGTGACCAAATCCAATAATTCCTGCGGTGAATTAAATCCTGGAAAGCCCTGAGAAAGATTAATCGCATGATGATCAACTGCCAGCTTGGACATGATGGTAAAAATGGTGGTTCCTACTTCAGGCAACTTGGATTTAATCAACATGGATGATATTTCTTTTAGTCTAGAGTTAAAATACAATTTAAAAATAGTCTGAATTCATTCAAATCTTATCTTTTGGTTAAACTTTGAATTTTTTTATCCTTATACACAACAATCCTCGCTGGCATTGGCCCTACACATTTCAGCCAAATTTCCCTACTTTTGTGCGACTATAGCACCCAAATTTAACATAAAGAAGCCCGAAATGCGTGATATCAAATTAGTAGAAGTACGATCCGAAATTGCTGCTGGAACGCGAGGTGCAAGCTTAGGAATCGATGCTTTAAAAATTGCCAGTCTGGATAAAAAATCAAATTTCTTTACTCAGTTTGACCCAATTAATGTCCCTGATGCCAATAATTTTCTTTGGAAAGGGAACAAATTCCCCAACGCAAAATACATAGATGGAGTCTATCAAGTACTGAAAAACGTATATTCTACAGTGGAATCGCTTCGGATGGAGAAGAAATTTCCAATCATTTTGGCCGGAGATCATAGCACAGCTGCTGGTACGATCATGGGCATCAAAGCTGCTGAGCCTAAGAAACGATTAGGTGTTATTTGGATTGATGCACATGCAGATTTGCATACTCCTTATACTACACCCTCAGGTAATATGCATGGCATGCCGTTGGCGATGGTCACCCAATTAGACAACTTGGATTGCCAGGTGAATGAACCTTCTGAGGAGACAATTACCTATTGGGAAAAGATCAAAACTATCGGAGGGGATTTCCCTAAAATTCTTCCAAGCGATATCGTCTTTATATCAGTTCGTGATACTGAAGAGCCTGAAAATTATTTGATCAAAACTCATAATATCAAAAACTTCAAAACAAGTGAGGTTAGGACCAAAGGAATCAGCCATATCGCAAAAGAGACTTTAGAGTTATTGAGAGACTGTGATCAAATTTACATTTCTTTTGATGTGGACAGCTTAGATAGTTCTATTTCTATGGGAACTGGCACTCCAGTACCGAATGGATTGACTTTGGAAGAAGCAATTCAACTGAATGCTGAATTAATTATGGATAAGCGAGTCTGCTGTTGGGAAATCGTCGAAGTAAATCCAACTCTGGACAATGAAAACACCATGGCTGAAGCTGCATTTGAAGTTTTGGAAATCACAACCAATTCTTTGGTTGCCAATTTCTAGTGTTTAACCACAAAGGAATCAAAGGTCAAAATTAAGGACGCAAAGAGTTTCAATTGAATATCAAGATAAATTTGAGATTTGACTATTTGAAAATCATATGAACCAATTTGACTTACTTGATGAAGATCAATTAGCTAATAAAGTGATCGGAGTAGCTTTAGCAGTTCATTCACAATTAGGTCCAGGCCTACTCGAAAACGCATATAAAAAAGTCCTTGCATTTAAATTAGAAAAAGAGGGGTTTGAAATAGAAGTAGAAAAAGAAATGCCTTTAATAATGGATGAAATCCAAGTAAGTGTTGGATATCGAATTGATATTTTGGTTCAAAAAAAACTTGTTTTAGAATTAAAATCTGTCGAAAATATCAACGATTTACATATGGCTCAAACCATTAACTACTTGAAGCTCGGTAAATTTAAGCTTGGATTATTGATAAATTTCAATGTGAAAAGCTTAAGGTTTGGAATAAAAAGAGTCATAAACACGAAATAAGTTTAAAATTGAATAACCCTTAATCTTTGTGACCTTTTATTTGACCTTCGTGTCCATTGTGGTTAAAAATGCGGGTTAAAAATCTAGTGTAGTAAAATAAAAAATGAACATACAAGAATCAATCATTGCAGGCATTCAGCTTGCCTTTCAGAATATCTTCAATGCCGATTTATCCTTGGATCAATTGGCATTGGCCCCTACTCGAAAGGAGTTTGAAGGAACCTATACTTTTGTGGTTTTTCCTTTTTTGAAAATTTCTCAGACCACACCAGAGAATACTGCAAACCAACTAGGCGCATATCTTAAAGACAATGTCGCTGAAGTCGCTGGCTTCAACGTGGTCAAAGGCTTTCTGAATTTGGAATTAAACAATCAGATTTGGCTAGGCGTATTTCAGCAGCTTTTTGACAATGAAAATTTCGGACAACTTCCTGCTAACGGTCAAAAAGTAATGGTCGAGTATTCCTCTCCAAATACTAATAAACCACTTCACCTAGGACATTTACGAAATAATTTCCTTGGCTACTCAGTGGCTGAAATCCTTAAAGCAAATGGCTATGAGGTGATTAAATCTAATTTAGTAAACGATCGCGGGATTCATATTTGTAAATCTATGGTCGCTTACCAACACTTTGGGAATTCCGAAACTCCTGAAAGCTCCGGATTAAAAGGGGATCACTTGGCAGGAAAATACTATGTCCTTTTTGACCAAGAATACAAAAAACAAATCGCTATGCTAATTGCTTCAGGACAATCTGAAGATGAGGCAAAAAAAACTGCTCCTATCATTTTGGAAGCTCAGGAAATGCTGCGGCAATGGGAAGCCAATGACGAGGAAGTAGTCTCACTTTGGAAACGGATGAACGAATGGGTCTATGCCGGATTTGAAAGCACCTATGAGCGAATGGGAGTTGATTTCGATAAATTTTATTACGAGTCAGATACTTATCTTTTAGGAAAAGATATTGTCGAGGAAGGTCTTTCAAAAGGTGTTTTCTTCAAGAAGGAAAATGGTTCTGTTTGGGTTGATTTAACTGCAGAAGGACTAGACGAAAAGTTGGTGCTCCGTGGCGACGGTACTTCGGTATACATTACCCAAGACATGGGCACAGCAGATTTGAAATATGAAGATTTCAAAATTGACAAGTCCGTATATGTAGTTGGAAATGAGCAAGATTATCACTTTGATGTGCTGTATAAGATCATGCGGAAATTAGGCCGGCCTTACGGAGATGGACTCTATCACCTTTCCTATGGCATGGTCGATCTTCCCTCCGGAAAAATGAAATCCCGTGAAGGAACAGTGGTCGATGCTGATGAATTGATGCAGGAAATGGTTGATACAGCTGAAAGCCACACCAAAGAACTAGGCAAAATCGAAGGATTCAACCCAGAACAGGCGGCCGAACTCTACGAAATGCTTGGTTTAGGTGCTTTGAAGTATTTCTTATTGAAGGTTGATCCTAAAAAACGAATGCTTTTCAACCCAAAGGAATCCATCGAATTCCAAGGAAATACAGGCCCTTTTATACAATATTCACATGCCCGAATCGCTTCTATCCTTCGGAAAGCTAGTATGATTGGGGTAGATTATCATGCGGTGGATTTCAGTAAAGTCACCAAACTCGAGGATTCTGAAGCAGCATTGATCTTTATATTAAATGATTTTGAAAAGAAGATTGAGCTGGCAGGACAGGAATATTCCCCTTCAGTTTTAGCGCAGTACTTATTTGATTTATCAAAAGAATACAACCGTTTCTATGCTGATCTGCCTATATTTCTGGAAAACGATGAAGTTATTCTAGCATTCCGAGTAGCACTTTCTGATCTTACAGCTAAAACAATAAAAAAAGGGATGAGTTTACTTGGTATTAATGTCCCAGACCGAATGTAATATGAAAAACCTCCTCCTACTTATCTCAGTTATCTTCTTTGCTTGCCAGCAATCAGCCACACGGCCTGATAGCTTCGAATCGGTAAGCCTAACGAACCAAACTACCTCAATGGAAAACACTTTCTACGATTTCAAAATCAAGGATATCAACGGTCAAGAAGTTGATTTCAATAGCTTCAAAGGTAAAAAAATCATGATTGTCAATGTCGCTTCTAAATGTGGCTACACCAAGCAATATGCTGCACTCCAAGAATTAAATGAACAATACGGAGATAAAATCGTGATACTAGGTTTTCCTGCCAATAACTTTGGTGGGCAGGAACCTGGCTCAAACGAGGAAATCAAAGAGTTTTGTACAACAGAATTCGGAGTTACTTTCCCAATGTTTGAGAAAGTTTCGGTTAAAGGATTTGACAAGCATCCCCTCTATCGCTGGCTTTCTGATTCAAAATTGAATGGCTGGAATAACGAAGAGCCAGGTTGGAATTTTTGTAAATACCTGATTGATGAGAAAGGTGAATTGATCAAATTCTTACCTTCATCCGTAGCGCCGCTAGATGAGGAAATCTTAAACTTTGCCGGAGTCTGAGACTCCTTCCAAATCTGTGAAAGATCGTATTCAAACAAAAAAAGAGGCCTGGTTGCACGCAATCAGGCTTCGAACTTTACCCCTTGCCTTAGCTAGTATCCTTGCCGGATCATTTTTAGCGGCAAATTTCAATATTTTTCGCTGGGAAATTCTAGTCCTTGCTGCTTTGACGACCATCTTTCTTCAAATTCTCTCGAATCTTTCCAATGATTACGGGGACACCATAAACGGCGCTGATCATGCTGATAGACAAGGTCCAATCCGAGCAGTTCAGTCAGGCTTGATCTCTCTGCTTGAAATGAAAAAAGCCATGTACCTTTTTGGAGCCTTATCGCTGATATCCGGTTTGCTACTGCTTTTTTTTGCAGTCCAAAGCATGACCCTTTTCCTGATCTTCCTCGGTTTGGGTTTAGCTGCCATTTGGGCAGCAATTACCTATACTTCTGGAAGTAACCCTTATGGCTACGCTGGATTAGGTGATATCTCAGTTTTCATTTTCTTTGGCATTTTGGGAGTATTTGGCACCTTCTTTCTTCACAGCTTGACACTGAATCTTTCTGGAATTTGGATCGCCATTGCACTTGGACTATTTAGTACCTCAGTACTTAACATCAATAATATTCGAGATATCGAATCTGATTTTTCTGCAGGTAAAAAATCCATTCCAGTTCGGATCGGAAAAAAAGCTGCGAATCTGTACAATTGGTTTCTGATCCTAGGCGGAAATTGCTCATTGATCGTTTTTGTGTGGATCAGCGACTCTTGGGGCGCCCTTTTGGCCTTACTCGCCATGCCAATTATGATCGCTGTAGCTTTGGGCGTTCAAAATGGGAAAGAATCCAAAACTATCGATCCATATTTAAAAAAAATGGCTTTGAGTACGCTTTTGTGGACAATTTTATTTGGAGTAGGTTTGATTTTTTTATCACCCTAAGTAACATAGGAGACTCGAATATCAACTTAAAAAATAATATTTGTTCTTAGATTTTCAGACGAAATCCTCTTTGCTTAAAGGCCTTGCACACGGGTTTTAGGCTAAAACCTGAGATTAGTCCTTTTTTTATTTTCCTTTTTCAAGTAATTTGTAGAAACTAAAGACCAAAATCATGACCAAGATCCTCGTCCCATTCGACTTTTCTGAGCAAGCTCAAAATGCCCTAAACTTTTCTACAGCTATCGCTGACAAGTTTGACTATGTACATATAGAAGTACTCCATGTGATGGAAACCCCTACATCAACGACTATGGGAACCATGGGAGGTGGAGAAATGATGCCTGATATGGAAAATCAGATTTTCTTCATCGAACTGATGAATAGAAGGAAAGTCCAGATCGAGGAGCTGAAAGCGAAATATGCAGACTCAAATTTCACTTTCTCCGCGAACATCAAACTAGGAAATGCCTTCAAAGGAATATCAGAATCTATTAGTGAAGAGAATCCTGATTTGGTAATTATGGGTTCCAAAGGTTCCAGTGGTGTGGAAGAAGTGTTGATAGGGAGTAATACTGAAAAAGTGGTTCGTACTGCAATTTGTCCAGTGATTACGATAAAGTCAGCGGTTGACCCCAAGGATTTGAAGAAAATTGTTTTCGCCAGTGATTTCCGGGAATATAACGTTGAAATAGCAGATGGCATGAAACGACTTCAAAATCTATTGGGAGCAGAACTTTATTTCGTGGTCATAAATACTCCTGGAAATTTTGAAACTAGCCGCGAATCCATCAAACGAATTCGAGCCTTTGCAAACAAATTTGATTTTAGTAATGTCACCGCTGAGATTTATAATTCAAGTTCCGAGGAAACTGGTATTATTGAATTTGCAGACGATGTAAATGCAGATCTAATTGCTATGATTACGCATGGTAGGACAGGATTTTTACATTTAATCACAGGTAGTATAGCTGAAGATGTGGTCAATCATGCCACGCGTCCGGTCTGGACATTCAAAACGAAGTAATAATTATTTACAAATTGATGCCTGCTTTGATGAGCAGGCATTTTTATATTATGACAAAGAAAAATAACGACTGGAAAAAACGGGATGGAATGGTTTACTCTACCAGTGATGATTTCGAGTTTCAACACGAATCCAATGACGAACAAGATAGCTTAGCTCATAACCAACAAAATCTTAAAGTGATGTTAGATAAGAAAGCCCGAGCAGGCAAAAAAGTAACATTGATTGAAGGTTTTTTAGGTACTGATATTGAATTAGCGGTTTTAGGAAAATTGCTGAAAAATAAATGTGGGGTAGGCGGCTCAGCAAAAGATGGGGAAATTTTGATCCAAGGAGATCACCGAGACAAAGTCGTACAGATCCTCCAATCAGAAGGGTACAAAGCCAAAAAAGCTGGTGGATAATGTCTAAAATCGATCTCTCCTATTTACTTTTTCAAACCCGTCTTTATCCACTTCTACCCTACCTGGCCTACGAAGCTTGGAAGATCAAAAGGTCGGTTCCCAATCTACCAGCAATATCAGAACACTTAGTTTTAGAAGGAAAAACATCTGAACTATTGCTTATAGGTGAATCAACTGTAGCTGGTGTTGGCGCAACCACAACTGCCTTCACTCTTGCTGGCCATATTTTCAATCTTTTTAAAGGAGAATATACCGTTTCTAATTTTGGGAAAAATGGAATTCAAATAGCAGAAACGCTCCCACTTTTTGAAGTTGAGTTAGAAAAAAACCCAAAGTCGATAGAAGGAATATTTATTTTTATTGGAGCAAATGATTGTTTTCAATGGACAAATCCGAAATCATTTGCCAAATCATTAGCGAGGTTGATCGAGAAGCTTGAGCAACTATTTCATCCCAATTGGATCTATTTGGCTGACATTCCACCAGTCCAACTCTTTCCGGCTTTTTCCCCACTCATGCAAGGGTATCTTCAAAGACAGCGAGAATTTCTCAGAAATGAAATGAAGTCTATTTCAGTAAATCGAAACAATCTGGTTTTTGAAGAAATCAAATTGGAATTAGTGGAGAATTTTTTCGCTGCTGACGGGATTCATCCCTCTGATTTCGGGTATCAATTGATTGCTGAATTTGCTTTCGAAGGGATCAGAAATCATGTAAAGGAGAAAAGCCCTTCTAGGAATAAAAATTGAATTGGGAATTCGAATCAAAAAGTTCAAATTCCTCCAAATAATCAGATGAATAGATTTGTATCTTTTACCTCCATCCCTATCTTTGTAATAAAGAATGGAAAACACGACTAGAAATAGTGAACTTTTAATTGACTGCAAGCAATCGCGTTTGCTGCATCATTTCCATCATTCCGTCTAAGGAATGCTTTTTACTACCCGGCGCCGTCGATGACAGGGATTCTGCGGTCTGCCAAAATTTATTACACCTCTTTTAATTCTTAGCGTAAAAGCACCAATGGAACAAATAATCCGTATCGCCGTGCAAAAAAGCGGCAGACTATCCGAAGATTCACTGAGCCTCATCAAAGAATGTGGCATCAAATTTTATAATGGAACCGGCAAACTCAAGTCCACTTCCACCAATTTTCCTATCGAATTCTTATTTCTTAGGGATGATGATATTCCAGGCTATGTGGCAGATGGAGTAGCGGATTTAGGAATTGTTGGGGAAAATGAATTGGTCGAAAAGGATAAAGAAGTACTTACTCTCAAGAAATTGGGGTTCTCCAAATGCCGACTTTCATTAGCCATTCCAAAAGGTCAGGAATATCTAGGTGTATCCTATTTTGAAGGAAAAAACATCGCTACCTCCTACCCGAAAATCCTAGGAGACTACCTGAAAAAGGTAAAAATCAATGCTGCCATTCATGAAATCAGTGGTTCGGTGGAAATCGCTCCTAGCATCGGATTGGCAGAAGGAATCTGTGATATTGTCAGCTCAGGCTCTACACTCATGATGAACGGCTTGAAAGAAGTTGAAGAAATCTTCAAATCAGAAGCTGTTTTGATCGCTAATAAAGAGTTGGCAGATTGGAAAATTGCTATTGTCGAGAAGCTGCTTTTCAGAATCAATGCCGTACAGAAAGGGAAAAGTAATAAGTACGTTTTGCTGAATGCACCAAATGAATCTTTGGAAAAAATAATTAGCCTAATTCCAGGAATGCGCAGCCCAACTATTCTTCCTTTGGCCCAAGAAGGATGGTCTTCGGTGCACTCAGTGCTTCAGGAGGATCAGTTTTGGGAGAATATTGAAGAACTTCGTGCTGCTGGCGCAGAAGGTATTCTCGTCGTACCTATTGAGAAAATGATTGTTTGATAGCTCGTTTAAATATTGATTTAAAGTAATAGCAATGAAAATCTTAAAAAACCCTAGCAAAAGTTCCTGGAATACAGAACTCGCAAGACCGGTATTCAAAACAAAGGCAATCAATAAAATAGTCAAACCGATCTTAAAGAAAGTACAGCGATCGGGAGATAAGGCCCTTTTCAAATATGCGCTAGAATTTGATCACGTACAGCTAGATTCTTTGGTTGTATCCCCTGCCGAAATTAAAGAAGGCGTAGCGGCAATATCAACAGAACTGAAAAAAGCGATTGGAGTAGCCAAAGCAAATATTGAACGATTCCACAGTGCTCAAACTTCATCTGAATTGATCGTAGAAGTGATGCCAGGCGTAGTTTGCAGAAGAAAGAGTGTGGCTATCCAAAAGGTGGGACTTTACATTCCAGGTGGAACAGCTCCCTTATTTAGTACTGTATTGATGTTGGGGGTTCCAGCAAAACTTGCTGGATGCAACGAAATTGTACTTTGCACTCCTCCTAATCGTCATGGCAAAATTCACCCTGCCATCTTATTTACCGCAGATCTAATCGGAATCACCAAAATCATCAAATCTGGTGGTGCACAAGCTATCGCTGCAATGACCTTTGGAACCGAATCTGTTCCTCAAGTAGATAAAATTTTCGGTCCAGGAAATCAATTTGTAACTGCAGCTAAGCAGAATGCCACTAAATATGGCGTCGCGATTGATATGCCAGCTGGACCTTCTGAAGTCTTGGTTTATGCAGATGAAACTGCTGTTCCAGCTTTCGTTGCTTCAGATTTACTTTCGCAAGCAGAACATGGTGTGGATTCGCAGGTAATTTTGGTGACAGATACTGAGATTTTCGCTAAAAAAGTAATCAAAGAAATCAATGCTCAACTCAAGAATCTTTCTCGGAAGGATATCGCCAAAAAAGCGCTGAGCAATTCCTGTATAGTAATTATGACTGAACAGGAAAAAGCTATCGAGCTAATCAACTTTTACGCACCTGAACATTTGATTATTGCAGTGGCTAATGAGGATGAGGTGGTGGAAGCCATTTTCAATGCTGGTTCAGTGTTTATTGGAAATTTCACTCCCGAATCTGCAGGAGACTATGCTTCGGGAACCAATCACACTCTACCCACTTACGGCTATGCCCGAAATTATAGCGGCGTGTCTTTGGATAGCTTTGTCAAAAAGATCACTTATCAGAAGATTTCAGCAGAAGGATTGAAGCTTATCGGACCAACTGTAGAGATAATGGCTAAAAACGAATTGCTCGATGCACATCAAAATGCAGTCACCATTCGTCTGAATGCTCTAAAAACCAGTAAAGTATGAGCTTCAAAATAGAGAAATTACTTCGCCCGCACATCGCGGCCTTACAAGCTTACACTTCGGCTCGGGATGAATATAAAGGGAAGGAAGGCATCTTTTTGGATGCTAATGAAAACCCTTTTGGATCGATTACTACACAAGACTTTAACAGATATCCTGATCCTTATCAGTTAGAACTCAAGGAAAAAATATCCCAAATAAAAGGAGTGAAAACTTCTAGGATTTTCTTGGGAAATGGTTCGGATGAAGCAATTGATTTATTGTTTAGGGCTTTTTGTATTCCAGAAAAAGACAATGTCATCTTGCTTCCCCCTACTTATGGGATGTACGAAGTAAGTGCTTCTATTAATAATGTGGAGGTTCAAAAAGTACCATTAACAGCAGAGTTTCAACTCAGAACTGATAAAATACTCGATGCCGTCGATAAGCATACCAAAATCATTTTTATCTGTTCACCCAACAATCCAAGTGGAAACAAGGTCGATCGAGATGGTATTTTATATCTCTTAAAGAAGTTCAAAGGAATCGTCGTTGTCGATGAAGCCTATATTGATTTCAGCGACGAACCAAGTTTCACCATAGAATTGAAGAATTTTAAAAATTTGGTTGTAATGCAGACATTCTCAAAAGCTTGGGGTTTAGCATCTCTCCGACTAGGAATGGCATTTGCTTCCAAAGATTTGATCAAGATTCTTAATCGAATTAAGCCTCCTTATAATATTTCTGGCTTGACTCAGGAAACTGTTTTGGTAGCTATCGATAATTATGAAAAAGTGAAGTCGATGATCACAGATATTCTTTCAGAACGCGAATATTTGAAATCTCGATTGGAAAGCTTGGCCTTCATCAATAAAATCCATCCCTCCGATGCTAATTTTCTCTTGGTCAAAATGCCAAATGCAAATCTGGTCTATGATGAATTGATTGATAAAAAAGTAATCGTCAGAAATCGATCAAAAGTGCTGCTTTGCGAAGATTGCATTCGGATCACAGTAGGAATACGGTCTGAAAACGAGCGCTTAGTGGAAGCCCTCACTGAGATTTTTACTTCAAAAAATTAAACACCGATGAAACCGAGCATGACGAGAAGGTCACATACTGGGATGATTATCAACCATGCGAGATTCCATGTGACAATTGAAAAGCAAATTATAAACACATGAAAAAGAAAGTTTTATTTATTGACCGTGATGGCACTATCATCAAAGAACCACTGAGCGATTTTCAAGTAGATAGTTTGGAAAAATTAGAATTCCTTCCTAAAGTGATCTCTAACCTTCGGAAAATCGCTGAGGAAACGGATTATGAATTGGTCATGGTAACAAATCAGGATGGTTTGGGAACCACTTCTTTTCCCGAAAAAGACTTCTGGCCGGCACAATACAAAATGCTCAAAACACTGGAGCAAGAGAATATTATTTTTAAAGCGATTCATGTGGATAAGACTTTTGAACATGAAAATGCGGTGACTCGAAAGCCAAATATTGGATTACTGATGGAATACTTTTCTGAGGATTATGACCTTGCCAATTCCTATGTGATTGGAGACCGATTGACCGATATGATGCTCGCAAAAAATCTAGGTTCTAAAGCCATCTTTATCGGAGATGAAGCCGAAGAAGCTGAGTTGGTAACCAACGATTGGGATGAGGTATATAAGTTTTTGAAAATGCCTCACCGGACGGCTGAAGTGATCCGAAAGACTTCCGAAACAGAGATTTCTATAAAATTAAATCTGGATGGCAGTGGCCAATGCAAGATTTCAACAGGTTTGCATTTCTTTGATCACATGCTCGAGCAGCTGGGTAAGCATGGAAGTACCGATTTGGAAATTATGGTAAATGGTGACTTACACATTGACGAGCATCATACCATCGAGGATACAGGGTTAGCACTCGGCGAGGCTTATTTAAAAGCTTTGGGAGGCAAAAAAGGTATTTACCGCTATGGGTTCTTGCTTCCAATGGACGATGTCTTGGCACAGGTCGCAATTGATTTTGGCGGCAGGCCTTGGATTGTTTGGGATGCAAAATTTAATCGGGAGAAAATTGGAGATATGCCCACCGAGATGTTTTTCCATTTCTTTAAATCTTTCTCTGATACCTCAAAATGTAACCTGAATATCAAGGCAGACGGTGATAATGAGCATCACAAGATTGAAGCTATTTTCAAAGGTCTAGCTCGTGCCATCAAAATGGCGGTGACAATTGACCCAAATAATAGCAATCAACTGCCAAGTACTAAGGGAGTACTTTAAAACACTCAGGCTCAGAAAATTTAACATAAAATATTTTTTCTGAGTCTTATTTTTTGTTTCCTTTAGTTATGATACGATTTGTAAATACTATAACTATTTTTATGATATTTTTTGGCTTCAGTTCCTGCTCAGAAGATTTATCATCTATCGAGCGTATTTATGAAAAAGGAAATTATAAGGAGGCGATATCAGAATTGAATGGTTACCTCTTTTTTCATGTGACTGATGTCAAAGCACTCCATCTCAGAGCGCGTTCTTACGAGGAAATAGGTGAAATTGGAAAAGCGAGGGCAGATTATGAGCGAATAATTGATTTTGATAAAGATTATGCTCAGGCTTTTGCGGGACTCGGCAAAATTCTTTTTGAGAAGAAAAATTATAAAGAGGCAGAACTCTATTTTCTTCGTGCGGCCACCATCGATTACGAAGACTTTGACATTCTATACTTAGTAGGCAGGACACAGATGATGCTCGAGAAATATGAATCTGCGGAGCGATTTCTCGAAATAGCCAAAGATCTAAACCCCAAGTTTGCCAAAGTACATTACTATCAAGGTATGGTTAGAGCTCTTCGAGGAGATGTTTTGGGCAGTGCAGCTTCTTTCAATTCATATGTCCAGTTTGAGCCAGACCATTATGTTGGAAGGTATAA
>JBLGAM010000051.1:0-22382 GCA_047612305.1 Planctomycetota bacterium | reverse complement strand
AAGCTGATTTCTCTGAAATTATTTTCCTTCTTAGCTGGCTAAATTCAGAAAGTAATTCGTTGATATCAACATCTTCTTTTTCCTCTATCGATTTACTCGCCCTAGAATAATCCAACAAATCAAGAATGATCCTCCTCATTCGTTTGGCGCCATCTGTTGCATAATGAATATACTGATGCCCTTTTTCATCGATTAGGTGGCCATATTTTCGATGCAGTAGATCCATGAAGCTGGAAATCATTCTCAAGGGCTCCTGTAAATCATGAGAGGCTACAAAAGCAAATTGCTCCAATTCTCCATTTGAGCGTTCAAGTTCAAGTGCGTACTGTTCAAGTGATTTGTTAAGCTCCCTTAATTCTAGGGTCATGCGCTTTGTCTCAGAAATATCGATCATAGCGCCTACCACCCGAATTGCATTTCCTTCGGAATTTCTGATAATTACAGCCTGGTCTATTAGATGAAGTGTTTTTCCGCGGTCATCAATTATCCGGTATTCGTATTCCCATCGGAGACATAATGGGTTAGCAATAGCTTCGTGAAAACTGTGCGTAATTTCATCAAGATCTTCTGGATGAAATTCCTTTTTCGACCACATTACACTCTCAGTAAATAATCCTGAAGCATCTTTTCCAAAAAATCTTTCAAAGGCTTTGGAGCGATAATAGGTTTGTTTCTCAATATCCCAATCCCAAATCGCATCGTTTGTAGCTTCAGTTACTTTCTCAAACCGTTCGTTGGATTGGATAATGTTTTCCTCTGCTTTTTTTCGATCTGTTATATCGACTACAATTGCTAAAAATCTTTTATTGCTACCTTCTGTTACTAATTGTAAATGTGTTTCCACGGGATAAATACTTCCGTTTTTTCGCTTGTGATTGGAAAAATATATAATTTTCTCTTTTTGATTAGTTACTAATGGAGCAATGAGCTGGTTAAAAGAACTTGCCGTAAATTCGGGCTTTATATCAAAAGGAGTTAATCCTTTTATTTCGGGTTCTGAATAGCCTGTATTAAGAAGCGCACCCTTATTGACATAGCTAAATTGTAGTGTCTCCAATTCGAAGATATAAATTTCATTAAGACTGTTATCTAAGGTTACTTGTATACTATTTTTCTCTTCTTCTGCTAATTTTATTGATGTAATGTCAAAACGAATGGCTAGATATTGAAAAGGTTTATTTTTTTCATCCAAAAAAGGTATGATAGTTGTATTTACCCAATAATATGATCCACATTTTGTTTTATTTTTTATTTCGCCTCTCCATACTTTTCCTGATGATATGGTTTTCCATAAACTGTTAAAAAATTCCTTCGGGTGATGTTTAGAGTTAATTAGTTGATGAGTTTTCCCGATAAGCTCTTCTCTATTATATTTGGAAATTTCGCAAAAGTTATCATTCACATTCGTAATAATTCCTTTTTTATCTGTAAAAGCGATAATGGTAGACTGATCTAAAGCAAATTTGTAATCTTCTAATATTTTTAAACTTTTCTCTAATTCAAGAGTGACTAACTTTCGCTCATGAATATCTTGAAGACTACCGTAAATCTTAATACACTTATTATTTGCTACTTCACTTTTACCAATGCATCGGACCCATCGCTGATTTCCTTTTTTTGTAGTAAGCAATGCTTCTTCATCAAACTCGATCTCATCATTAATTAAAGTAGATACTGCATTCATTAAACTTTCGTTTTTTCCAGTTCCTAAAAATCCAATTTCGTCTTTTAAGGAGGGCTCGAAACTGCTGTCCACTTCAAATATTTCCTTTATCATAGAGGACCAGTAGAGACTATCTTCGTTTTGGTTTGCTAGGTCTAGTTCCCAACTTCCTATTCGGGCCATTTGGCTGGCCTCTGTCAATAATTTCTGGTTTTTGACCTCCTGAGTAATATTCTTAGCTGATGCATAGATAAGGCCCTCTTTTAAACTAGAGTTACAATACCAACTTAGCCATACAATATTCCCGCTATGCGTAATGTATCGGTTTTCAAATTTGAATGTATTTTGCTCCTTTTCCAGGCCCTCAACTTCATTAATGAAAATCCCTTTATCATCCGGGTGAGCAAATTTTTGAAAGTTATGGTAAAGAATTTGCTCTTCGCCATATCCAAGTAAGTCACAACCAGTTTTATTTATTTTCAGAAACTTTCCTTGGAAATCCATCACACAAATGATGTCAGGAATTGCATTGAATAAATGACTCAAGTCATTTTCCAGCTTTTTCTGGTTGAGCATAGAACCGATAAATCCTTCAAGCCTTTTAAATATTCGAGTATAATTATTTAGATACGAAGCATCATGTTTAGATCCAACATTTAATACTCCTATGACCTCATCATTGGAAAATAAAGGGATACCGATCACAGATTTTAGCCCTATTTTTTTTGCTGCATCTCTTCTTGTAAAGTCTTTAGACTCTCCAACATTATCCAATAGGAGCTGTTCCCCTTTAGACCAGACGATACCTGGTAAGCCCTCGGACTTCCTACATGTAATAATCTCTTGGCCGATACCGTCATAAATTTTTTCATTTTCCTGAGCTGCCAAATAATGACTAAATAGTTGCATTTGGCTTTTCTCAAGGTTGATAGTCCATAATTCTATCCAGTCAAATTTTCCTAAGTCACTTATTGATCTACATAACTCGTTTGAAGCAAAAACAAGATCATTCTCAGAGTTGAAGCTCAAACTGATTTGAGCTATTAATTCTTTTTCCTGCTCTTTGATTTTTTGCTCGGTGACATCTCGTGCTAAGACAACCCAGTTCGTGTACCAGCCTTCTTGATTTGCCACGGGAGTCATAGTTAAGTTTATCCAAAATTCCTCTCCATTTTTCTTGTAGTTGATGGTGGTTATTTCACATGATTCCCAATTTGTAATGGCAGTACTTAATCGTGAAGATTCTTCTTTGATAGAATTAGGTCCCTGAAGTATTCGGGGTGTTTTACCGATTATTTCTTCAGCACTGTAACCTGTCATTTTCGTAAATGCCTCATTGACATAAATAATCCTTGGACCCAGCTCATCAAATGGTTCACCATCAGTGATTAAAATAGCGTCATTGGTATTCGTAATTAGATTTTCAAAAAGTTTTAATTTGTGCTCTTTCTCGATTTTAGCGGAGATGTCTCTTGAGTTGACGACGATGCCATTCACTGCAGGATTGTCCAGCATATTAGTCAGAACTGATTCCATCCAGCACCATTCCTTTTCATGGTTTTGAAAACGGATAGGTGCTATAATAACCTTTTTATCAGTGGTTATTTTTTGCAAACATTTTAGAGCTTTTGCTACATCATCAGGATGTATATAATCAAATATATTTTTCCCTATAAATTCTTCTGGAGCAATCCCAAGAATTGAAGTGCTCGTAGGACTAACATAAGTGAAATTCCCTTTTGCATCTATTATTCGTATCAGGTCAGAACCCTCTTGCACCAAGGCTTTGAATCGTTGCTCGCTTAGGAGAATGGCTTCTTCTTGCTTAATTTTTTCCTCTGCTTTTTTCCGCTCGGTTATATCTCTTATAAATGAATAGAAAAATTCTTCCTTACCCTGGTTAACAGGGACAATTGTTAGTTCTACAGGGAATGTTTCTCCGTTTTTATTTATTGCTGAAATTTCTATTATTCTGTTGAATACTTTAGCTTCACCAGTTTTCAGGTAATGATCCATACCATAATCATGCATAAGCCGAAAATTTTCAGGAATGATGTGGTCAGAAAGTTTTTGTCCAATGATCTCATCAGAACGCCACCCAAATATTTTTTCAGCTGATGGATTCCAGAATGTTACCTTCCCTTGTACATCCATACAAATTATTGCATCCAATGCCGAGTTTATGATAAGCCTGTTCTGCTCTTCACTATGACTAAAATTTTCCGTCACTCCACGTATAATATCTTTTGATTGACAAGCCACGGCAAAAATTTTGTCATCCTCTCCGGTTAAAGGTTCAAAAGTAACTTGAGTATATTGAAGTTGATCTGAATTCTGATGGTATACATGTTCCTCTACTTCAAAATGCTCTCCATTAAGAGCCTTGGAATAATAGGCTTTCCATGTTTCAATGTACCCCTCATCAATGACTTCGGTAAATACTGATTCATTCAGCTTTTTTTCCTTCCCACTCACTTCTCTCATGAAGCTTAGATACCTTTTATTTGCATAAATCAATTGAAAGTCAAGGTCAATCATCCAAAAAAGATCATTGCTTTGATCAAGAAAGAGATTTGTCAACTGAGTTTGTTTCATGGTAAAGATTGTACTTTTGTAGTTTCAACTAAATTAATCTATACCTAACCGATTTATTTTATAATTGGCAAATAGCTAGGGGCGATATTTTCTAATTAGCGAAGAATTAAGGGTGATGTTCACTAATTAGCAAATAACTAAGAATAATGTTATTTTAGAGCATGAATATAGTAAGAAGTAGATTAATATTACATTTTTTATTGATTTAGGTCAATTCTATTTTAATTACGACGTACCTAATTGTAGGTGCGCCATAATCTATTTGGTTCTATCCTTAAGTTAGTGGTAAAATCAAAGGTTTAAGTATAAATTTTATACTTAAAACTCTTTACTGATTTTTAAAGTTGGTATTTAAATATTTTTTATATGTATAAAAATGATTTTTTTATACAAAAAAGCGTACTATATAACATATTTGCACATACCCTTATATAGGATGTCCCAAGTTCAAGTAGCTAATGCAACAGGTTTGTAAGATAATAATTTCTCTTTAGGAGTTAGGTAATCGAATTTTCTAATAGGCCTGTTATTGATTTTATTCTCGATAGCTGCGATTTCTTTATCAGAGACTAGGTTTAGATTTGTTATCTTAGGTAAGAAGGCTCTAATCAAACCTATTCTGTTTTCTACAGTCCCCTTTTCCTGAGATGTACATGTTCTTGTGAAGTAGGTTTTAATTCCATATTTCTCTTGAATTTCATAATGAAGAGCAAAAGCCATATCATTATCAAAGGTCATCGTTTTGATCCAGCTGCTACCAACCCAATTAACCCGATCCGTGATTTTCTATTTTACAGCCTTAGCGTCTTTACCGGCTAGAAAGTCCGTGGTGATAATGAGCGTAGCTTTTTCCGTCATGACCAATAAAGTCGACTTATGTTCTTTACCCATCATCAGATCCACTTCTACATCTCCGATTCGTTCTCGGCATTCGATTAGCTCGGGACGCTGGTCAATAGGCGTACGATGTTTTATTATACCTCTGGCGTGCTTCTGATTACCCCTCTTTTGGCGCCTCTTCCCATGTCTCAGGTATTTATAGAGTTCGTTGTCCCCGATAAGATCTCGATGCTTACTTTTTTTAGCATCCCAAATCTATTGATACAGTCTTTCGTGGGAAACAACTGGTTGTCCATTCTTTTTCCAGGTAGCCGAAATCAGTCCGAGATTTAACAGATCATCTTGAAGCCATTCCCTGGCCTGTTGCTTCATCTCTGGGGTAAAACGGGTGTGTTTGGGCTTGGCTAGTTGACGATCCGAATACCATCTATGGGCAATATGGCTAGCATAAGTCTTGGAATAGGGCCCTTTGGAGACTTTGTTCCGACGCAATTCACCACTGACGGTACTCTTGTGAACCCCTATAATGACGGCGATTTGAGTTTGGGTGATTCCAGTTTCTAATAATGCTTCGATTTGGTACCTTTGCTCAATGCGGAGATGATTAAACTTTTGCTTAGTAATACTAATTTAGTTAATCCTACCAAAGGAAGGAGCCTAGGCTCCTTCCTTTAAATCGTTAGTGTTGCATTAGCTACTTGAACTTAGGTTTTATCTTATGTTGAACTACCAAAAAAACCTTTGGAGCAATCCAAAGGTTTTTTTTAGGTTGGTATCAAAATTAGTGATGTCAGGATTTGACCTGTCGATAGAGGTAAAATGTCATCACGTAAATCAAGATCTCTATTTTTTAAATTACTTATAGCAAATGCTGAACTTCGAATCTGCCTACCTCAGACAAGTACTGAAGTTTAAATTGATATCTCCTCCACCCAATTCTTTGCATTTACAAAGGCCTCCATCCATGGTGTAAAGTCATCTTTTCTCTCTGCTGGATAGTGTGCCCAATTCCAAGGCTTCAGACTTCGCTCAATATGAGGCATAATTGCCAAGTGACGTCCATCAGCAGAAGCAATGCCTGCGGTAGCATGATCCGAACCGTTAGGATTTCCTGGATAGGCTTCGTAACTGTATTTCATAGTGAAATTGTACTGGCTAGCTAGCATAGGCAATTGAAATTTACCCTCACCATGGGCTAACCAGACACCGAGTCTTTGACCTGAGAGGGAGCTTAGCATCACCGAATTATTTTCAGGGATAGTCACATTCACAAAGGCAGACTCAAACTTTTGACTTTCATTATGAAGCATTTTTGGCTTTTGAGGGTGATTTGGATTGATCAAATCTAATTCGATCATCAACTGGCAACCGTTGCAAACCCCCAGACTCAAGGTGTCTTCACGAGCATAGAAGTTGTCCAATGCTTGCTTGGCTTTCGGGTTGTATAGGAATGCTCCCGCCCAGCCTTTTGCGGAGCCAAGCACGTCGGAATTGGAGAATCCACCTACAAAGACGATCATTTGCACATCCTCAAGGTTTTCCCGACCTGCGATCAAGTCTGTCATGTGGACGTCCTTTACCTCAAATCCTGCCAACCAAAGTGAATAAGCCATTTCACGGTCACCGTTTACTCCCTTTTCTCGAATGATTGCGGCTTTAGCTTTGCCTTTTTCGGATCGGAAAGGGTTTATTCCAGCTGTATCAAAATCAGCTTTCCACCCTTCTGCAAAGGTGTAATTCAAAGGTTGTTTTTTATAATTGTCAAATCGTTCTTTGGCGAGTTCTTCGCCGCTTTGCTTGCGGTCTAATAAGTAAGAAGATTTATACCAAACGTCCCGCATTTCAGCCACATCAAGGGTCAAGTTTTTGCCTTCGAAAGTCAATTTGCCAGAAGCAGTCACCGTTGCGAGCTCCACGTAATCTACATCCGCCTCAACCAGTAAATTTTCAACAGCATTGTCATCCGCTACTTGAATTAGGATTCCCGGGTTCTCTGCGAAAAGTGCTTTGACCAAATCAGTTTCTTCTAATCTATCCAGTTTGACATCCAAACCAATTTGAGTAGAAGGGAAGCACATTTCCAATAAGGCTGTCACTAGTCCGCCGGAAGAAATATCATGTCCTGAAAGGAGCCAAGTCTGGTCGATCAGATCTTGAACAGCTATAAATGCTTGCCTAAAATATGCGCTGTCTTTGACATCTGGAGTTTCGGTGCCTACTTTATTTAAAGTCTGATAAAAGCTTGATCCGGCAAGCTTGAAACTATCTTTGGAAAAATCAATGTATAATATTTTACTACCGAACACTGGTTTCAAAGCAGTTTTCACCGTCTTTTTAACATCACTGCATTCTCCTATGGTGGAAATAATCACCGTTCCCGGAGAGTAGACTACTTTTCCATCTGGATATTTTTGAGTCATGGAGAGCGAATCTTTTCCTGTTGGGATATTCACTCCGAGTTCAATAGCAAATTTTGAAACGGCTTCTACAGCACGATACAAGCGATCATTTTCACCTTCATTTTTTGCAGGCCACATCCAGTTTGCAGAAAGGGAAATCCCCGCCAATCCGTCCTGAATCGGAGCAAAAATGAGATTAGTCATCGCTTCGGCAATTGCCAATCGGCTTCCTGCTTCTGGATTTGCCAATGCTGCCACAGGAGCATGTCCGATGGAAGTGGCGATTCCTTTATTTCCGGTAAAGTCAAGCGCCATCACTGCCACGTCATTCAGTGGCAATTGGATCTCGCCTACAGTTTGCTGATTAGCTACCCGGCCCGTCACAGATCGATCGACTTTGTTGGTCAACCAGTCTTTGCAGGCTACAGCCTCCAGCTGCAGCACTTCTCTTATGTAGCCTAGAATTAGCTCGGGATCGTAGGTTGCTTCCGCAAAACTTGAATGGCTGGTTTGGTCTTCCAGTACAGTCTTTGGCGAAGAGCCAAACATATAAGCTAAGTCCCAATTCACAGGTTTTTCACCTGTTTTTTGATTTTCAAATTTGAAGTGCATATCCCCAGTCGTCTCGCCCACCACATAGAAAGGTGCGCGCTCTCGATCCGAGATTTGATGCAAGGTGTCCACGTCTTTTTTGCCGATCACTAACCCCATTCGCTCCTGAGATTCGTTACCGACGATTTCTTTGGCAGAAAGAGTAGGATCGCCTATTGGAAGGTTGTCGATATAAATGGTGCCTCCAGTGGTTTCTACCAATTCTGAGAGGCAATTCAAATGTCCCCCCGCGCCGTGATCGTGAATGGAAATGATTGGGTTTTGATCACTTTCAGCCATTGCTCGAATCACGTTGGATACTCGCTTTTGCATTTCAGGATTGGAACGTTGGATTGCGTTGAGCTCGATGGAATTGGAAAGTTCGCCAGTATTCAGTGAGGAAACCGCAGAGCCACCCATTCCGATTCGGTAGTTATCACCGCCCATAATCACAATTTGATCTCCGACTTTTGGCTCTTGTTTTTTGGTGTATTTAGCATTGGTATAGCCTACGCCGCCAGCTAGCATGATGACTTTGTCAAAGCCATGCTGTTTGCCGTTTTCTTCATGCTCAAAAGTCAAGACAGAGCCGCAGATTAGCGGCTGACCAAATTTGTTTCCAAAATCAGAGGCTCCATTGGAGGCCTTGATCAGAATATCCATCGGTGTCTGATAAAGCCAAGGTCTAGGAGCGAGGTTCGATTCCCAGCTTCTTTCTTCGCTAGATCTCGAATAGGATGTCATATACACAGCCGTTCCAGCCAAAGGGATCGATGCAGTTCCTCCAGCCATACGATCTCGGATTTCTCCTCCTGCGCCAGTAGCTGCGCCATTGAATGGCTCCACGGTGGTTGGGAAATTATGGGTTTCAGCTTTTAATGAAATGACGGTGTCGATTTCCCGAGTTTCAAAAAAGTCGGCTTGATGAGCAGTTTTTGGCGCAAATTGTTGGGCTTTTGGGCCATTAACGAAAGCGACGTTGTCTTTGTATGCTGACGCGATCCGATTTGGGTGCGCTTTGGAAGTTTCTTTGATGAGCTGGAAAAGTGTCTTTGGCTTCTCTTCCCCATCTATGATGAAAGTGCCATTGAAGATTTTGTGTCGGCAATGCTCCGAGTTGACTTGTGAAAATCCAAATACCTCTGAATCCGTCAATGGACGATCCAATTCCTTGGATACATTTTCCAGATAATCGACTTCTACTTGACTAAGGGCTAGGCCTTGTTCTTTATTGTAGCTGGAGATATCAGTTATTTGCTGTATCGGCTCCGGCTGTAGATGAATGTCAAAAATCTCCTGATCTAAACCATCATATGTTTTTTGAAGCATCGGGTCGATTTGATCGACTTCGTTCAATGGAAAAAATTCCTCGATGCGCTGGATTCCAAGAATCCCCATGTTTTGGGTGATTTCTACCGCATTGGTGGACCAAGGCGTGATCATTTCTTTTCTCGGCCCTGAGAAACTTCCTGATACAGAATTTCCTGACAGGGGTTTTGCTTTCGCAAAAAGCCAAATCAGTTTCTCAATATTTTCAGGTGCTAGCGGTTGAGGAGTTTGAACTGCGTAAACGATTTGCTGAGGGGATTCAAAGAAGAAAATCATGTCCTTTGGATGGTAAGATTCAAAGGTAAGGAATTGAGAGGTGGATTGGAAAATTTGAAAATTGAAAGATTGAAAAATTTAGGCTGAGGTCATTGCGAGGCTTGATGTACGAAGGACGCAGAATTCTTTTGATCACATTAGAAATAAGGTGGAAATACACCTCGCTACGGTCGATAAAATACTAGATTCTAGTACAATCTTGCTTTTGCTTATTTCGCCGAAGGCGTATTTCACGAAGTGTTATTTCGCCACAGGCGTATTACAGCGAGGCGCTATTTCATGGATTCTTTTTCGTTAAAGGCCTATTTCAATGTGTTATATTTCCTACTGCCGCTTTGATTAATTGACCATGTCCTACAGGCAGTTTGATCACTCTAATATGTTTGATTTTTGAACTGAAGCGCTTGAGATTTTCACCTGTGACCATCTTATCAAATTTCCCAATATATAAGGTGATCGGTGTATGTTGTTTCCTGATTTCCGTTATGACCGTCGGCAAATGTGGACGCAGCCCACCAAAGACTCGCCAGGTCAAGTATACCTGTGCACGCTTGGATCGGGTCTTCATTTCGTTTCTGACAAATTTGGTCAGACTACTTTCTACCAAACCAACCTGTTCTAAACTTTTCACAATTCTAAAAAAGGGCTTAGGTTTGAAAACCACTTGCCTGAAAGGTTGATGCAGAAAACTTGGGTAACTGTTTAGGCTATACCAAAGTCCAGTTTTGATCCCATCGGGCGCAAGGAGTTTCAAACCATTTACTTTTTCAGGAAAAAGCTCATAGGTAATTAGGGCGAATTTACCGCCCATACTATAACCAATGAGGTTAAAAGTGGAGAAATCTTCCTTACACATTAGTTCGGAAATGATCATTTTCCAGATTGATTTATCTAAACTTTGATTTTGGTTTCTCCAGACACTTCGTCCATGGTAGAAGATATCAATAAAAAGAAATCTTGAATCAGGACTGAGCAAAGCTTCAAAAGGGAGCATGTCCTGATGAGTTTGACCAAAGCCATGAAAAATTAAGGAAACCTCCTTTCCAGACCCCAAACTCTTATAGGCGAGTTTACCCCATTTGGTTTTTAGAAAGTTCATGTGCTAGTATAAAATTTCATTTGGTAGTAAGAAAAATGCCAGTATTAACTAAATAATAATATTTCAAACACGGAATAATATTCCGAAATCAATTTAAATTTTACGAAAATGACCAGTATTTACTATAAAATCCTCGTTAAGTCAAAATTAAATTCTATAAAAAACTATGGAAACTTTGAACAACTTAAAAGTTTCCATAGTTTTGTCCTTGAATTAAAGAGGATTTTGAGATGAGAGAACGAATTTTGGAGTTAGCTGGAGAGCAATTTACTCGATTTGGTGTCAGAACTGTCACCATGGAAGATATTGCAAGGCTTGCAGGAATTTCCAAGAAGACAATTTATCAAGAGTTTAAAGATAAGAAAGATTTAGTACGTGAAGCTTTCAAGTGGATTCTAGAAAAGGATAAACAAGGCCTAGAATTTATTGTAGACTCTGGAGATCGTGTGATCGAGCATTTAGTAAAATCTTCTCAAACGATGCGCGATCGGCTAGAGCACATGAATCCAATTGCAATTTTGGAAATTCAGAAATACTTCCCGGAGGCTTGGGCGGAGTTTGAATCATTTAAGGAGGATTTTGTATTAAAAGACTTGTTCAACGTGATGGAACGAGGTAAGTCCTTGGGTTATTTTCGTCCTGAGATTGATTCTATGATTCTTGCGCAGCTTCGTGTCTCCCAGATTTCCTCAGCATTTGAATCTGGAATTCAAGGAAAAACTGGTCGAGAAATCATGAACATGCAATTGGAAATGATGGATCATTTCCTTCATGGAATTTTTACGGAAAAAGGAAGAATATCCTACCAACAACAAAAAACCAACCTTTAATATGAGTTTATTTAAAAACCTATTCGTAGTCGTCGTATTGGTTGCTACTGTTTTTCGGACCGCTTCAGCTCAAGAAATTGTTCAGCTGAATCTAAAGCAAGCGCTCGAGTATGCGCTAGAAAATAATGTAGATGCTAAAAATGCTCGTTTGGAGCTTTTAGTTGCTGAGACTACTGTAAAAGAAGAATTATCCAAAGGACTTCCACAGATCAACGGTTCGTTCAATTTGAATTACAATCCTGCAGTCCCTATCTTATTTGTACCGAATGAGCCGCCCTTTGGTGATCCCACTATTGATTCAGACGTGATTCCATTAAGATTTGGAGTGAGCTATCAATCTGGGTTAGGGGTGACTGCTAGCCAAATGATATTTGATGGATCTTTCTTTGTAGGATTGAGAGCCTCCAAAACCCTCCGAGAGCTTACCGAATTTGACCGCATTAAAACTGAGAATGATGTCCTTTTGACTGTGAAGAAGGCGTATTTTGGAGTTTTGGTGAATATAGAACGAATCAAACTGGCAGAGTCAAATCTCGCTCGGATCGATTCGCTTTTGGAAGAAACCAAAGCGATATATGAGGCTGGATTAGCTGAAAAAATCGACGTGTCACGAATACAAGTACAGCGCAATAATACTTACACCCAAGTAGAGCGAAGCCGAACGGCCTATGAGATCAGTAAGCAATTGCTGAAAATTCAAATGGGGCTGCCAAGAGATTATGATATCTTGATCACAGAAACTTTAGCTGAATTAAATCCTGTAGATCAGTTGAATCAATTGCTGACTATGGAGGGTATGCCTAGAGTGGAAGTCAATCAACTAGAGAAAAACTTGGAACTCGTAGGTCTGGACTTGAGAAACAATACGGTTCAATACATGCCCAAAATCACATTCAATGCGAACTACCAGCGCTCAGGAGCGGGAAATGCTTTTAATACTGTTTATGATTCTCGGAATTGGTTTAGTAGCTCCTTATTAGGTGTGAACATGCAAATACCGATTTTCGATGGCTTCTTGAAGAGTTCAAAGATCCAGCGAAACCGCATTCAACAAGATCAATTGGAGAATCAACGCTTATTTCTAGATGATAATATTTCGCTTGAAATCTACCAAGCACGAACGAGCCTGAAGAATGATTTGAATATCCTTGAGGTGCAAAGAGAGAATATGGCCTTGGCCCAAGAGGTATACGATATCTCCAAAATCAAATACAATGAAGGTGTGGGATCTAATCTAGAAGTGGTCGAAGCAGATGCTGCCTTAATCGAATCAGAAATTAATTACTTATCTGCTCTTTATGATGGCTTAATTGCTAAAGTTGATTTAGAGAAAGCGCTAGGAATATTGAAATTTGAGATTGAAAACTAAACCAACTGTTTCCTGTTCAGAAAAGGGAATTTACCAACGAATTATCAACAAACACATGAAATCGAGTACGACGAAAGCGACACATACTGGAATGTCCCGATGGCTATCGGGAAACCTTGCGAGATTCCATAAATCTTTTAAAAACAATTATAATCCTATGAAATCACTAGCTAAATTTTTACCCATACTTGCTCTTTCCATTTTTGCAGTTGCTTGCGCAAAAGAAGAGGGAGTTGAAGCAAAAAAGCTCGTATTACAGGAGCTTAAGGCTCAGTTGAATGAGATCAATACAAATATCAAATCATTGGAGACCGAGATAGCGACCCTTGATCCTGAGTTTGCGAAGCAAAATAGAAAGTCAATCCTAATCACTACAGCAACTGCCCGTAAGGGTAGATTCGAGCACTATGTAGAGGTGACCGGCTCGGTGCTGTCTAAAAAGAATGTGAGTATTAGTGCAGAGACTTTAGGGAGAATTCTTACTGTACCTGCTGTTGAAGGAATGTATGTGGAAAAAGGAGTAGTTCTTGCGACTATTGATTCAGAATCCATGCAACGAAACATTGATGAGATTCAGAATTCCTTGTCTCTTGCCAAAACTTTATTTGAAAAGCAGGAACGTCTTTGGAAGCAGCAGATTGGTACAGAAGTACAATACCTAGAATCCAAAAATAGAGTTGAGGGATTGGAAAGAAACCTTGCTTCTTTAAAAACCCAATTAGCTAAGGCAGTGATTCGTGCGCCATTTTCAGGGACAGTTGAGACGGTGAATGTGAGATTAGGAGAGTTGGTTCAGCCTGGTATGCCTATGTTTCAATTTGTGGGGGTTAGTGAATTATTTATTGAGGCTGATATTTCGGAGTCTTATGTAGGCGTTCTAGATCGTGGTGATTCTGTAGATGTGAGCTTTCCTTCGATCGCTAAAGATCTGAAAACAAAAGTATCCTCCGTAGGAGCGATCATTAACCCTAACAATCGAACTTTCAAGGTAGAAGTAGTTCTACCAAGGATAGCTAGTTTGAAACCAAACATGATTTCCGTTTTGAAGATTCAAGATTATGATTCCAATGATGCGGTAATCATTCCAAGTCATTTGATCTTGAGTGATAATAGAGGCGATTATGTATTCACTGTGGTAGATGGAATAGCGAAAAAAACCTATGTCAAAAGAGGAAAGACTTTCAACCAAGAAGCTGAAGTTCTGGAAGGCTTGAATGGTGGAGAGACTCTTGTAGATAAGGGCTTTAGAGAAGTAGGTGATAATTTCAGCGTGAACATAGCTCAATTATAAATCATGTCAGATCAACAAAAAAATTATAAAATAAGAGAATTTGGACTGTCGAGTCTGAGTGTGGATAACTCCACCTCAGTAGTGATTCTTACCCTAATTATTTCGGTTTTGGGGTTGAGTGCTTATAGATCGATGCCCAAAGAAAGCTTTCCGGAGATAGTTATTCCCACAGTTTATGTGGGTACTCCCTACCCAGGTAACTCGCCTGTGGATATGGAGAATCTGATCACCAGACCGATAGAGAAGGAACTGAAGTCATTAAATAATGTAAAGGATATTAAATCCACTTCTGTCCAAGATTTTTCCTCCATAGTTGTTGAATTCAATCCGGGAGTAGAAATTGCCAAAGCGATTCAGGACGTCAAAGATGCAGTCGATAAATCTAAAAGTGAACTTCCAACTGATTTGGATCAAGATCCTAATGTATTGGAGATCAATACGTCTGATTTCCCGATCATGAACGTGAACATTTCCGGTAATTATTCTGAAGCGGAATTAAAAAAGTTTGGAGAGTATTTGGAGGATGAGATCGAGAAACTGCCAGAGATTTCCAAAGCAAATCTCGCAGGAACTGTTGAGCGTGAAATCCAAATCAATGTGGATCCTTATAAAATGGAAGCTGTTGGGGTGAGTTTTGGAGATATCTCAGGTGCCATCAAAGCTGAAAATGTGACTATTTCAGGTGGTAATATTATATCTGGAGATTTTCAAAGGACGCTTCGTGTAGATGGAGAATTTACAGATCCTTTACAATTACTTGATGTCATCATTAAGACTGACAATCAGAAAATCGTCTATGTACGTGATGTAGCTACGGTTAAAGACACCTATAAAGAGCGATCAAGCTACGCAAGAAGTAAAAATCTACCTGTAGTAACTATTAACGTAGTTAAAAGAAGTGGCGAAAATCTACTAAATGCATCCGATAAAATCAAGGAAATAATCCAAAAAACTACAGCCAATAGATTTCCTCCTGATTTGGAAATCAGTATTACGAATGATCAATCGAAACAAACTAGACTTCAGGTAAGTGACTTGGAGAATTCTATAATTTTCGGTGTCATTCTAGTGGTTTTGGTATTGACGTTCTTCTTAGGGTTCAGAAATGCTCTTTTTGTTGGAATCGCTATACCGCTTTCGATGTTCATTTCCTTCTTGATTTTGAACGCCTTTGGAATCACTCTCAATTTGATGGTGCTATTTTCGCTGATATTAGCGTTGGGTATGTTGGTGGATAATGGGATCGTGGTAGTGGAAAATATCTACCGATTGATGTCGGAAGGTAAGAGTGCCATTGTAGCTGCCAAAGAAGGTGTGGGTGAAGTAGCATGGCCGATCATTACATCTACTGCGACTACTTTGGCTGCATTCTTACCTCTAGCCTTTTGGGAGGGTACTGTAGGAGAATTCATGAAGTTCTTGCCAATTACCCTGATCATAGTGCTTTCTTCGTCACTATTTGTCGCCTTGGTGATCAACCCTGTATTAACGGCACTTTTCATGAAGGTAGAAGACGTAACAAAGGGAAAGCCGAAGCAAAAGCCCATTATTGTGGCAGGAGTTTTCTTAATTCTTTCTACAATATTCTATTTATTAGGATGGACAGCAATGGGATCACTTTCACTAATTGTATCGGTTCTTACAGTATTTAATGTGTTTTTACTTCGCGGTGCAATTCGCTGGTTCCAGACCATTTTCTTGGTTAAAATGGAAATGTTATATGGAGATATCCTAAGCTACGCTCTTGCAGGAAAAAGACCTTATGCCTTCTTTGGAGGAACAGTGCTACTATTAATATTATCTATCGGCTTGTTGTTTGTCATAGCTCCACAAGTTCTATTTTTTCCGGATAATCAGCCTCAGTTGGTAAACGTATTTGTGGAATTCCCCATCGGAACTGATATCGAAGCCACGAATGAATTTGTGGACACGATGGAAGATGAGGTGATGGCTACATTAGAACCATACCAAGATATCATCGAGTCTGTAATTTCACAAGTAGGGGAAGGAACTGGTGACCCTACAGAAGGTCCAAGTAACCAGGCTACACCGCATAAGGCAAAAATTACGATAGGATTTGTGGACTACATAGATCGTCAAGGAATCAATACCAATGGAGCTATGGAGCTTATTCGGGATATGTCGGAGCAATATCCAGGAGTCTTGATAACTGTAGATAAGCAGCGTACTGGACCACCGGTCGGGAAGGCTGTAAATATTGAATTTGTTGGAGAAAACTACGATGAATTGATTGCTTATGTGAATAAGACAAAAGAGTATCTCCAAGAGCAGAATATCCCAGGGATTGAAGAATATAAATCTGATTTGTCTCTTGGGAATCCCGAGCTGATTATGGACATCGATCGTGAAAAAGCCAGAAGATTTGGACTTTCTACTTCGCAGATTGCGCAAGATATGCGTACGGCCTTGTTTGGATTGGAAGTGTCCAAATTCAAAGAGGGAGAGGATGATTACCCAATTCAGTTAAGAATGGATAAGGATTACCGATATGACATCAACGCTTTAGTCAATAAGAAAATAGGATTTAGAGATAAGTTTGGAGATAAGCGCGAGGTGCCAATTTCAGCAGTTGCTGAAATTAAATATGGATCTACCTATGGTTCAGTAAAGCGAAAAGATTTGGAAAAGGCAGTAGCAGTCTTCTCGAATGTGCTTGATGGTTATAATGCTACCGAAATCAATCAGAAAATTCAAATTGCGATGAATAACTACGAGGTGCCTGATGGGATCACTGTAAAATATACTGGAGAGCAAGAGGAGCAGGCAAAATCCATGGAGTTCCTTCTCGGAGCTTTGGGGATTGCAATTTCCTTGATTTTCTTGATTATTGTTGCTCAGTTCAACTCGGTAACCACGCCATTTATTATTATGGCTTCGGTGGTATTGAGTACAATCGGAGTTTTCTTAGGTCTGGTGGCCTTTAATATGGATTTTGTGGTGATCATGACTGGTATTGGGATTATATCACTAGCAGGTGTTGTAGTAAATAATGCTATCGTATTGATTGATTATACTAATCTTGTAAGGGAAAGAAAGCGTGATGATCTGGGAATTAAAGCGGATGAATTTCTTTCATTTCCAGATTTGGTAGATAGTATAGTGGATTCAGGAAAGACTCGACTTCGTCCAGTTCTACTTACTGCCATTACTACAGTACTTGGATTGATCCCATTAGCTATTGGGATGAATATTAATTTCGGGACACTTCTGAGTTCTTTTGACCCACAATTTTATGTAGGTGGAGACAATGCTGCCTTTTGGGGACCGATGGCTTGGACAGTAATATTTGGTTTAACCTTTGCGACCTTCCTTACGTTAGTGATCGTACCGGTTATGTATTTGATGGCGGATAAATTCAATATGAAAATCCGCAAACTCAGAGCCTAGCCGAAATTAAGGTTGGTGGTTTTTTTTATTAAACCTTCGAGATGTTGTCTCGAAGGTTTTTGTTTTTTGCGCTCCCATTTGTTTAGAGTTCCTATTCGGATTTTGTAGATTCGCTCTCCGAAAAATTTGAAAAAAAAGAGAAGATGGAAGAATTGAAATGGTACGTGATGTACACAGCCTCTAGATCTGAAAAAAAAGTCTCAGATCGTTTAAAAGAAAGAGGAGTTGAAGTTTACTTGCCAATAATAGAGGAATTACGCCAATGGTCTGACCGGAAAAAGAAAGTTCAAAAGGCACTTTTTAATGGATATGTATTTGTCAAAACTAGAAGAGATCAACTTTGGGAATGCCTGCAGGTCCCTGGTGCAGTAAAGTTTGTGCATTTCTCAGGTGATCATGCTACGGTTAGAGAAGAGGTTTTGGACATGATTAAGCGTATCGTGGAAACTGGCGTAGCAATCGAAACTGATGGATCAAACATTGAGCCTGGAGAAAAAGTAAAAGTAATTGGCGGGCCACTTCAACATATGATCGGAGAAGTGATAGAGCGAGGGAATAAGGACTATTTTATGATTCGAATTCCGGGGATTTATCAGAATATTTTAATCAGCTTACCTCGAAAATTTTTGGAAGTAACAGTTTGAAAAAAAGAGAAAGGTCAGCAACTGCTGACCTTTCTCTTTTAAAATTATATGTTGACCAGTATTTTAATCTTTTTTGAGTCTTGGGATAAAATACCTGCGATAGACGATTTGAGCTTGAGCTAAATGATCTCCATATTTATTGAAACCTACATTTCCTTCGAGATTATCAGTGAAAGTAAAAAACATAGTTCCTTCACCGGCAATATCTGAATAAGGACCCAATGTAAAACTCAGACCTGCTCGCAATGGAATATAAGTAGATGCGATACTTTGGTTAGTAGGCTTTTCATCTACATTGAAGCTTTTGGATTGCTTTGTCTTTATAACCATCATACCAAGACCCAAACCCCCATAAAGGTTAATTTTGCTTCGGTTCATATGATTGGCGAATGCAATTAGGTTCATGCTTGGCATTACATCAAAATAAATCATCGATCCATTTGCAGTAAAAGCAGACTCATTTTCAGTCCATTTATTTTGGATTTCTTTACTGGGGTTGCCTCCATTTGAAATCATCTGGACACCAGCTGTTCCTCGAAGGTCAAATCTTGCATTTAATTTTTTAGTATATGCGGCGGAAATTGAAGGTTTAATTTCAAAATTCCATGTGCGATATTGTCCACCATTATCCAGGTAAGCGAAAGAAGGGCCTACTCCGAAAGTCAGAATATGGTTTCTTGACACCCGTTCCTGATAAAAACTCTGACCAGACAATGTGCCGGTAATGATCATGAAAAATAAGAATATTAGTATTATTCTAGACATATTTGAATTACCTGAAGAAAACGTATCTAGTATGTTGGATTTTAGAAATTGACAACAAATATGCCAACCGGCTAAGCTTGGTCTTAATTAGAACTTGAAAAGCTTTTTCTTAGTAGGGCTTACTAATTTTTAGGAGTCTTCAAAAGCTTTCGAAATCTCATCTTCAGTGCTTTTTAGCTTCTTTCGGCAAGATTTCACTAACTCGGCAGCTTCTTTTACGAGTGCTGAGAGCTCATCCACGCTTTTCTTTCCTTCTTCTAATTCACTAAGAATCAACTCCAGTCGATTCATTGCTTCGGTATAAGTTAGTTTAGTCATTTTTCCTCGATTTTAGTGATGGTACTTGCTATTTTTTGGTTGTTGGTATGAGTGACTATT
Source organism: Planctomycetota bacterium (assembly GCA_047612305.1). Classification (GTDB taxonomy): domain Bacteria; phylum Bacteroidota; class Bacteroidia; order Cytophagales; family Cyclobacteriaceae; genus Algoriphagus. Next base: position 2,905 of record JBLGAM010000051.1, on the reverse strand, counting down.
TCCTGTCCAATCTGTGGAGAACTTAACCCAAGGGGTATTCCATTTAGCTCAGTTCTGCTATATCCACGATTTAGAGTTGCGATAGGGTCCAATTGATTTAGTAAACTCAATTTAGAGTTTAGGAGTTGCTCTTGACTACGAATCAGTTGATTCATTGCTTTCAGAATTGATTTTTCGCTATTGTCCAAAGAAGTTTGTTGCACTCGTACGAGATTTTTTCCCGCAAAATGAATTTGAGTAGATCGCGTTCGCACTTGTTCTTGAGCAAGCTTCAGGCTATTTGTAGTGCTTGATTTGATTTGCAAGCCAACTTGATTGATTCGTGATTCAGCATTTTTTAATTGAAGTCGAGTAGATCTATCCAATCGAGTTAAAGACAGTTTTAAGTTTTCCTCAAATTCCCGGAAACTGGCTAAAATAAATTCAGCAACTGCAGTTGGAGTCTTGCAGCGGGTATGAGCGATTAGATCAGCGATAGTTTCATCTCGTTCATGTCCAATTCCTGTGATTACAGGAAGCGGAAATTTTGCGATTGCGATTGCCAAACGGATATCATCAAAGCAATCTAAGTCAAGTTGTGCGCCACCTCCTCTGATAATGATGACCACATCGGGTTTGGTTTTTTCCAACTCTTCAAAAATCCGAATCAAACTAGCTATAATGCTAGAAACAGCGTCATTGCCCTGCATGGTGCTGGGATAAAGTTTGTGGTAGATTTTATAGCTCTCAGAATTTGACTCGATTTGATTAACGAAATCTCCATATCCGGCTGCACTTGGACTGCTGATGATTGCTATTTTTTGGATTACTGTGGGGAGTGTATGTCTTGCATTTAGTCGCAAGAGGCCGTCTTGGGTTAATTTCTCCAAGGTTTCCTGCCGTAGTCTCGCTCGCTCACCCAACGAAAATGAAGGGTCAATATCTTTGACATTAACACTTAAGCCATATAGTGGATGGAAATTCACTACTACCTGAGCAAGCACTTTCATTCCATTTTTAAGTCCGCTCCCGGTTACTGATTCAAATCGTGCAGCGACCGTACGGTAGGTGAATTGCCAAAGATTAGCTTTGATTTTACCTAAGACTTGATTGCCTTGTTTTTCTACTAATTCAAAATAAGCATGTCCCTGAGGAGCCAGTCTGAAATCTGAAAGTTCTCCAATTACCCAATAAACTGGTTCAAGATTAGCTTCAAGTGTATCTTGAATAATCCGATTCAGTTCTACAATGGATTTAGGATTCATACTGCTTAAATTTGATCAAATGAAGCTTTAATTTGATTATTCAGACCTTTTGTGGCTTTGATCATAGGGAGACGGACTTGGTCTCCGCAGATCCCGATATGCTTCAGAAGATTTTTGACGCCAACCGGATTTCCTTCTAAATACATCAATTCACTGAGTTCTAAAAGTGAAAAAGTCGCTTCCAACTGCTCTTGATCTGTACCATGGCTAATTTTCTGGAAAGTCGCAGGAAGGGCGTTTGCCAAGACAGAAATAATGCCTGAGCCTCCGATACTTTTCATGGCCTTGGTCATTAGATCATCTCCAGAAACCAATAGAAAATCTTTCGGCATTCCTGCTGAGATGCGCATGCATTGCTCCAGATTACCACTCGCTTCCTTCATTCCAAAAATGTTTTGATGCTGCGCTAGGGTTAAAGTTGTCGCAGCGGTCATATTAGACATGGTCCGTCCCGGAATATTATAGAGCATTATTGGAACTGGAGCGATGTCGGCTATGGCCTGATAATGTGCGATGATTCCAGCTTGTGAAGGCTTATTGTAATAGGGGCTTACGGAAAGAATGGCTGAAATACCAGTAAAATCTGCGGATTGAATTTCTTCAATGACAGCCTGAGTATTGTTACCTCCAACCCCTAGCATGATAGGGACTCTACCTGATGAATATCGAATACAGGATTCTAGGGCCATTTTTTTCTCGGAACTAGTCAAAGTTGCTGTCTCGCCGGTGGTCCCGAGGACTACCAAGTAATCTACTCCTCCTGAAATCACGTGATCAATTAGGCGTTTGAGTCCATCAAGATCGAGGGAGTAATCTTCATGAAAAGGAGTGACTAATGCCACGCCTGTGCCTTTAAATTGATTCATATTAGGATAAGTTAGCAGTCTCAAAGATACATGACTGAATCATAAAGCCCACCCAATCATCAGAAAAATGGTGGGAGTGGAGATCTAAGGTTTGCCTATTGGGGAAACATAGTCAAAGTATTGGCGGTGGATCACAAATTTAAGGGCGAATAATTATCCACTCTTACACGTCAGTAACCATCCTCAAAAATTCCTCTTCAGAAATCATCGGAACGCCGAGTTTTATCGCTTTATCTTTTTTGCTTGGTCCCATTCCTTCACCTTCGATAATAAAATCAAGATTTTTGGAAACGGTACTGATGTATTGACCGCCATGAGATTGCACAAAATCCACAATCTCGTCCCGCTTGAAATTGATCAGTTTTCCACTCGCTAATACCCTTTTTCCTGCAAGTGCACTTCCTAAAACTTGTTGTTTGGATTCGTCCACCTTTAGATTTAAGCCATGAGCTTCTAATCTGTCAATAAGTTTTTGATTGGCTTCATGCCCAAAAAAATCATGAATGCTCGTTACTAAAGTTTCGCCGATTCCATTGATTTCGAGTAATTCTTCTGAAGTAGCAGCGGCAAGCTTTTCAATAGTTCCAAAATGCCTCGCAAGAAGCTGCGCAGTATTTTCGCCAATATTTCTAACTCCAATTCCAAAAAGCACCTTTTCAAAAGGTTGATTTTTGGAGTTATTGATGCCTTCTATCATATTTTTGATGACCCCATCTTGAAAGGTATTTGCTTTTAGCTTTTTGATTCGCTCTCGGAGTTCATCGGATAGATCCAAATTAAGTTGAAGCAAAATCC
>JBLGAM010000050.1:0-22983 GCA_047612305.1 Planctomycetota bacterium | reverse complement strand
TCCCATTGGCAGGATAATGATTTATTCGGATCTATCCACTGGGATCCTTACAGGAAACTGATCTACAGGATCATGGAAGAGCCCAATGTGAACTACAACAAGGACATGCTTCGAGACCCTCTCGAAAGAGCGAGAAATATGGTAGTGATGGCTTTTGACACAAAGCAAGATTATCGAAAGGTGGCAGAGATGCGTCTGAAAAAATCAGAAAAGGGTGTTTACCTGGACAGGTGTTTTGTGAATGAGAAGGGTTTTAACATTACGTATGTGGACCTCGAAAATGAGGATAAGTTGTACTTTAAGACATTTTTGGTAGAATGAAAAAGATTGTGTTTTTACTTATTTTACAGGGGTTTTTGGCAGTGTCATGCAGTGAAAGATCATCAGAAGACGACATTACGCTAGTTTATTTGGAGTCAATACTCAAGAAACCCCCCTTGATTTCTCAGCGCTACATCATTGTATCCGATTATAGTTGTTTGCCCTGTAGGGAGGCTATTTATCAGGAGATAGAAGATAAATCTTATCAAGATGTCTATATCATCCTTGCGCTAAGAAATAAAGCAGTTCTTGAAGACAGATTTCATGAGACCATTTTAGAAAAAAGATTCTATTTAGATTCATTAGAAATCAATAAAAAGATGGGGTTTTTTGTCAGTAAAGCCATTCGTGTTTATCATGATGGTGATGGATGGGTAAACGAACAAATCGAATAAAGTTTGAATACTTGAAGCAAATTTGGTAGCATTTACCTTTGTTTTAGATAATGAGGAGGTCTTGAATAGAATGGGCCATTTTGTTGACAAGTCAAAGCTTTACAAAATCCGATTGGGATTCGCTGATTCGAACTTTCTGATTCAAAAAATAGTCAGTTCTTCGAGATTTATAATCTTGAAGCCAGATCTAAAGATTTTAAATCTTCTATTCTGAGTATTCTATTCTAGAACAGAGGGAGGCTTGTATCTTTTTGGCTATGTGATCATGAGTAATCACATTCATCTGGAAGTTCAGCAGAAGGATGGAAAGCTTTCAGATTGGGTGCGCGATTTTAAAAAGTTTACCAGCAAGAAATTAGTAAAAATGATTCTTGAAAATCTGCAGGAAAGTCGAAGAAAATGGTTGGAAATGATCTTTGAATACCATGTTGAATTCAATAAGCGAATTTCGAATGTACAATTCTGGACTCATTAAGATCATGAGATAGAATTATATAGACCTGAGATGATCAAAAGTCGAATGAAGTACATTCACGAGAATCCGGTAAGAGCGGGAATAGTCGAGCGGTAAGCATTAAAAATACCATTTCGAATTGCCTTTTACGCTGCGTCGCTGCGAGAGAAAAGACCCTGACACCGCCAGAGATGGAAAGCATTCCTTATTTTTACAAAAAAACATTCCATGAGAATTTCCAAGGCCATATTTTTTTCCCTGATTTTACTAATTGCTTTCGCCTGCGGCAAAAAAGAAGAGACCTGTGAATTGGATGAAGCCATTTTGAACCAGGATATAACTCTTCAAATCACACGTTTGGAAGATGAGTTTTTTGGGGCGAAGACAGCAGCCGATTACAAATTCTTGATGGAGAAGCATCCCGAGTTTGTCAAAGAATACTTGCAATTGGACCTCTATCCCAATCAGGATTCGCTGATCTCAGAACTTTTTAACATCCACCAAGATTCCACAATGCGAACCTTGTATGATTCGGTCAAATTGGAATTTCAGGACTTTAGTAAAATCGAGAAAGACCTTGAAAATGCTTTTAAAGCCATCAAATACAATTTCCCGGAATTTCAGATTCCGAAAGTATACACCTTTGTTTCGGGCTTTAATTCAGATTTGATTGTTACGGAAGAGCTAATTGTGATCGGCTTGGATTACTTTCTACCGGCAACTCATACTTTTCAGCCAGACCAACCACGCTACTTGGCTGAGCGATATGAAGCCCCTTACATCGTACCTATGCTGGTGACGGTCATTTCCTCTCGATTTAATGCTACTGATCCGGGAGATAACACCTTGCTAGCGGAAATGATTTATTATGGTAAATCCTACCATTTTACAAAGGCGATTTTGCCATGCACCTCAGATCAATATATCATCGGTTACACTCCTGAAGAGATCGCCGAGTCCTTTGACAATGAAGAATACATCTGGGCGCATTTTGTGGAAAATGAATTGCTCTATGAGACAAATCCCTTTGAGCTCCGAAAATATGTAGGCGAAGCTCCCTTTACGGATGCGATCAGCACCAAAGCTCCTGGAAGATTGGGGCGATGGTTAGGCTGGAATATCGTAGAAGATTATGTGGTGAATAACGAGATCTCACTGCCCGACCTGATGGCGGAGGCTGATGCCGAGAAGATTTTTAGGCAGTCAGGATATCGACCTCGTCCCCCTGCGCGCTAGGGCTGGCACCTGGATCAAGGACATGGACTAATCTGGAGACAGCTAATTCTTTTGAAAAATAACTTTTAGCCAGTTTGCGACTATTTCTACCCATTTCCTGAATTTTTTCTGGGCTATCAGCGAGTTCTTCAAGTTGTGCAAAAGCCTTATCAAGCTTGCTAGGCAGGCAGGATATCCCCAAATGATTGGCTTTCATTAAGTCATAAACCCAACCTTTATGGTTAATGATTACTGGCTTTCCGGCAGCAATTGCATCAAAGAATTTATTTGGGCTATTGGTCTTCAATACCGGAAGAGGAGCGAAGGAGATCCAAGCAAAATCTGCCAAAGACAGTACCTCATTCACACTAGCCTTATTTCCAAAAGGAATGAAAATGACGTTTTCAAGCCCTTTTTCCTGAGCGATTTGCTCCAAATATTCTCGATGACTTCCTGCTCCCATGATGAGAAATTGCCAGTTTTTCTTTCGCTGAAAGGCTAATTCTGCCAAATCTATCAATTCTTCTACGGCATTCACTTTCCCCAATGCCCCTGTATAGGCGATCGTGAAGCGCTCTTCTAGCCCATACTTTTTAAGGATCGAATCAGATTTTGGAATGGGTTGGAATTGCTCCAAATCTGAGAAATTTGGGATGAGATGAAGCGTACTTTGCGGGCTGATGGTTCGAAGATGGTTGGCTATCCCAGGGGACAAAGCCACAAGGGATAGTGCATTTTGATAGATTCTTGCTTCTAGCTTTTGAAGGTAGCTGATCACTAGTGGGTTTCGAATCGCCCCAACTTCTATGGGAGCCCTTGGCCAAAGGTCACGAACTTCAAAAACATAAGGAATCGCCAGTTTCTTCTTTGCCCAAAGACCAATTAATCCAGTCGTCAAGGGGGTGGAACTGATATACAATAAGTCTGCACGTTTGAGTTTTTTTAGTAAAAGCTTACTCTTTTTCACAAAATCTAAAAAGGCCCAAATTCGCTTCAAATAGCTAAATTTCTGATCATATTCTACTGGCAAGTAATGCACCTTGATTCCCTCTATCCAGCGCTGATCATAGGTGGGATTATTCCCAGTTGTGATCAGTTCTACGTTATGTCCTGCCTGAACAAGCCCTTTGGCAAGATGATAGGAGCGAATTGCTCCGCCTTCTTCTGGGGTTTTGAAGTATTGGTGAATATAAATGATCCTCATAGCTTATTCAATTTGGCCCAATCTGCCAAAAGGAACAAATTATAGAGGATTAAAAAATGATGTTTGGCGGCTTGTTCAGGATTTTTTAATACTCCTCGCATCTCCACAGGCATCAATTCACCATGGGTCTTCTCAAAATTCTTCAGCGTAGCAAAGACCCTTTTTGAAACCGGACCATCAATCGAAAACCACTCTTCCAGCGGCAGCCCAAATCCAAATTTTTTGCGCTTAGCGACCCAACCTAAGTCCAAGTCTTCCAAGCAGCTTTTGATCCAGACTTTACCTTTCAGGTCTTCCTCGTTTGAAACTTGATTCCAAAGGCTAATCATTCCAGCATCCAAATAAGGTGATCTACCTTCGATTCCGTGAGCCATAAGTGCATTGTCTTGAATCCGAAGCACATCTTGGACTAAATAATTTCGGCGGTCAAATTCTAGGGCATTTTTATAGGAGAACTCCTTTTCTGGAAACAGTCGCTCATAATCACCAAAAAGATCTTTCGGCACGGGCAACAATGAAGAAAAATTAATGAATGTCCTTCGAGAATCTGGATGAATAGCGCTGAAAAATTTCATCCATTGCCTGCCTAGGGGAAGTTTCTTTGCCAAAGTGTTTATTAGGAGTAGCGATCCTTTTCTTTTCAGGTAAAAATCAAAAGCGGCATGTCGCTGGTAGCCTCCCCAAAGCTCATCTGCTCCTGCACCAGAGATTAAAACTTTCACCTCTTTTTTTGCTTCTTTGCCGATCATCCAAGTCAAGAATCCTGCAGAATCACCAACGGGCAAATCCACGCTAGCTAGGTACTCCTCCCAATTGGCCAAAAACTTCTCCTGATCAATGTTAATTAGATGATGATCTGCCGGAAACTGCTTTAAAAATTTTTTGGCAGATCTACTATCCGAATATTTTTTTTGGTAGCGATCCTCTAGTCCGATAGTATATACTGGAAGTTTAGAAGCTGATTGCTTGTACCAAATTGCATATAGCAAAGAACTATCGGCTCCGCCGCTGAGCTGAAGTCCCAAAGGAACGTCGGCATGAAACAGATTTCGGACTGCTGATTCTAGTCGGGTTTTGAATTCTTCCGCATTTGGCGTCACTTTATTTTCTTGGGGATTCCCGATAGAATTCCAGCGAAAGGTTGAATGCTGATAAATTGTACTCGATCGATCTGGCTTCCATTCTCGAATCCCTCTGAAAAAGGTTTTGCCTGGCAAAGGTGCTCTCAAGTAGAAATAATGACTTAATTGCTCAGAATCCAATGTCGAAGGTTTCAATTCTCTGATTCCTCGAGTATCAGAAGAGATGATCAAACGATCGGGATCTTGTGCATAGAAGAGGGGCTTTTCGCCTGTTTTATCTCGAGCGACTAGAATAGATTTTTCAATGGTGCTCCCAAGAATAAGACTGAACATCCCCTCAATTTTTTCCAATCCTTTAATTCCAAAGAGGCGAAGCCAATGCATTAACACTTCTGTATCTGAATTAGTATTCAGGTTTACACCCATTTTTTGGAGTTGCTTTCCGAGGTCCTTGTAATTATAGATCTCTCCATTCCAAATCAAAAAATAATCGCCATCAGGTGACCAGAAAGGTTGATCCGCATCCACACCGGGATCTATTATTTTCAATCGGTTTACCCCAACCCAGATTCCCGGCCAAGGACTGAAAGCTGCTTCTTGGTCTGGTCCGCGATGTGCAGCGGGGGCCATTAGGTTTCCAATCGTAATTTTATTGGCGCCTTTGCCCCAAATCAGATGAATTCCGCACATGGCTACTTAGCTGGGTTCGGGTTGGGTAGATTCTTTTTTTCAAAATATCTGCAGAACTGTGTGATCGTGCAGGATTCACATTTCGGTGTTCTGGCTAAGCAAACATAACGTCCGTGAAGGATTAGCCAATGATGGGCTATGTGGACATACTGTTTTGGGATATGACGAATGAGTTGTTTCTCTACCTCCAGCGGGGTATTTGCAGTTTGAGTTACCAATCCAAGCCTTCTTGATACCCGAAATACGTGAGTATCTACGGCCATATTCGGTTGGTTCCATACCACAGATGTGATCACGTTTGCCGTTTTTCGACCTACACCCGGAAGTTTGATTAGTTCAGCTACTGTCGAAGGGACCTCACCTCCGAAATCTTCGAGGAGCATTTTTCCAAGGCCAAGCAGGTGCTTGGTTTTATTATTTGGGTAAGAGACAGATCTGATATAGGGAAATAGCTCGTCAAAATGAGATGCGGCGAAATGCGAAGGAGTGGGAAAATCTCGAAATAATGCGGGTGTCACCTGATTAATCCGCTTATCCGTACATTGAGCTGACAAAACCACAGCCACCAGGAGTTGAAATGGACTTTCATACTGAAGTTCGGTCTCAGCAATAGGTTGATTTTCCGAAAAATGTTTAATAAATTCTTCGTACCGTTCTTTTTTAAGCATGAAATGAGATTTTTCCTAAATGAATTATGAAGATAAAGAAAATTTAAAAATTAGGTAAAAATGTTGCCAACAATAATTAGTATTTCAGTTTCCAGATAAGACTATAACTTAACTTGATTTTAAAAATTATCTAATGAAAACTCCTTTTTTGACCCTAATTCTTATTCTAAGCTTTATGACTGCTGCATTTTCACAAAATCGACCCCGTGAGCGGGGTATTCCATTTGGCATTCTTCCGACGGGAAAATTGAATTCGATTACCGATGTAGCTGGAGTTCAGGTGGGGCATCTCACAAAAATTGAAGGAGATAATATCCGTACTGGAATCACTGCTATTCTAGCCCACGGAGGCAATCTTTTCCAGCAAAAAGTACCTGCCGCGATCTTTATAGGAAATGGTTTTGGGAAATTGGCTGGGGTGACTCAAGTCCAAGAGCTGGGAAATCTAGAAAGTCCTATTATTCTAACCAATACACTGAGTGTGGCAGCTGGAATAGAAGGAGTGGCTCGTTATTCTTTGGCACAGCCAGGAAATGAAAGCATTCAATCTGTTAATGCAATTGTTGGGGAGACCAATGATGGGTACCTGAATGATATCCGTGGAATGCATATTTCTCCACAAGAGGTGATCTCTACCATCGAATCTGCAAAATCGGGAGTAGTCGAAGAGGGAAATGTCGGAGCGGGTACCGGCACAGTTTGTTTTGGCTGGAAAGGTGGTATAGGCACTGCTTCGAGAAAGCTACCCGAAAGTCTCGGAGGCTACACTGTTGGAGTTTTGGTCCAGACCAATTTTGGAGGAAATCTGCAAATTGCAGGAGTACCAGTAGGGCAAAAGCTGGGGAAGTATCCTTTCAAAGATGCATTGGAGAAATCAGACGGGAGTTGCATGATCGTGATTGCTACAGATGCACCTGTTCTAGATCGGAATCTGGAGCGAATGGCCCAACGAGCCATGATGGGCTTGGCTAAAACAGGCGGAATCGCCTCTAATGGTTCGGGTGATTATGTGATTGCCTTCAGTACTGCGGAGGGGTTACGAATCGCCTATTCTGCCAAAAACGGGATCTTGGAAAAGACAGAAAGTCTCCGAAATGATGACATGACCTCCTTATTTTTGGCGGTAATCGAGGCAACGGAAGAGGCAATCATCAACTCGCTGTTTGCTGCCGAAACGATGGAGGGAAGAGAGGGGAATCGAGTGGAAGCTTTACCGAAGGAACAGGTATTGGAATGGATAAAAATGAAGTAATTTCGATTACATAAGTCTGAAAATCAAAAAAATGAATGCAGAAAAAAATAAAGAGTCAGCTATTTCCTTTTACCGCATGGCCTATGCAGGTCATCCAAAAGAAGCAGTCGAACGATACATAGGTGCCGACTATATTCAGCATAATCCTGCAGTAGCAAATGGAACGGCAGGATTCATCGATTATTTCGAACGAATGCAGGTCGAATATCCTGAAAAAAGCATTGAATTTGTCCGAGCGATTGCTGAAGGTGATTTGGTCGCTTTGCATACGCATCAAACTTGGCCTGGAAATGATCAATATGTCACCATGGATTTTTTCCGCTTCGATAAAAATGTAAAAATCGTGGAACATTGGGATGCGATTCAACAGATTCCAAAATCTTCTGCAAATCCCAATACCATGTATTAAATTGAACGATGAATAAAGTCAACCTCAACGAAAAATTTGATTTAATCAAAGAACATTGGTCTCCAAAGATCATCGGTGAACTCAATGGCCAAGATGTCAAACTAGCTAAAGTAAAAGGAGAGTTTGTCTGGCATGACCATAAAGGTGAAGATGAGCTTTTCTTTATTTTTAAAGGAACCCTCCGAATTGAGTTTCGCGATCGAAGTGTGACTCTAAATGAAGGGGAAATGCTGATTATTCCCAGAGGAGTAGAGCATTACCCAATCGCCGAGGAGGAAGTTTGGCTCCTACTTTTCGAGCCTCAAAGTACCAAGCATACCGGAGATGTAATCTCCGAGCGAACCGTTGAAAAATTTGAAAAGATTTAATTTCCCACACTGCTATGAAAAAATCAACTTCGCTTTTTGTTTTCCTTCTGCTCATTCTTTTTTCGGCTTGTTTGCCAGAAAAGAAAAAAATAACCCTTGACCTGGAGGAGCTTTCTATTTCAACTATTCATGAGAAATATGCTTCTGGGGAATTGACCGCTGTCGAATTAGTGGAAGCTTACCTTGCTCGTATCGATTCGGTCAATCCAAAAATTAATGCGCTAACAACCATCAATCCCAAGGCTCTGGAAATAGCTAAAGCCCTTGATGACGAATACAAGAAAACTGGAATTCTCCGTCCACTTCACGGAATTCCTATGATCGTCAAAGACAATATCAATACGATTGGCATGCCGACTACTGCAGGGGCATTGGCCTTGGCTGATTTCTACCCTGAAACGGACGCATTTATCATACAGAAATTAGAGGATGCTGGAGCAATTATCCTTGCCAAATCCAATATGGCCGAATGGGCTTTTTCAGCGATGCACTCCGAAAGCTCTACGGCTGGTATTACCCGAAATCCTTACAATTTGGACTATGTTCCTGCAGGATCAAGTGGAGGTACAGGTGCTGCGGTTGCAGCAAATCTTGGAACCATAGGACTTGGAACTGATACGGGAAATTCCATCCGAGGACCTTCTTCTCATAATGCTTTAGTGGGTTTCCGAAGTACGCTTGGCCTAGTAAGCCGTGAGGGAATCGTACCACTTTACCTCCGAAATGACGTAGTCGGACCAATGGTCAAAAGTGTTGAAGATGCAACCCGTGTCCTTCAGGTCATGGTTGGAATCGATCCAAAAGACCCTTTAACTGCCTATTCAGAAGGAAAAGCAGAAAAAAATTATTTACAGTATTTGGATAAAGATGGACTGAAAGGAGCTCGAATCGGAGTATTCCGCACGCTGAGTGAAAAAAATCCTGATCCCGAGATTTCTGCTCTATTTAATCAAGCTTTGAAAGACATGGAGTCCCTTGGAGCTGTCCTTGTGGATTCTGTTGCCATTCCGAATTTTGAGGAATTGAGACAAGATCAATGGTGTCCTACTTTTCGAACTGATTTGGAAGATTTCCTCCAGACTTATGTAAAACGAGATACCATGAGCAGCTATGATGATGTAATCCGAGTTGGGACGAAGTCAGACTATACTCGCAACCGCATAGCGTCTATGGCCGGAAATACCCAAAGAAGAGGTAATCCTGAAATCCCCTGTGGCAATGCCTATGAAGATGAGCGAAGAGTAGCTTACCGCCAAGCGATAGAAAAAACCATGGACTCACTCCAGTTAGATGTCTTGGTCTATCCTTCTTGGAATAATCGCCCAGCGTTGATTGATAAATTCGAGGAGCAATATCTAGGAGACAATTCGCAGATCATTGCGCCAGCCACAGGTCAGCCTGCCTTTACTGTCCCGATGGGTTTCAGTTCTGGCAACTTGCCTGCGGGGCTTCAGTTTCTGGGGAGAATGTATGGGGAACCCACTTTGATCAAGCTGACGTATAGTTACGAGCAGGGGACGAAGCATAGAAGAGCGCCGAAATTATAAGGCTTATGAAATTTGCGGCCATTTTATATTTAGCGCTATTGACCCTGACTTTTGGGGCAATTTCTAAACCTCCGACGGAAGTAGAATTAACTACCAACTATGGAAAGATTGTCATTCGTCTTTACGATGAGACACCACTTCACCGTGATAATTTCATCAAGTTGGTAGATCAGGGCATTTATGATAGCCTACTTTTCCATCGGGTGATCAAAGGTTTTATGATTCAAGCCGGAGACACCAAAAGCAAGAATGCAAGTGACACTGTTGCCCTCGGAGGATCCGATTTGAATTACCAAATTCCGGCAGAAATTCGTTCGAATCTTTTTCACAAGAAAGGAGTTTTGGCGGCAGCTCGTACTGGAAATGCTGCCCGAGCATCGAGTAGCACTCAATTTTACATTGTGCAGGGAATCATCCATACCGATAGCTCGCTGGATCATAATCAGGGGCGAATAAATAAAATGCTCGCTCGACATTATGCCGTGAATGATTCGAATATTAAGCCACTTTTAGATTCACTTGAAAAAGCAAGAACGATCAAGGATACTCTCCGAGTAAAAATCCTTAATGACAGTCTAAATCTGATCGTGGAGAATTACTCAGATTTTGAAGGATATGTGATTCCAGAATCGCATCGACAAGTCTATAAGCAAATTGGAGGAACGCCTCACTTGGATCAGAACTATACGATTTATGGCGAGGTGATTTCTGGTTTGGAAGTGGTGGATGCAATTGCTGCGGTGGAAACAAAAAAGCCAGATCGGCCAATCACTGAAGTTCGGATCTTGAGTATGCGACTGATTTCTAGATAAATTAATGGGCTAAACCCACAGCCTATGAAATCGATTTTCTCACTTTTTGTGATCCTTCTTTTTGCTTTTGCCTTTATTGTTTTGACGGATGACTATGGAAGTATTCCTTATTTTGAAGGTGGAGTTGGCTATTCCCAGTAGGTATATTTTCCAGTCTATGATTCTCAGAAAGCTATTTATACAGATATCATCAAGGAATTAACTGAGGCTACATCTGCGTTGAATCTCTCAAGGAAAGTGGAAACTGCCGATATTTTGTATGCCGGAGATTTAAATAAATGGAAAAGTTTCGGGTACTCCTTGCTGCTAAGAGCAGGAATTGGATTGAGTCAGGTGAATGCATCAAAAGCTCAACAAGTAGTTCAGGCAGCATTTCAAGGTGGCGTGATTTTGTCAAATTCTGAAAATGCTAAAATCGCTCATGACCCTAATTACACCAACACGATTGGGAACTTGTTGAACTCTACTGAAGCTTCAAATTTCTATTTGACTAAGCCATTTGTAGATTATTTGCGAAGCAAAAACGATCCCCGCCTGTCCGCAATAGCTGTCACTTATGTCGGGGCCAAATCCGGTCCTGAGCAAACAGCTACCAGCGGGACATATGATGCCAGTGTAAATAAGGGAATGCCTATGGGCAACGATAATGCAGGAGCTGTAAAAGCAGCTTCAGATGCATGATTATCAATTTTTTATGAATTTGCACAAGCTGACAGAAGAAGACTTACTAAAAATACAGCCCCAAACTTTCTGGTGATAGCTTCTCAAAACAACCTTACTATTGGCTGAGGCTAGACAAAGAAGTTGAATTCATTAATCGTTTGACTTATCCAAACTCTGAGATTTCAGTGAACTCTGAAAATGTTCAAGCAGCTATTTTAGCTCAAGGGGCAGACAATCTGGCTCCTAAAGCGTGGTGTGAAAAATAGAAATATGACCGAGTCTGGAAAATTCAGCCTCGGTTTTTTTAATTTTACTTATATTGAAAAATGAACAAAACCTATATAACTCTATTGTTTTTATTCTTTTTTGGGATAGAATCTTTCGCTCAGCAGATTTCAAAAGAAGAAATGCTCTTTCTCACCCAGGCGTGGGAAGGAGAGCGCTTTGAAGATGGTCGGCCAAAAGTTTCTGATGATATTCTTCGTCGAATGAAAGAGGTGACTCACGACGAAGCTTGGGCTGTTATGAAAAATGCAGGCTATAAATATCAATATGCTGACGGCTGGGGCTTGATGATCAATTCAGACAGCATTTTGATAGGAAGAGCAGTGACTGCGACTTTTATGCCAGGTAGACCCGATATCCATGATGCGATTGATGAGCGGGGAAAGAAAGAAGGGAAAAGAGGCCAGAACTCTTGGCCAGTGGATATTCTCCAACAGGGCGATGTCTATGTGGTAGACCAGTTTAGTCTTCACAATGGAGGACCCACCATAGGAGACAATGTAGGCAACGCTATATATGCAAAATCCGGAAATGGGATCGTGTATGATGGCGCTGTGCGAGATATTGTTGGGCTAAAGGAAATAGGCTCATTCACTTCGTTTGTTTCGAGTTATCACCCTTCTCACCACAATCAGCAAGGTGATCTAAATACGATGCTGATTGGGATAAACAAGCCTACCAGAATCCATCAAGTTACTGTGATGGCTGGAGATGTGGTGCTAGGGAGGGATGGAGCAGTGTCTTTTATTCCAGCTCATTTGGCGGAAAAAGTGGTAACGACTTCTGAGGTCGTTCGTCTCAGAGACATGTTTGGGCATCAGCGATTAAGAGAAGGAACCTATACGGCTGGCCAAATTGATACGAGATGGTCTGATGAGATAGAAAAGGATTTTTCTCAATGGCTCACTGCTCATATAGACGAGCTTCCTATAGCAAAAGAGCAAATTCAAGAAATTCTGAAAAACAGAACTTGGTAACCCTAACTACAACCCTTAAAAACCTATGAAAACCAAGAATTCAAGAAGATCCTTTCTTCAGAAAGGAGCAGCAGTAGGCTTAACTGGAGCCGGTTTACTTGCTACTTTTGGACAAGGATTAAACGCTGCGGTACTTAATCAAAATCCATATTCTAACCCTACCGATCTCAAAATCACTGATGTGAAATGCGGTTTTGTGAGAGGAGCCGTATATGTGAAAATATATACGAATCAGGACGTCTGGGGCTGTGGAGAAGCAGTGGACGCAATACAAGGTTCCTATTTTTTAGTTAAAAAATTGGGTGAGCAGATCAGAGGCCAAAGTCCTCTCAATCCAAATCGACTGGCTGAGCAAATCCGCAAAGGAGCATTTTTTGGTGGTGCTCAGTCTGGAGTTTTTGTGGCTGTATTGACAGCGATTGAAACAGCACTTTGGGATATTACCGGGAAAGTTTTTGGAGTACCAGTTTATCAGTTGTTAGGTGGAAAATACCGGGATAAAATCCGCGTTTATTGCGATACAGCACTTTATACTTCTACTAACCCAACGCCTGACGATTATGCAGCTGCGGCAAAAGATGCTGTTTCCCGCGGCTACAATGCAGTGAAATTCGACGTGGATGACGGTAGAGATCCTAATAAGTATGATCGCTTCAACTGGACTGCAAGTCCTGCTGAGATTGATAGAATGTACAATGCCATTGCGGCAGTGAGAGAAACCGTGGGGCCAAATATCGATGTCTGTGTGGATATGCATGGTCGGTACGACGCAATCACAGGTATGAAAATGGCCAAAATGTATGAGCCGCTTAACCTCATGTGGCTGGAAGAGCCTGTTCCTGCTGACAATCCTGAGGTTTATAAGCATATCACTCAGGAGACAAGCACTCCGATTTGCGCAGGAGAAAATATCTACCTCGCATATGGATTTGCCAAATTATTGTCTGATGGAGCTTTAAACATCATAATGCCAGATCTCCAAAAAGCAGGTGGGCTAGGTGAAGGTCAGCGTATTGCCAACTTGGCAAATCTGTATTATGTGCCTTTTTCCCCACATATGGTCGCCTCTTTTCTGGGAGCTATGGCGAGCTGTCATGTATGTGCTTCAGTGCCCAATTTTCAGATTATGGAATGGCAGATTTATATGGACAAAGATGACCTCTGGAAGGATATTGTGACTTATGATGGACCAAAGACTGAAAACAGCTTCATCACTCTTTCAGAAAAACCTGGAATTGGTGTGGAAATCAATGAGGAAGGAATGAAAAAGTATGCTGTCCCAGGAATTCCATTTTTTGAGTAACCAACGATTGGTTTGAAATATTGAATCGATAAATGATCATAAAACATTAAACCCATAATACTAATGAACTCTATTATCTCACCCATTATAGGCATAAAGGCCTCACTTTGGATACTTGCTTTTTCCGCGCTATTACTATTGCCCAAAGCCGAAGTAAATGCTCAGAACGTCGGAGCTTCTTCTGAATATATCAAAGCACTCACTTCAGAATGGAAAGGAGAGCGATTCCCTGATGGAAGGCCTAAAGTTTCAGACTCCATTTTAGAACGACTGAAGAATATTTCTATTGAAGAGGCCTGGGGCGTATTGCGTAACAAAGGCTATCAAAACCAATACGAAGGCGACTGGCAAATTATGCTGCCTAACGAGGCTATGACTGGCCGTGTGGTTACTGCTCAATACATGCCGCTGAGACCGGACTTGGAGAAGCAGGTCAAAGATCAAGGTGTAGAAAAAGAGGGGAGATCTCCTAAAGGAGGTACGAACTCCTGGCCAATTGATATTCTCACCAATGGGGATGTGTACGTAGCAGATGGCTATGGTAAAATTGTGGATGGAACACTGATTGGAGACAATCTAGGAAACGCTATCTATGCCAAATCTAAGCGAGGCGTGATTTTCAACGGATCCGTTCGAGATCAGGAAGGACTCTCTGAGATTGAAGGCTTCAATGCTTGGATGAAAGGTCAAGATCCATCTTACATACAGCAAATGATGCTCACGTCAATCAATACTCCGATTCATATAGGCCGTGCTACAGTTCTCCCAGGGGATGTGGTTTTAGCGAAAAAATACGGCGTGATTTTCATTCCAGCTCACTTGGTAGAAGAGCTTGTTTTGACCTCTGAGGTAACTGGATTACGGGATGAATTTGGACACCAAAGACTAAGAGAAGGTAAATATCTCGCAGGGCAGATTGATAGCCAATGGACTGAAGAAATCAAAAAGGATTTTTTGGATTGGCTGAATAATTATCCGGGAAAACTCCCTATGACTAAAGCTGAACTGGATAATTATCTCAAAGAGCGGAATTACTAATTCCAATTTTCTTTAAAATCGAAAATACTCAATAACCCAATAAACCTAATCAAGATGAAAAATACCTTACAAACCCTTATTCAAAAGAATAAGGAACAGGAACGTGCGTACACTTCCCAGCGGCAAGCTGAAATCGATAGCCCTTTTACAAAAGACAATAGAAGAGACTTTTTAAAGAAAACTGCACTCGGGGGGTTGAGTTTGACAGCACTAATGGGACTTGGAATCGAAGATACTATGGCCGAAACCACCAAGAATGTACGCCGGGCTTCCGCTCCTTCAGATCTTAAAATTACTGATTTACGCTATGCCCATACCAATGTAATGGGCGGTACGGCCATTTTGAGAATTGACACCAATCAAGGTATTTATGGTTTGGGTGAAGTTCGCGATGGAGCGGATCCCAAGTATGCGCTCATGCTAAAAAGCCGTATTCTGGGAGAAAATCCATGTAACGTGGAGAAGATTTTCAAAATCATCAAACAGTTTGGTGGCCAGTCTCGTCAAGCCGGTGGTGTTTGTGGGGTAGAAATGGCACTTTGGGATCTTTGTGGCAAAGCTTATAATGTACCTGCATGGCAGTTACTTGGCGGTCGCTACCGTGATTCTGTGAGACTTTATGCTGATACTCCAGAGGCGAGTTCTCCGGAAGAGCAGATGAAGCTTATCAAATTCAGAACGGAGGAACAAGGTTACACGTGGCTAAAGATGGATGTATCCATAGGCGAGATCATGGATATTCCAGGATGTATAGTGAATCCTGAAATTTTTAAAGGTGGAAAAAGTCAGTGGTCTGGTGGTTACATGTCCTATGGTAATACTGCTCACCCTTTCACAGGAGTGCAAATCACCGAAAAGGGACTAGACGAGCTTGCGAAAATCGTGGATCATGTGCGAGGAATGGTCGGGTATGATATTCCTTTATCCACGGATCACTATGGCCACTTTGATTTGAATAACTGTATCCGCCTAGGACAGGCGCTTGATAAATATCGTTTGGCATGGTTGGAAGATATGGTGCCTTGGCAATTGTGGCAACAGCACAAGACAATCACAGATTCACTAAATACACCTACTACAACGGGTGAGGATATTTACTTGCTTCAGTATTTCAAGGACCTGATTGATAATCATGCCGTGGATATAATTCATCCAGATTTGGCCTCCTCAGGTGGACTTTTGGAAACAAAAAGAATTGCTGATTATGCAGAAGAAAAAGGAATTGCTATGGCGATGCACCAAGCCGGAACGCCAGTTTCATTTATGGCAAATGTGCATTGTGCAGCGGCTACCCAGAATTTCCTTGCACTTGAGCATCACTCAGTAGATGTGCCATGGTGGGAAGATTTGGTCACTATGACTGGCGGAGGCAAAATGATCGATAAAGGATATGCGCCGGTTCCTTTGGATGCTCCAGGCCTGGGAATCGAATTGAATGAGGAAGTAGTGAAAGCACACCTTCATCCATCTGACAAGTCGTATTTTGCTCCTACCGATATGTGGAATGATAAGCGTTCTCACGACAGAACGTATAGTTAATAATACCTATTGATAGATCCGGAAACTAGTTTTTCAACTAGTTTCCGGATAATTTCATATGAGTTCACCCAAAATTCCGTCATTTTGAATCCAAAAACTTTAAAAATACTTTCAATAGTCACAGGCATTTTGTTCGTAGCCGCACTGGCAACAAGTCTCTTTTCAGGTATTGCAAATGCTGGCCTGCTTTGGATAGGGTTCTTCTTCATCTGTGCTATCGCTTTTTTAGGGAAGCCCAAATTAAAAGGATACGCTTACTCCATGATGATCTTTGGATCAGTAGCTTTAGCCCTTTATTTCCCTCAATATTTCGTCGAGTACGAAGGCTTCAAGTTCAGTGCGCTGATCGTCCCATTAATTCAGGTAATCATGTTTGGAATGGGGACCTCCATGAGCATTAAAGACTTCCTTGGAGTAGTCAAAATGCCCAAAGGTGTATTGATTGGAGTGCTCTGCCAATTTTCCATCATGCCTTTTATTGGATTTGCACTTGCCAGCATGAGTGGTTTTCCACCCGAAATTGCCGCTGGGATTATTTTGATCGGTTGTTCTCCAAGCGGAATGGCTTCGAATGTGATGAGCTATCTAGCCAAAGCAAATCTTGCGCTTTCTATTACCGTGACCTCAGTCACTACCTTAATGGCACCTTTTGTAACTCCCTTATTGATGGGTTGGCTTGCAGGAGAGTTTGTGGAAATCAATATGATGGACATGATGATTAGTATTGTGAAAATGGTCATCATACCGATAGGAGCAGGTCTGATTTTTAATTATTTCCTACAAGGAAAAGCGAAATGGCTTGATGATCTCATGCCAATTATTTCCATGGCGGCAATTGCGCTGATCCTAGTAGTGATTGTGGCTGCAGGAAGGGATAGTTTGCTTGAAATAGGTCCCCTTCTGATTATTCTAGTGGTGATTCATAATCTTGCGGGATACACCTTGGGATATTGGGTGAGTAGATTACTTCGACTCAATGAAAAAGACTGCCGAACTATCGCAATAGAAGTAGGAATGCAGAATGGAGGATTGGCCTCGGGCATCGCCAAGGAAATGGGGAAAATTGCTACGGTGGGATTGGCACCAGCTGTTTTCGGGCCTTTGATGAATGTAACCGGCTCTATACTTGCTTCTTATTGGCATAAAAAACCGATAGAACCGGAAAAAGCTTCTTAATGATTTAAGGCAACTTGTAAGCCTGACGGGCCAGTAATTTCTACTGGCCCTATTCTTTTTGCCAGACCAGGATTACTCCAATTTTAATTGAGTTTGAATTTCCGACATCCAGCACGTCAGCTGCCAAATTATGTCGTACAATAGCTATGTCTTTCTTTGCTTGGATAATCTGATTTTCAAAAGCCACTTTTGAAAAATCTGAAACACCACTAACTAGCGCTTCGATAAACTGCGCTTGGTTTTCAAGCTTTCCACTCGAATGCCAATAGCTAAGTTTAGCTGAACTAAGCTCACTTGGATCAGAACTATACGATTTATGGCGAGGGGATTTCAGGTTTGGAAGTCGTGGATGCAATTGCTGCGGTGGAAACAAAAAAGCCAGATCGGCCAATCACTGAAGTTCGGATCTTGAGTATGCGACTGATTTCTAGATAAATTGGCTAAATTAATAGGCTAAACCCACAGCCTATGAAATCGTTTTTCTCACTTTTTGTGATCCTTCTTTTTGCTTTTGCCTGCCAAGAAAAGGAGGCTGAAGAATCAAATTCTACCTATCCCAATATCGTTTTCATCTTTACAGATGATTTGGGATACGGTGATATTGGGGCCTTTGGTGCCATGGACATCAAGACTCCCAATATCGATCGCCTCGCTAATGAAGGCATTAAATTCACCTCTTTTCTTTCTGCCTCGCCAGTTTGTAGTCCATCTAGAGCAGGACTTTTGACCGGAAGAATGCCACAGCGAATGGGAATCAATGCAGTATTTTTCCCTGAAAGTTTTACTGGGATGGACCCCGAAGAAGTCACTTTCGCAGAAATCCTCAAAGAGAAGGGCTACCAAACTGCTGCTGTAGGAAAATGGCATCTCGGTCATATGGAGCGGTTTCTTCCACTTAATCAAGGCTTTGATCAGTACTTTGGGATTCCGTATTCTAATGACATGGCTTCTGTTGTTTACCTCAGGAACAATGAAGTTGAGGAGTTCAACGTAGATCAAACCTACACCACTCAAAAATATACTGAGGAAGCATTAAGTTATATCGATAAGGCCTCGGGTTCACCTTTTTTGCTTTACCTCGCACATAATCAACCTCACGTTCCAATCTATGCTTCGCCAGATTTTCAAGGAAAATCTAATCGAGGACTTTATGGAGATGTGATCCAAGAGATCGACTGGAGTGTGGGTCAGATTTTAGAGAAATTGGAGGAAAAAGGGATTCTGGAAAACACACTAATCATATTTTCTTCAGACAACGGACCTTGGCTAGTAATGGAAGATCACGGCGGCTCGGCTGGCCCACTTCGGGAGGGTAAGCAATACACATTCGAAGGTGGCGTGCGTGTTCCAACCGTCGCGATGTGGAAAGGGAAAATCGCTCCTGGTCAAGTATATGAGTCCATGGCGACACAGATGGATTGGTTTCCGACTTTTGCCAATATTGTGGGAGCAGAAATCCCAACTGATCGAATCATCGATGGCAGAGATTTATCACCGGTACTTTTTGAGAATGGAATACGCGAGGAAAGTGGATTTCTTTATTATTTCCTCGAGGATCAGCGAGGCTATCAATTGGGTGATTGGAAGGTAAAGAGACCTTATGTTGGTTTTGAAGGGTCGAGAGGGATGAAGGCAGTTGCCGCACACGACACCCTGCTTTTCAATCTAAAAAACGACCCGGGTGAAACTATTAATCTGGCAAAAGAACATCCAGAGAAACTAGCACAGATGATGCGGGCGATGGATTTGGCTGTAAAGCAACTGGGGCCATTACCTGATAGCAAAGTGGTACGAAAGGGTCCGGATAATAGCCATTTTGAATACTTGGATAAGAAGTATCAAGGACTGGGAAATAAATAATTTCTAATTTTCTTTCCACAAAATGAAGCATAAAAAAAGGCAGTATTCACTGCCTTTTTTTAGTTCCTCCTCTTAATTCTCAGGATACCAATTTCTAAGTCTGACATCTACTCCAGGGGCCTTGCTGTTAACTGTTGATTTGAATTTTTCTACATCAGCAAGACCTTCACCACCTCTAAAATGGTAAGGATAAACGATGGTAGGTTTAAACTCCGAAACAGCATCTGCAGCTTGGTCGACATCCATAGTGTATGGTAGATTCATACAAATGAAAGCCACATCAATTCCCTTCAAAGCACGCATTTCCGGAATGTCTTCAGTATCACCTGATAGATATATTTTCTTTCCTCCAAGTTCGAGGATGTACCCATTCCCTCTTCCTTTGGGATGTCTGCTATCCTCAGTTTCAGGGAGATTATACATAGGAATCGCTGAGATAGTAATCCCGGAAATAGATTCCGTTTGCCCGTTATTCAGGATTTGAATTGACTTTCCTGATCCTTCCGGAAGTTTTTCTGCCACCTCTTTTGGGGCAACAATAATTGCATTGCTTAAATCTAATCCATCAAGAGTTTCTTGATTATGATGATCGCCATGAATATCTGTGATCAATATTAGTTCAGGCTTTTTTTGACCCTCGAAAACTGATGCTCCTCCATAGGGATCGACATAAATGGTTTTTCCCTGAAATTCCAGTACCACAGTACCATGTAAGATCGGTGTTACTTTAATGTCTCCAGAAGATGTGGGGATCAAATCCTGCCCAAAAGAAGCGATCGGATTTAATAAAATTAGAAGGATAAGTAGTTTTTTCATTTTCGAATAGTTAATAAGCTAACCTTCATTGGGCTAACTTGTTTTAAGAATTGAATTCTTCTAATTACAGAATTAAGATTATTTCAAGAAGCCACGAGTTATTTTAGTAATTTAAAAAGCTTAAAGAGGAATTAAATTCTTATTTCTTTTCGTCTAGCCTAAAACCACCTCAATATCAAAAATATATTCACTCTTTTCGTTCTATTGCTTTTGTCTGTTTCTTATGGATACTCGCAATCAGTAAAAGAGCTACAAAAATCCAAATTGAAACTTGTCGCGACGTTTGATGAAGACCTTAAGAAAGAAGTAATGCTTTCTATGCAGGATTTCAAAAAATGCTGGGCTGGGAAAAAAGCCCACAAATTGGGCGATGGAGTCGTGAAGAATGATATTCTTCAAAGCATTTTGACTTAAATCGAGGTATGATATTAAATAGTCTTCAAATTTAAAACATTCTCTCAGCTTAATTAAAAATTAAAGTCAATTAGGTTTTACATCATCCAATCAATTTTAGTTGATTAAACCTGAGATTACAGATGATTTCCTGTTAATAATACTCCACTTGGATGAAGTGTGACGAAGCTACTAAGCGTAGTTCGCGACAATTGCAGGGAGTATCTACACCTTTATATCAATACAAAATTGTATTTTGCTAAAGCCGATTACTCCAAATCAATTGCATTCCGACAGCTGCTTAAGGTTTGATAGGTTGAAAAATGTAAGCTTTTGAAGTATAAGTGAAAGCCTGACGGCGACTCATCGAACTTTAAATTGCTGAGAAAAGACTGCGCCGAGTGGAGGCTTGAATTACACTACCTAGCACAAAATGAAC
Organism: Planctomycetota bacterium; assembly: GCA_047612305.1. Classification (GTDB taxonomy): domain Bacteria; phylum Bacteroidota; class Bacteroidia; order Cytophagales; family Cyclobacteriaceae; genus Algoriphagus. The sequence continues at coordinate 2,077 of JBLGAM010000050.1, read as the reverse complement.
TTCTAACCAAAATTTTAGCATGAAAGATTTTTGTAAAACACCCAATCGCAAGAAAGAACTGAGCAGATTTAAGAGGGGCACTTTGATTTTGGTTTTTGTTTTAATCAGTAATTTGACTTGCTACGCCCAAAATAAGAATGCAACGATTTCGCTTTTTGATGGCACTTCTTTAACTGGTTGGGAAGTGGTCAACCCAGTAAACGGAGAGTATTGGTCTGTAGTGGATAGTGTCATAACCGGTGGCAATGGAACTACCAATATCCCGACAAACACTTACTTACGTACCACCGAAATTTTTGGGGATTTTGAATTCCGAGCTCTTTTCCGCTTAACTGGTGACCACAGTACTGGTCTGATTAACAGCGGCATTCAATACCGATCCATCATCGAGGACAATAATATCATCGGGTATCAGGCGGATATAGGAAAGGGGTATTGGGGAGATATCTATGACGAGCACCGTCGAGGCAAGCTTGCCGGCGGAGATCTCAGCACACTCAAACATCTGCTGAACGAAGATGGCTGGAACAGCTACATTATTAGATGTATAGGAAACAAGCACGAACTGTATATCAATGGGATTAAAACCACGGAATATTTCGAAATGGACCCTAATATTCCATCAAGAGGTGTCATTGGCGTTCAAGTACATAGCGGCGGAAATGCCAAGGTTGAATTTAAGCATATTACTATTTCCAAGCTTTAAAGAATAATGGAACTTTAAGTATTACAAATGAAAAAAGCATTCTATTTATTTTTTATAGTACTAATCTCTGCCAGTTTTGGCTGTAAGGAAAATTCATCTACCTCAGAAACCGATGCTGCCGTTAGCGAATACGTTGATTACAATCGTAAAACTCAGTCTGCCAGAACGGAGTTGTTCACTCCTGAAAAAGAACTGGCAGGATTTAAAGTTCCTGAAGGTTTTATAGTAGAATTGGTAGCCAGTGAAAGAGATGGAGTGGTTAATCCTATCCATATGGCTTTTGACGATGCTGGGAAATTGTGGGCTCAAACTGCCGAAATGTATCCCCTAGATCCGGTTGCCGATATCGCTTGGCAAGATTTATTAAAACTAATGGACAATCCTGAAGCTCAGGAAAAAGACCCAAGTTTTAAAAGGATTTTTGACCTGTACCGTGGCCATACCAAAGGGAAGGACAAAATTATAGTGCTTTCAAATCTTTATGGAAAAGATGGCGTTACCTCGGCTGTTTGGGCAGATGGTCTTGCCATACCCCAAAGTATTTTGCCATACAAAAACGGAAGTTTTGTGGCCCAAGGATCCGAACTGTTTTTCTTAGAGGATACAGATAATGATGGAAAGGCAGACAAACGGACGCCTTTGTTCACTGGATTTGGGATTACCGATACCCATACCATGGCACATGCACTGGTGCGTGGACCTGGCAATTGGATACATTTTAGCCATGGAGCCTTGAACAAAGGGAAAGTAAGTTCGCTGGTTAGCGATGCTGAAGTCCGGATAGATTATAGTAAAATCGCTCGTTTTTCTCTCGACTCCAAACAGATAGAATTGGTTAACTCCGGTTTGAATAATATTTGGGGATATAAGTTACGAGGAAATGGGCAGTGGTATGGAATGGAAGCCAATGACATGGGATATTCCATCGTTCCCATGGAAATAGGGACAGGTTTTCCGGGAATAGGTAGCGAACGTCTTCGTTCGTACCAGCCCTGGATGCCAGAGTTGCATGAGTTTCGTGTGGGAGGAACCGGGATCTCTGGACTTGCTTTTGCTGACGACCTAGAAGGAAGCTTCCCCGAGGAATGGAAAGATGTGGGCTTCATTGCAAATCCCATTACCAGTTCTATCAACGCGGTTAGAATCGTACGCAACAGCGACGGTACTGTGACTGCCGAACATTTACCGGATTTTTTGACCTCTGAAGATGATTGGTTTAGACCTGTCAATATGGAGTTTGGACCAGATGGGAGTTTATACATTGCCGATTGGTACAATAAAATAGTTTCGCATAATGAAGTAGGAACCACACATCCAGACCGAGATAAATCACATGGGCGTATTTGGAGAATTCGCCATAAATCTCAAAAG
>JBLGAM010000049.1:0-23085 GCA_047612305.1 Planctomycetota bacterium | reverse complement strand
TATACTCGCCTCCCATGTTTTTCAAGAGGTTTTTCCATAGCTCTTCTGGAGTGTACTCAAAATTTTCAACCTCCAGATTTTGAGTGCAAATTATCCAAGTACTTTCTTCTAGCTCATCCTTTAACTGTCCCGCACTCCAGCCACTATATCCCAAGAAGAATCTAACTGAATCAGAATTAAATTGACCGAGCTTCAATTTCTCTTGAAGTGTATCAAAATCGCCTCCCCACCATAGATTTTTTCCTAGCGAAATGCTTCCATCAAGAACTTTATCTCCGAAATAAATAAAGTGAAGAGTATTTTGCTCCACAGGCCCTCCAACGAATACATTTATCTCCAAAAAGCTCAGTACCTCTACCAATTCGCCAAGTTTCAAAATTGAAGGCTTATTAAGCATCAACCCAAAACTTCCATCTTCGGAATGCTCGCAGAGTAAGATTACAGACCTGACAAAATTCTCATCCTGTAGGAATGGTTCGGAGATTAATAGATCTCCTGCCTTTGCATTTGCGGTTTCACCTTTATTCATAAGCGAGCTAATAAGAATTATGGAAAAATATAAAGTATAATTTTTTAAATGCAATAGCAATGGTAATTTTATGTTAAAGAAATCTAGTCAGAATATAAAGTCATGGAAATTTCATCTATTCGTAAAGAATACACACTCAAATCGCTTGATAGTAAAGAATTAAATTTCGATCCAATAGCTCAGTTTAAAATTTGGTTTCAAGAGGCCATAGCTTCAGAGGTTTTAGAAGTAAACGCGATGACTTTATCAACTATAGGATTGGATGGTTCGCCGAGTGGACGAATAGTGTTATTGAAGGAAGTTGACCATGGCTTTGTTTTTTTTACAAACTACCAAAGTGAAAAAGGAAAAGAACTTGAGGTTTCAGGAAAAGCTTCATTAACATTCTTTTGGGCAGAATTGGAGCGTCAGGTTAGAATAAAGGGGGTGGTTAGCAAAATATTAGAATCACAATCAGATGAGTATTTTTTCTCGCGTCCAATAGGTTCTCAAATTGGAGCTTGGACTTCACCTCAAAGCCAAAAAATTGAATCCCGAGAAATTTTGGATCAGAGACAGCTGGAAGTGGAAATGAGATTTCAAAGAGAGCCAATGATCAGACCTGCACACTGGGGTGGCTATCGATTGATTCCTAGCTCAGTTGAATTTTGGCAAGGAAGGTCTAGTAGACTTCACGATCGTATATGCTATAAAATAGGAAATGAAGGCTGGTATATGGATAGATTGGCACCTTGATTAAATCAAATTGAATAAATCTGTTACTCCTGGGATTCGTTCTGCAGTGAATCCTTCGCCGTATTTCACCATGATTTTATGTCCATATTCTCTAGCTCGGGCCTCTATAAAGGGTATAAAATCAGGATCTGAGATAAATGAAGTAGGCTCTTTACTAGTAGGATCATAAAACTGAGATCGATAAGCCATAATACTATCAATTTTTGTCTGCCAATAGGGAGTAATATCTACGACAAAATCAGGATTAATAAAATTATTCTGAATATAATGGTAAACAACTTTTGGGCGCCAAGGAGATTGATTTATTCCCTCAAAAGAAGTTTCAATCTTACGAAGACCACTCATAAAACAGGCCTGAGTAGCAACACTTGAGCCTTTACCATGGTCAGGGTGCCGATCAGAAATGGCATTCGCAATAACAATTTCTGGCTGATATTTTCTGATCATTTCTACCAATTTAAGTTGGTGAGTTTCATCATTTTTGAAAAATACATCTTTAAACCCTAAATTTTCCCTTGCAGAAAGCTGAAGGATTTTAGCTGCTTTTGCTGATTCTTGAAGTCTGATTTCTGGTGTACCTCTTGTACCCATTTCACCTTGAGTAAAATCTACGACTCCAACTTTCTTTCCTTTTGCTAATAAAGCGGCTATTGTTCCAGAGCAACCAAGTTCAGCATCATCAGGATGTGCTGCAAATACCAATACATCAAGCTTTGTCATGAGATCTATTTCTTTAGTTATCGAACTTTCAAGTTTTGGCCAATTTTCAAAATTGATTGGGTTGAAATTCCATTTAATTTGGTCAGAGAACTTACTGACACTCCGTACTTTCTAGCAATTGCGCCTAAATTTTCTCCTTTTTTTACTCGATGATAGGCATTTGTACGAGCTACAGACGTACTTCCGACAACATGAGAAAATAAGGAAGGCGTAATTAAATAATTTGGCCCTGCGATAGAGTTATTTTCAAAGTCGTAGACTTTTTGAGTATCGAAAGCAAGCCCTCTATATCGGAGCTCGTAGTGCAAATGTGATCCCGTACTCCTACCTGTATTTCCACCTTTTGCAATCAAGTCTCCTGCTTTTACTTCTTGACCAATTTCAACCAGTTGCTTAGAAAGGTGCCCATAAAGAGTTTCTAGACCATTTTTGTGTCGAATAACTATATAATATCCATACCCATATCTGTCGTAAGATTTGATTCGCACAATTCCGTCAAATCCACTATAAACTGGATCACCTGTATTAAGGTCGAGATCAGTCCCATAGTGCCATCTTCTCCATCGGTAACCAAAGCCAGAAGTTACAGGCGTATTATCTAGGGGCATTTTCCAATCATAGCCGAAAAAAGGATCATATAATCTAACATTGACCGAATCTTTGAAACTCTTCAAATCAAAATTATAAATATCGATTTTGTTTGAATCCCATGAAGAATAGTGCTCATAGGCAGTAACCCAGATACTATCAATAAGGATTTGTTCAGATATTTTGACCAATTGATTGGTAGGTGCCCAAATCATAATCGGCCTATCTTCACTCACTATTGAGCGAACTCGGCCAAGATTCACATTATTTTCAAAAATAATGGAGTCCGTTACTGATGAAATAGTTTTAAGATAGGTACTTTGATCAAAGCCTCTGAGCTCTATTGTTCTCCGCTCTTGACTTCCACCTGAAGACGGACTTGTATTTTTCTTTATAATCTTAGGAAAAATTTGAGCATTGGTTTCTGACAAACCAATGCTCAAAAAAGCACCTAAGAAGGAAATTATAAAGAAATACCTCATTTATTATATTAGTGATTCTCAAATTCAGCCAGAAATCGCTCGGCGTCTAATGCTGCCATGCAACCGGTTCCTGCTGCTGTGACAGCCTGCCTATAGATATTATCCTGCGCATCACCACAAGCAAAAACTCCCTCAACATTTGTTTTAGTACTTCCAGGAATTGTTTTGATATATCCTGATTTATCCATGTGGATAAAATCCTTGAATATTCCAGTGTTTGGTTCGTGTCCAATAGCAACAAAGAAGCCAGAAATTGCAATGTCTGATTTTTTCCCTGTTTTATTGTTGAGAAGCCTAACCCCCGTCACTTCCTCTTCTCCCAAAATCTCCTCAGTTTCTGTGTTCCAAAGAATTTCAATCTTCGGATTTTTCATTACTCTACTTTGCATGATTTGAGATGCACGCATCTCCTCTTTCCTGATGATCATGTAAACTTTACTACAAATATTGGATAGGTAGGAAGCCTCTTCACAAGCGGTATCTCCTGCTCCAACAATTGCAACTTCCTGTTCTTTAAAGAAAAACCCGTCACAAACTGCGCAAGCGGAAACTCCTTTTCCATTAAGTCTAGCTTCGCTTTCAATGCCCAGCCATTTGGCAGAGGCTCCTGTTGAAATCAAAACTGTATCTGCTAGAATGGTTTTTTGCTCGTCAATTTCTACGTGATAAGGTCTTTTTGAAAAATCTACTTTTGTAGCCAATCCGTATCGAACCTGAGTTCCAAATCGCTCTGCTTGCTTTCTGAAATCTTCCATCATCTCAGGGCCCATCACTCCATCAGGGTAGCCCGGGTAATTTTCCACATCGTTGGTAATCGTAAGCTGGCCACCAGGTTGACCTCCTGTATATAGAACAGGAGATAATCCAGCTCGAGAAGCGTAAATAGCAGCTGTATATCCTGCAGGTCCAGAACCGATGATCAGAACCTTTACGTGTTCGTTTTCTTGAGTCATTAATTGATGATTAAAATCCGGCATTTTTTTTTAATTCTCAGGTCTCCTCAAAACTGGCAATTGTTAAAATTTCACAATCATGAGTTAGGGCTGATTTAAGAGAGATTTGGTTTAAATTAAAAAAGGGGTTAAAAAAACCCCCTTTATTTGTTCTTACTATCCAAGGTAAGGCTTGAGGGTCTTACTCCTTGAGGTATGTCTTAATCGTCTGATCGCTTTCTCCTTAATTTGACGGACACGCTCTCTAGTCAAATTGAATTTCTCACCAATCTCTTCGAGGGTCATGGCATGCTCACCATTCAATCCAAAATATAAAGTTATCACGTCCGCTTCTCTCTGAGTTAATGTAGATAACGCACGCTGTACCTCTTTACGAAGAGAATCTTTCATCAAGCCATCATCAGGCTTTTCATCTCCATCATTTTCAAGTACATCTAACAAACTATTCTCTTCACCCTGTACAAATGGTGCATCCATAGAAACGTGTCGACCTGAGATCTTCATAGTGTCTACGACTTCATTTGCAGTGATTTCTAACACTTCGGCAAGTTCTTCCGGAGAAGGCTCACGCTCAAACTTCTGCTCTAATTCGCTAAAGGTTTTACTGATTTTATTCAGTGAACCAACTCTATTTAGCGGCAAACGCACAATTCGAGATTGCTCTGCCAATGCTTGAAGAATAGACTGTCTAATCCACCAAACTGCGTATGAAATAAATTTGAAACCTCTAGTCTCATCAAATCGCTGAGCAGCCTTGATTAAACCCAAATTTCCTTCATTGATCAAATCACCTAATGAAAGTCCTTGGTTCTGATACTGCTTTGCTACCGAAACGACAAATCGTAAGTTGGCTTTTGTGAGTTTTTCGAGCGCAAGTTGATCTCCCTCTCTAATTCTTTTTGCCAATACTACCTCTTCATCTGCCGTCAACAGGTCTACCTTACCAATTTCTTGAAGGTATTTATCCAGAGATTGACTTTCTCTATTGGTAATCTGTTTGCTAATTTTTAGCTGCCTCATTCAGGTATATGATTTGTGAAATTCAATTAAACATTACTCCGATTAAACCTTCGATAATTATCCTTGTGGACTAGAAGCTGGTTTTTCCGGTTTTGGTAAAAGAGCTTTTCTAGAAAGCTTGAATTTTCCTGTTCGTTGATCTACATCGATTAATTTAACCATTATCTCTTCTCCTGGCTCAAGTACACCATCCATGGTCTCTAATCGCTCCCACTTTATTTCAGAGATATGTAGTAAACCATCTTTGCCCGGCATAAATTCCACGAAGGCTCCAAAAGGTTGAATGTTTTTCACTTTTCCAGTGTAAGTCTCTCCTATTTCAGGCTGAGCCACAATTGCTTTAATACGAGCAAGTGCCGCATTAAGTTTATCTTGATTCGCAGAGAAAATATTGATTTTACCCTGATTGTCGACCTCTTCTATTACGATAGTCGCTCCAGTGTCTTTCTGAATTTCCTGGATCACTTTTCCTCCGGGTCCGATTACTGCACCAATCAACTCTTTAGGAATCATCATGATGAAAGATCTTGGAGTATGCGGCTTCAATTCTGCCCTAGGTACTGAAAGGGTTTTGTTGATTTCATCCAAAATATGAAGTCTTCCCGCTTTAGCTTGATGTAAAGCTTCTTTCAATACTGAGTAATCCAGACCTTCAACTTTAAGGTCCATCTGGCAAGCAGTGATTCCTTTGGCAGTTCCAGTAACTTTGAAATCCATATCTCCTAGATGATCCTCGTCACCAAGAATATCTGAAAGAATAGAATATTTCCCAGTTTTAGCATCAGAAATCATTCCCATCGCAATTCCTGTTACTGGGGATGTGATCTGAATACCAGCATCCATTAAAGCTAATGAACCAGCACAAACTGTGGCCATTGAGGATGAACCGTTAGATTCTAAAATGTCAGAAACGATTCGAATAGTATAGGGATTCTCCGCAACGGGAGGAAGCACTTTCTTCAAAGCTCTCATAGCTAAGTTACCATGACCAACTTCTCTTCTTCCTGGGCCTCTGTTTGGTTTTACTTCCCCAGTAGAAAATGCAGGGAAATTGTAATGAAGATAGAATTTATTATATCCTGATATGGTAGCACCATCCACCATCATCTCGTCCATCTTAGTACCCAATGTACAAGTAGTTAGTGCTTGCGTTTCTCCACGCGTAAACAATGCAGATCCGTGGGCAGACGGAAGGTAATCGGCAACTGACCAAATAGGTCTTACTTCGTCAAGTTTTCTACCATCCAATCTTTTCTTCTCATTAAGCGTAAGGTTTCTAGCAGCCTCCTTATGGATTTTGCTAAAATATGGTCCGATAAGACTTGATTCAAAACCATGGTCTTCACCCAAACCTGCTACAAATGCTTCTTTGATTTCTTTAGTCAAAGCAGATCTTTCGGTTTTGTTCGCAATTTGCTTGCTTACTGCGCCATAAAGCTTCTCATAAACATCAGCTCTCATTTTATCAAAAAGTGCAGGATCCGATTTTTCATGATTATATACTCTTTTGACTTCTTTACCAACCAATTTGGTCAACTCGATCTGAGCCTGGCAATGTCTTTTGATTTCGTCATGGCCAAACTGCATGGCTTCCAACATTTCTTCTTCCTGAATCTCATTTGCTTCACCTTCTACCATCAAGATGAAGTCTAGGGATCCCGCAACGATAAACTCAAGGGAAGCTTTTTCCAATTCCATCGGAGTTGGGTTGATTTTTAACTTGCCATCAATTTTAGCTACTCGAACTTCTGAGATTGGACCGTTAAATGGGATATCTGAAACAGCTAAAGCAGCTGATGCCGCTAACCCAGCTAATGCATCTGGCAGCACTTCTTCGTCGCCACTGAGTAGTGTGATTGCGATTTGTGTATCTGCATGATAATCATCTGGGAAAATTGGCCGAATAGCTCTATCTACTATTCGGCTTATCAAAATTTCATAATCTGATAATCTTCCTTCTCGTTTTAAAAATCCACCAGGAATTTTACCTGATGAAGCAAATTTCTCTTGGTAATCTACCGACATCGGTAAAAAATCAACTCCTTCTGCAGCATCTTTCTTAGAAACTACAGTAGCCAATATCATGGCTTTTCCCATCTTAACAACGACAGAACCATCTGCCTGCTTGGCCAAAGCACCAGTTTCTATTATAATTTCTCTGCCATCTTCAAGGGTGATGGTCTTGCTTATTAAGTTTGGTAACATAAATACGTGTTAGTGATATAGCGTGTAGTGTGTAAAAGCGGACGGAAACCTTTAAAAAGAAAAAAGTAAGGTTCTCTTAATCGAGAACCTTACTCAGTGGTTATTTCCTGATTCCTAGTTCAGCGATGATAGAACGATATCGCTCGATCTCTCTTTTATGGAGGTAATCAAGTAGGCTTCTTCTTTTACCTACGAGCTTCAACAAACCAAGTCTTGTGGAGTGATCCTTTTTATTTGACTTCAAATGCTCTGTCAAATGCTTGATTCTGTGAGTAAAGAGGGCAATCTGTGATTCAGGAGATCCTGTGTCGTTAGCAGATTTTAACCGTCCATGATTTTGAAACAACTCTTGTTTTTTCTCTGATGTTAAATACATGTTTAGCTAATTTAATTAAAACAAATACAAAAGTAAGGCTTAAATCCTTATAATAAAACATCAGACTGATTTAGGATTTAATACTTTGATTTTTTTTCAACTTTCTCCAGAATTCAACATAAAAATCCGGCTCAAATAATCGGGCATCTTTTCTGGCTTGCCTCAAAAAAAACAAGCCAAAAGGAATTAGACATAAATTAGAAAAAGCTGTCCCAAATAAAGTGTCCACGACTCCCTCTTTAGCCCATTTTTCACCAGATATAGTGAGCATATAATATAAGATGAAGAATATGATTGAGATCAAGACAGGCATACCTAAGCCACCTTTTTTAATAATAGCTCCAAGAGGAGCTCCTATCATAAACATCACAAAGCAAGCGATGGCTTGGGTATATTTTTGAAACCAAGCGATCTCGTAACGCCGATATTCCCGATCGTGATTTTCAATTTGAAGTTTTTTTACATCAAATGTGTTTTTCAAGTTTCGAGAATTATTCAACGCCATCGTCAGCGCGTTGCTCATATAGCCTCTTTCATTGATAAGCGAATCAATGATAAATTTCTCAGCTAAACTTAGTGGCTCTGTACGAGTGATTTTGTTAATCACTTCACCGGGACCATCATTTCTACTCGAGTCTTCCTTAGAAGCATCAATAATGGCCGCTTGCCGATCTGCCCTAAGCCTTTTCTTTTTAAATAAAGAATCGCTTCTTGCTGGTATACTGCTAACCGACACTGAAGTAGATCGACCTATCAGCGTATCTGGTTTCACCGTAAGGGCTCTTGCATCTGGATTTTCGACGAGTAATTTTGAGCTATCTGGCTTGTTTTCTTCAGCCATTAAGTCTAATGAATCTTTTTTTGACTGCTCTTTTCTAAATTTCTCAACCCGCAACGTATCATCCAGCGCTTTTCTATCTAGAATTTCTTGTGTTGGGGTTAGTTTTCTGCCTCTTGTGAAAAAGGGATAAATACTCTCAGCGGTCTGATAGTTCTGGAATTTCTGATCGTTTACAAGTGTAACTATTGAATCCAATCCAACTTTAATCTCAGGGATATTTTTTATAGAGCGATTAGTTGACCATGCGTCCTCATTAGTTCGGTTTAATTGAAATGAGTTTAGATTGAAAATGATTGTGTTTTCATCAAAATTGGTTCTGCTAAACTCCACAGGTGTTTCGCTAATCCCTCTCGTCGCTCTATCCTCTTTATAATTTTGTCCTTTGTAGAGCGCCAGCCGCATATAATTTTCATTGAAAAATGGCTGCATCACCCCTGAATCAGCCAAGGTCACATCAAGATTACCCTGCTTTCCCTCCGAATGATTATATATCAAAATATCCTTGAGCCCAAACTCTCCTACTTTCTCGTTAACCTTAATACTGTACCCTGGAATGCCATCATAAAAAACCCCAGCTTTTATATCCAATGAGGGTGACTTCATCCGCATATCATATAGCAGACTAAAAGTTTTTAAATTGACTTTCGGAACCAAGTAATTGTTGGATAGATACGCCAAAAAAGTTACTGCAATCACAAATAATCCAATGGGACGCATCGCCCTAAGAAGTGAAATCCCACTACTTTTTATCGCTGTAAGCTCAAAATGCTCACCAAGATTCCCAAAAGTCATCAAGCTGGAAAGCAACACAGCTAAAGGCAAAGCCATTGGGGAGATGGAGATCACAAAATAGCTGATCAGTTCCATGTAAATCCAAAATCCAAGCCCTTTTCCAAAAATCTCGTCGAAATATTTCAGCATGTTGACCGTCAACAAGATGAAATCCACCACAAGGAATGTCAATAAAAATGGGCCTAAAAAAGACCCAAGGATAAGCTTGTCTAATTTCTTCATTGGTTTAAACTTCTGACTGCAGCAGGAGTATATGCGTAAACTCTAAGCTCAAAGTTGCTAAATTGATTTGATTTTAACCACCAATAATTTCTTTAAGTTGGTTAATCAGCCCATCCCAAATCGCAACTGACTCCTCCTCATCATAGACATCCGAATAGTCAATAACCTTGATAAAAAGAGTTTGGGTTAGCTCGTTTTCGTCAAGTTTGAATTCGATATATGAATGATCTTCCTCATTAGGAACTGCCGGGTCGTAAAATTCAAATTTCACATGTATGTTGGTTCTAATAGAAACCATTCGAGCGTAATGATCCTCATTGTCAAAATGAAAGATATAATTTTTATCCTCATTGAGGTTTACATCATCAGCAAACCATTCTGACAAGCCGCTAGCAGTACTCAAATAATTAAAGACAATTTTTTTTGAGGCATTGATTTGATAATCAGCAACAAATTTATTTTTTACCATGATGTTATATTTTACTGATTGTAATAAATCATTTTTTAAAGAACTCCAACTTGCATTTCACAAGACAAGACCTCATATTTGCAATCCGAATTCGGAGGTTATGAGGAAAGATGCAGTTAAAAGGTTTTAATCTAGTGGGTGTCAAAACCTGACCGTGCAATAATATAGGCATTAAATTGTTAAATGCACATCAAAAATCTGACTTAAAAGGTTCTTCCACTTACTTGATTTGAGTGCAAATCTTTAGTCTCAGATTTAAAGCATTTTAAGTAAACCAGTTACTAGTTAAACTTTCTTAACCCCTAAAGCTTTCAAATAAAAAGTCGGGAAGTTGATGAATCAGTTTTAGTGGAAAGTTGAATTAAAATATAAATGGCGAGGTAGCTCAGTTGGTTAGAGCGCAGGATTCATAACCCTGAGGTCGGGAGTTCAAATCTCCCTCTCGCTACTAAGGCTGTCTGAAACGGAAGCCTTTTCCTTTTTTTAGCCTATGGATAATTTTGTAGTCTACATTCTTTATTCTTATTCATCTGGTATAACCTACACCGGAATGACATCTGATTTGATCACCAGATTCCAATTTCATAATTCAAAATCTACTAAAGGCTTTACCCTAAGGTACAGGCCCTGGACGGTCATACATGTCGAGTTTTTTGAGCGCAAAGCTCTTGCATTACTTCGTGAAAAAATACTCAAATCGGGAAAAGGTAGAGAGTGGGTGAAAAACAACTTACTTCCTAATTATATATGAGCGCAGGACTCCTATCCGCCGCGGCGGACGGGAGTTCAAATCTCCTCCCGAAAGCTTTCGGGACACTAAGGCTGTCTGAAACGGAAGCCTTTTCCTTTTTTTAGCCTATGGATAATTTTGTAGTCTACATTCTTTATTCTTATTCATCTGGTATAACCTACACCGGAATGACATCTGATTTGATCACCAGATTCCAATTTCATAATTCAAAATCTACTAAAGGCTTTACCCTAAGGTACAGGCCCTGGACGGTCATACATGTCGAGTTTTTTGAGCGCAAAGCTCTTGCATTACTTCGTGAAAAAATACTCAAATCGGGAAAAGGTAGAGAGTGGGTGAAAAACAACTTACTTCCTAATTATATATTCGCATTGGATTCATATTTTCTATACAGCGCATGGGCTCGAGGGACTGGAGCCTTTTACATCAGATAATTTCAAAATCCATTCTAGTAAGTTTTTATAAATGGATGCCTATTTCTTTTTCTAAATCAGCTGTTTAAAGGTAATAATGCTATATTTCTGATTCATAGATTTTAGCTGATGAACTTACAAAAAATCCAAAACCCTCCAACTAATCTTTGGAAAATGTTGACTTTTTTAGGGCCAGGGTTTATTCTTTCCGCCTCAATTGTAGGTTCAGGAGAGTTGATCGCAACGACTGTTCTTGGTGCTAAAGCTGGATTTATCACTTTTTGGGTAATCCTTGTTAGCTGTATTATCAAAGTTGGAATCCAACTGGAATTCGGAAAAAATGCAATCATTTCCGGAAGACCTATCATGGCAGAATTCAACAAACTCAATGGGTTCCGCCTATGGCAGGCAAACTGGATGGTTTGGATGACTTTTTTTCTAACCTTATTAAAGATTCTTCAACTTGGAGGAATGCTTGGAGGGGCTGCAATCGCTTTTTCTTTGATCTTTCCAGGTATACCAATAAGTTTCGCAGTAGTATTTTTAGGTCTTAGTGTTGGGCTTTTGATTTTTAAAAATTACTATAAGTTGATAGAAAAGTTGGCTGCCATAATGGTTTTTGGATTTACCTTTTTCACACTGATATCCTTAATTGCCATTTTCTTTACTCCTTATAGCTTTTCAATCGCAGATGTTTTAGGGGGTTTAAGTTTTGAATTGCCCAAGCAATACCTTTTTGTAGCTATCGGTGCTTTCGGTATCACTGGTGTGGCTAGTGACGAGATTATTGCTTACACCTACTGGTGTCAAGAGAAAGGATATGCGGCATATACGGGTGAGAATGACGGAAGTGAGTCTTGGAATACTCGTGCGAAAGGATGGATTAAGGTCATGCATTTGGATGCTTTTGTTGCCATGATTTGCTATACAATTGTCACTGCCGCCTTTTACTTATTAGGTGCTGCAATCCTTCATGGAAACGAAACTGTTCCAGAAGGCAATGAATTGATTGCTTTTTTGGCATCCATTTACACTAAATCATTGGGATCAGGAGTTCGTCTAGGGTATTTGATCGGAGCATTTATTGCACTCTATTCCAGTGTCTTTGCCACCTTAGCTTATTGGTCGAGGCTATTTCCAGATATTTTCCATGAATTACAATGGTGGAGAATCAAAAACCAGTCAGATAAAGATTATGCTGTTAGAGTTTGGGCAATCATTTTTCCAGCACTCTGGATCCTTACCTATCTATTTTTAAATCTCCCTACCTTCATGGTTCTTGTCGGAGGAGTGATAGGCTCAGTTCTTTTACTTGTCGTAGTATATGCCGCTATTCAATTTCGAATAAAAAATGATTTTCTAAAATTGGACTCAAGCTTTATTTCTACAGCTATTTTTTGGCTAAGTGTCATTTCAATTGCCTTGGTATCAGGCTATGGAATACTGAAAATATTCTAAAAAAAAAGCCTTCCCGAAGGAAGGCTTTATAAAATGAGGCAGTGCAGACCTTATTTTACTTTTTCAACTACAGCTTTGAATGCTTCAGGGTGATTCATGGCCAAATCTGCCAAAACCTTGCGGTTAAGTTCGATCTCACCTTTCTTCAATAATCCCATTAGTTGAGAATAAGACATGCCGAGCAATCTTGCTCCTGCATTGATACGCTGAATCCATAAAGCTCTGAATTCTCTTTTCTTAGCTTTTCTGTCTCTGTATGCGTACTGAAGTCCTTTCTCGTACTTATTTTTGGCTACTGTCCAAACGTTGCTACCTCTTCCGAAATAACCCCTTGTGGCTTTTAGTATTTTTTTTCTTCTTGCTCTTGACGCGACCGCGTTTACGGATCTAGGCATAGTATTTTAATTTTTGATTCGTGGTGCTCATCTCTAAGACTTCAAAACCAACGTATCTGGTGAATAAATGAACCTTACTTTAATTTTAGTGAATGAGGAAAATCAGATTCTCAACATTGCACGTACTCTACCTTCGTCAGACTCGTGAACTAGACCAGTTTTAGTCAAGTTACGCTTTCTTTTAGTAGCTTTTTTGGTTAGGATGTGGCTTTTGAAAGCGTGTTTCCTTTTGATTTTGCCGGTTCCCGTTAAAGCGAACCTCTTCTTTGCACTGGATTTGGTTTTTACTTTTGGCATTTTGCTGTATTTATATTTATTGAAATTTATTTTTTGCCTGCTTTCGGAGCTATAAAGATATTCATTCGCTTTCCTTCCAATTTTGGCAACTGTTCTACAGCACCAAAATCTGCCAAGGCTTGGGCGAATCTTAATAATAGCATCTCTCCTCTTTCCTTAAACACGATACTTCTACCTACGAAGTGCACGTAAGCTTTGACTTTTGCGCCCTCTTTTAAGAAACTGATGGCGTGCTTCAACTTAAAATTGAAATCATGCTCATCTGTGTTAGGTCCGAATCTTATTTCCTTCAAAACAATCTTCGCAGCATTGGATTTAATCTCCTTCTGCTTCTTTTTTTGCTCGTATTTAAACTTCGCATAATCAAGAATTTTACAAACTGGAGGATCTACTGTAGGAGAAATTTCAACCAGATCAAGATCATTTTCTTCTGCGATTTTAATGGCTTTTTCCAGTGGTAACAATGCATTTCCACCTTCTACAAAGTCTCCAACCACTCTGACCTCACGAGCTCTGATTTTATGATTTACTTTATATGGTTCTTCTTGCCGTCCTCTGTAGGGTTGTCTTTGGTTTCTCAAGTTTGCGTTGATTGTTTTATGAAATAGGCTGCAAATATCGGAATAAATTTTAATTATGAAAAGTATCCTCTAATAATACCTTAATTACTTATTCAGTGATTCAGCTATAATACCGTTAAAATATGAAATAAACTCTTCTAAAGAAAAATTTCCCAGATCACCTTCACCGTGTTTTCTCACAGAAAGTTTCCGTTCCTCTTGTTCTTTTTCCCCCACTATAAGCATGAAAGGCACTTTCTTAACTTCCGAATCTCTAATCTTTCGGCCTATTTTCTCATCCCGGTTGTCTATAGATCCAGTGATTCCCGCCTCATCGAGCATTACCTTAATTTCTTCGGCATAGTCTACATATTTTTCTGAAATAGGCAAAATATTGATCTGCTCAGGAGCTAGCCAAAGCGGGAAATTACCTGCGCAATGCTCAATCAATACAGCAATGAATCGCTCCAATGAGCCAAAAGGCGCACGGTGAATCATAACAGGTCGATGCTTTTGATTATCCGCTCCTATATATTCCAGTTGGAATCGTTCAGGGAGATTGTAATCTACTTGTATTGTTCCCAATTGCCATTTTCTCCCTAAGGCATCCTTCACCATGAAGTCTAGCTTAGGACCATAAAATGCTGCTTCGCCTAGTTCTGTAACGGTCTGTAAGCCTTTTTCTGCTGCAGCTTCAATGATTGCTGATTCTGCTTTATCCCAGTTCTCATCTCCACCAATATATTTCTCAGGCTTCTGCGGATCTCTTAAAGAGATTTGAGCAGTGTAATCATTGAATCCAAGCGCCTTGAAGACATACATGACCAAGTCGATCACTTTAATAAACTCTTCCTTCACCTGATCCGGTCGACAGAAAATATGCGCATCGTCTTGAGTAAAACCTCTAACCCGAGTCAGACCATGCAACTCTCCACTTTGCTCATAACGATAAACAGTTCCGAATTCTGCATAGCGAATTGGCAACTCCTTATATGAGTGTGGCTTATTCTTATATATTTCGCAGTGATGAGGGCAATTCATCGGTTTCAGCAAAAACTCCTCTCCCTCATGCGGGGTAGTAATCGGCTGGAAGGAATCTTTTCCGTATTTTTCATAATGACCTGAAGTCTCATAAAGAGCTTTGAGGCCAATATGAGGTGTAGTCACCTGCTGATAACCTGATTTATCCTGGGCACGCTTCATGAAATTAATGAGTCGCTCACGAAGCAAAGTGCCTTTTGGCAACCAAAGCGGAAGTCCCATTCCTACTTTCTCGGAAAAGCAGAATAGCTCAAGTTCACGACCTAATTTGCGGTGATCCCGTTTTTTAGCCTCCTCCAATAAGATTAGGTATTCCTGAAGTTCTTTGTCTTTTGGAAAAGTAACACCATAGATTCGGGTAAGCATTTTTCGCTTTTCGTCCCCTCTCCAGTAAGCCCCTGCAATATTTGTAAGCTTGATAGCTTTGATAAAGCCAGTAGTAGGAATATGTGGTCCACGGCATAAATCAGTGAAGTTACCTTGCTCGTAAAAGGTAATCGTGCCATCTTCCAGACCTTCTAAAAGGTCCAGTTTATATTCATCACCCTTTTCTTGGAAATACGCCAAGGCATCAGCTTTTGAAACAGCCTTTCGGATGTATTCATTCTTCTGACGGGCCAATTCGATAAACTTTTTCTCAATCTGCTCTAATTCTGATCCCTCAAGGGTGTGATCTCCGAAGTCTACATCATAGTAGAAACCGGTTTCGATCGGAGGTCCGATTCCAAACTTAATCCCAGGATAAAGTGATTCCAGCGCCTCAGCTAATAAGTGAGCCGAGGAATGCCAAAAGGTATTCTTTCCTTCGAGATCATTCCAAGTTAAAAGTTGAAGCGAAGAGTCTGAATTAATTGTTCGGGTTGCATCCCAAACTTGTCCATTTACTTTAGCGGCTAGGACATTCCGAGCTAAACCCTCGCTGATACTTGCAGCAATCTGTAGTCCGGTTGTTCCTTTTTCATACTCCTTCACAGTGCCATCGGAAAGAGTAATTTTGATTTGTTCTGACATTTTTAAGTAAGTTCTGCCCATACAAACAGGCATTTGAATTAAAGTGCAAATATGCAAAACCCAAAGTCAATCAAAAAATTTAAGGGGAAGGGAATATGGAAATGAATTGCTATTTCTTCTCCATCAGCTGAAAATGATAAGGAGATTCAAGATTTAAAATTCGTTTCTTGATTGATTCAGAAAAATTTAATCCAACTCAAAAACTCTTTCCAAAACTCACTCCTGCCCAATAAGGATTAAAAGACCAATTTCCTCCTGTTCTTGGCGGAAAGTCAATAATTGGCGTATAGCCAACCCTAAAAAAGAATCCCCCTTCAGGTTTTTGGTACCTGTATCCAACTCTTAGAGGTATGGATACATCAAAAATCACTTTATCGACATTTTCAAATGTTTCCGAGTCAAAAGCAATACTGTTTGTTAAATAAGAAGTGACTCCTAAACCCAATTCCAGATGATGATTTGACTTGCCGTAAAAGGCTGATACCTCTATAGGCATTAGTGGAAGCCATGTTGAATTAGAATTTAACCTGTGAGGCAGCATGGAAAGCCCTACACTAGTATTTAGTTTTAGCTTCCCTTTTTGATGAAATATCTTGCTGTAGTTGACTGCATATATTCCAGAACCTTCGCCTACTTCAAGATAAACGGTGTTTTTTGCGGTAAATGTTTCGGTTTCGGTTTGAGCTGAAGAAGTAATCGATATGGCAAAAGAAAGAACTAAAGCAATGATCGCTGATTTAAGTGGAAGAGAAACGGTTATGAATTCTACTATTCCTTTACCGGTATGGGGCGAGGCTTTCATGATATTTTTTTTGGATAGCTTATCAAACCTTATTAAAAACTAATCACTTAAATCAATAAATGCAAACAATTTCCCAACTTTCAAACTATATTTTTTTTCCTATAAAATAATCTGTGCACTCACCTTTACTGAAAAAGGTTTAGCTCCCGGATTGTCCAAATAGGTCATTCGGTGAAAGAAATCTACTCGGAAAAACTTAAAGATATTCTCCACCCCATAGCCAAGCTCCACATAAGGTTTTGTCGGATCTAATCTTCCAAAGGTCTTCAGAGGATCCCCTACCGGATCTACAGTTGGTGAATTGGCAATATTTTTATCACTGACACTTCCAAAAAGCACATTTGCATTTGCCACTGCTCTCCATTTCAACTTTTTAATCACCGGAATTTTGTTCAAAAGAAATCCCTCGAAAAAATGACGGTATCGCAAACTCAAATATTGATCAGATGAGAATTCATTGAAATTCATCGTATTGAAAGCCGCTGTAGTATAGAAGAATGTCTGATTTCCCAAATGATTCTTCAATATCGGATAAGGCACTTCACCAAACACTTTTCCTGCATCTAATTCGTAGCGCGAAACACCCAGCATTCCTACATTAAGTCGCTGATACATGTAAAAGCTCAATTTTGTATAGTCAAGATCCCCGCCAAGTCCTTGAAAACCTTTGCTGAAATTCATTTCAAAAATCGGCCACCTAGACGGCCCGAATGACACACGCTGATTGTCATTAATGATGATGATCTCATCTCTTCCATAGCGTAGCGCAAATTTCACTTCGGTAGTTTCAAATTTTGACCGATATTCATTTGTTTCTTTCTTCAAATAATAAAAATCATACAAGGGCTCAAATTGAGTCAGTTTCAAGCCTGCAGAAAATAAGAAGCCTTTGAAAATTTCCCGCTGAATATCCAATCGATGGTTGGTAGTGAAATAGGGTCTTCTTAGTGTCCCAAATCGACTTGCTGCCAAGAAAATACTATTTCCCTCCAAGTTTTCGATCTCCAATCCTACTTGATCAATCTCTTTTTGAGACCTTAAAGAAATAGTGGTCCATCGGGTTCTGTCCAAAATTCGAGTCAAAGAAGCAGTGTATTTGAATTCCTCGTCTTTGAATCCATAGGCCAAATAACCTTCCAAAAGCCATTTATCGCTGAATTTCAGATTAGTTCGGAAACCCATTCCCATTCTGATTCCTTCCACATTATTGTAATTGAAAAAACCCGGCCAAGGCCCGATATCTACTTTTTTAAAAGGAAGATAGCCTGATGCAAAAAACTTTAATCCCTCAGAGTAGAAACGGACAATGGGGATTTTTTTAAGTGTATCGACCATTTGAAGTACTGCGAGCTCTTCGATACTTAAGGAGTCTTGGCGATTATTTTTCCAAAAATTCTCACTTACTTCGTTGAAATCAGGTCTTAAGACGACTGCCTGATTAAAGAAGCTGGTCGGTTGGGGATCAACGATTTTAATACTATCAGCTGAGGTATAAAACTTGGCCAATAATCCCGCTGTTTTGGGGGTTATCTGACCGATTTTAATTTGAACACGTGTTTTATTGGCAATTAAAGGCCCTGCAGATGTTGGAACCAATTCCTGCTGAATTTTAATTCGCTCGATAAAATTCAAATTCGTCTCCTTTGGAATCGTCAAATCAACCTGCTTGAGTGCATAAGTATCTTTATTAATCCAGATCAGCCCAGAAAACGCTAAATCCTGTTCACGAAGTGGATATACTTTTAATAAATAGGCAGAGTCGCCAGAAATATAAACCGAATCCAACAGATCGTAGTCATAGAACCCTTTCCACCCATCTGCAATTGGAGATACAAATTCCTTTTCGAGGATATTCAACCAGTTTTTATAAAAGTTATACTCTTGAAAAGCCGAACCTGTAATCTGCGCAGTAGTCGAACCGTCTGTGATCCCCACTCCAGTTACTTTGGATTTTTCGACAATTTCCTTTTTAAGTTCTGGGTTTGTTCGGAAATAAAACTTGGAAAGTGTTTCCGAAAAAAAAACAGGGAGAATTTTCTCTCCTTCATCATTAGTCAATTGCTTTATCGAATCTAAAACTGCAATGACTTTCTGCACTGTTTTTCGCTGAGTAAAATCATCAGAGACATGGTCAATATCAATTTCAATCTTAGTATAATTTTTTGTTTCATAAGCAGTTAAATTTCGCTTATCAAAGTCTTTTTTACGGGCTACAACTCTTCTGATAACTTCGAATGCCGGATTTTCTCCAGCTTCAAATACGAATGCTTCCAATTGAAAATCAGAAGGAACTAACTGAAAGTTGAGAATTTGGTTTGGCTTTTGAACTAAAAGCTTCTTGCCGGTGATGTAGCCTAAATAACTGACAACAAGGCTGTCCGAAAGCACTTTCGCGTCGATCAAATAATTTCCTTCGAAATCTGATGAAATCCCAACACTTGTTCGGTTGAGGAGCACCGAAGCAAACGGAATTGGATCACCTGTTTGTGAATCGGTTACTTTGCCTTTAATGGTATATTGGCCAAAAGCCTGGAGACAAAAAAGGAATAGGATAATTGTAAAAAAAATTCTGCTCATTGACTAATAGTTGGTTTTGAACCGCAACACTGCAAAATAAATTCATTACGAACGGAAAATGATTGATTTACTCTAAAATTTGTCATTTTTCTTACTTGGAATCAGTTTTAAGATCGGGAAATCAGAAAGCTGACACCTATATTTATGTTTTTAAAATCGAAACATGAGCTACGATATCGTAATAATTGGAGGGGGAATAGTGGGTTTGGCTACAGGTCTAAAAATCCAGTCAAAAATGCCAAAATTGAAAATTGCTATTTTAGAAAAAGAGGATCAATTAGCTAAGCATCAAACTGGTAACAATAGCGGGGTCATTCATTCCGGTCTATACTATAAACCAGGATCACTTAAAGCGACCAATTGTATCAATGGCTATCATGAACTGGTTGATTTTTGCGAAGAGGAAAAAATTCCTTTTGAAATTACCGGTAAAGTTGTGGTAGCAACTCGGGAGGAGCAAAAACCTATATTAAAAGGGCTTTTTGAGCGTGGCCTTCAAAATGGACTCACCGGAACGCGTGAGATCTCCTTGGCCGAGTTAAAAGAATACGAGCCCCATTGCGCTGGAGTAGCGGCAATACACGTCCCTCAGACGGGTATTGTAGATTATTACCAAGTGGCTTTGGCTTATGGGAGAAAAATAATTCAACAGGGTGGAGAAATTTTTCTTAAACATAAAGCACTAAATATTAGCACTAAAGGTAATCTTAGCTATATCGAAACTTCAGTCAAAACTTTTGAAGCAAAATTGGTAATTAACTGCGCTGGATTGTATTCAGACAAAGTGGCCCAAATGAGCGAAACTGAAAAAATTGATGTGAAAATTATTCCTTTTAGAGGTGAGTATTACAAATTGAAATCGGATCGGGAGTTTTTAGTGAAAAATCTAATCTATCCAGTTCCTGATCCTAACTTCCCATTTCTTGGCGTTCACTTTACCCGGATGATGAAAGGTGGCGTAGAGGCTGGTCCAAATGCTGTTCTAGCTTTTAAAAGGGAAGGCTATAAAAAATCTCAAATAAACTTGAAAGAGTTGGGCGAAACTTTAGCATGGCCAGGATTTCAAAAAGTAGCTGCAAAATACTGGCAAACAGGATTTGGCGAGCTTTATCGCTCGTTTTCCAAGGCGGCATTTACAAAAGCACTTCAAGAGCTTATTCCCGAAATACAAGAATCGGACCTAGTCGAAGGTGGAGCAGGCGTTCGAGCTCAGGCTTGTGATCGGACTGGAGGACTTTTAGATGATTTCGCGATTCGAGAGTCAGCATATGCCATAAATGTATTAAATGCTCCATCTCCAGCCGCTACTAGCTCTCTTTCGATAGGAGGTACTGTTGCCGATTTAGCCATAAAACGATTTAGCTAAACTTGTGTATTGACAGAATCAGGGAAATATCGATTTGCCAAAGTGACCATTTCATCCCCTCGGACGAGATCTTGAATCGTAAGTTCAGTGGTGTGATGATGGCCAGAAGCCCCAAGTAATTCCTTCACTGCATGAATTGTGTTTTTATGGAAATTATAAACTCGCTCCGATTTATCAGTGACGACCAAGCCTTTTTGCAATGCTGCTTTTTGAGTAGCTACCCCGGTTGGACAATCATTCGTATTGCAGCGCAATGCTTGGATACATCCCAAACTAAACATAAAGCCTCTGGCTGAATTGCAGCTGTCAGCTCCCAATGCGATGTATTTCAATATGGAAAATGCACTTAGTGCTTTTCCTGATGCAATAATTTTGACTTTTTCTCGAATTCCAAATTTCACCAAAGTCCCTCTCACAAAAATCAATGAGGGCTCCAAAGGAAGCCCAACACTATCGGAAAATTCTAAGGGGGCCGCTCCTGTTCCACCCTCTGCACCATCTATCGTGATGAAGTCGGGAAAAATCTGATGGGCAATCATTGACTTACACAAGGCGATAAACTCTTCAGTTCTACCTATGCATAGTTTAAAACCTATAGGTTTTCCTTCAGACAATTTTCGAAGTTTCGCTATAAAGTCAATAAGTTGATCCTCATTCGAGAAAGCACTATGAGATGGCGGCGATAAAATGGTGGTTCCTGCTTTGACACCACGAATTCCCGCAATTTCGGGCGTATTTTTAACTCCTGGAAGTACGCCTCCGTGACCTGGCTTTGCTCCTTGGGAAAGCTTAATTTCAATCATTTTGACCTCAGGCCATGCTGCTTTCTCGGAAAATTTACGTTCGTCAAAATTTCCATGCTCATCGCGACATCCAAAATATCCAGTTCCAATCTGCCAGACCAAATCACCGCCTTGACGGTGGTAAGTTGAGATTCCCCCTTCGCCCGTATTATGGTAGAAGTTTCCTTTTTTGGCACCATTATTTAAAGCCTTGATTGCATTGGCACTTAAGGACCCAAAGCTCATTGCGGAAATATTAAAAATTGAAGAGCTGTAAGGATGCAGGCAAGCTTCACCACCAATGGTGATCCGAGGATCGATATCGTCTGGAGATACGGCATAAATCGAATGCCTCAATGCCATATAATCAACTACATTTAGGTCACGTTGTGTGCCAAATGGGTGGGTGTCGTTTGCATTCTTCGATCTACGATAAGCAAGGGATCTTAGATTCCGGCTGAACGGTCTTCCGTCAGTATTACTCTCAATAAAATACTGCTGAATCTCTGGGCTGATAGATTCCAAAATGTACCTGAAATGACCCACCAAGGGAAAGTTTCTTAGAATAGTATGCTTCTTTTGCAAGACGTCATAAATACCAAGAACAAATAACCCTACCAAAACCCAGAGAATAAACTTCCCCAAATCGAAATTCATAAACTGAAAGTACCACATTAAAAAAATGGTAAGCATCCCCAAAAGGAAAAGCGAACCAAAGAAAAGCTGTCTCATAAGAAAGGGTTTAGAGTAGATTTATTACCAATATACTAATTCAAAATTGGTCTAGCAGGCTGCTAAAAAATCCAAAACTCGAAACTCAGCATAGGTAAATTCCTCTCCTTTTCTCACAAAACCGGTATGACCACCGTATTTCGGCATTTCCAGATAAATTTCTGATTTGTGCTTTGCCAATTCAACGGGATAACATGCGGGGCCGAGCAAGGGATCATTCAATGCATTGATAATTAAGCAGGGAATGGCTATTTGAGTCATCCAATTATCCGCACTTACACTTCGATAGAAATCATTAGCATCTTTAAACCCATGTATTTTGGCAGTGAAATAAGTATCGAATGTGTCAAAATCATCCACTCTCAATAGGAGTTCAAGATCTACTAGTCCCGGAAATTGGTTTTCCTTTTCAATCATCTTCTTTTTCAACTTTCCCAAAAACTTCTTTTTGTAAAAGAGATTACTTTTTTCTTTAAGAGTGGCCGCACTAGAAGGAAGGTTGCATGGAGTGGAGTAAACTGCTGCACGTTTGATCAATGGGTTTAGATCCAGTCCCTTTTCTCCCAAATACTTTAACGTCTGCGCGCCTCCCATACTTATTCCGGATAAGTAAATTTCTCGATAGCGATTCATTTGGAGGACGTGATTGATAGTAGCGTCCAAATCATAGCTCGCACCATGATGGTAAAGAATAGGCTTCAGATTCATCTCACCTCCACAAGATCTATTGTTCCAAACTAACGTGTCAATACCTTTTGAATTGAAAAGCTTGACTAAACCCATGATGTAATGTCTCATTGAGTCCCCTTCCAAACCATGCGAGAGAATCAAAAGGCGATCGCTTCCAATTTCCGACCAATCTAAATTCAGGAAATCGTCATCGGGTGTTATGATCTTTTCCCGCCGGTAATTGACTCCTTCTACTTTTCGAAAAAGACTTGGAATAATGGTTTCTAAATGACCATTAA
>JBLGAM010000048.1:0-23163 GCA_047612305.1 Planctomycetota bacterium | reverse complement strand
TGACTGAGTTTGAACTCAAGTTTAAGGATCTGATGAAAAGCAAGGTCAAGCTGCTCGATCACATCATGAATTACATCGTGAAGCGAAAGGGAAAGCAGATGCGGCCGATGTTTGTATTTTTATCTGCTGGAGTTTGTGGCGGCATCAATGAATCCACTCACCGTGGCGCTGCATTGATAGAATTATTACACACTGCCACCTTGGTTCACGATGATGTCGTCGATGATGCAAATTATAGAAGAGGTTTTTTCTCAGTAAATGCCCTTTGGAAAAATAAGATTGCCGTTTTGGTTGGGGATTTTTTGCTCTCCAGAGGCCTACTACTCAGTGTGGATAATAATGATTTTCATTTATTGAAAATCGTATCGAATGCGGTAAAGGAAATGTCAGAAGGTGAACTCCTTCAGATGGCCAAAGCTCGAAAGCTCGACATCAATGAAGAAGTTTATTATCAGATTATTCGTCAAAAAACGGCTAGCCTAATGGCGTCCTGTTGCGCAGTAGGCGCTTCAAGTACTGCGAGTACAGAAGAAACAATTCTGAGAATGCGGGAATTTGGAGAGAAAGTAGGAATGGCATTCCAAATCAAAGATGACCTTTTTGACTATGGGGATGATGAAATAGGAAAGCCGGTTGGAATTGACATCAAAGAGAAAAAGATGACTTTGCCTTTAATCTATGCGCTTTCAAAAGCCGATTGGTTGGAAAAAAGACATATTATTAGCCTGATTCGAAATAAAAGCGACAATAAAAAAGCGGTCAAAGAAGTAATCGATTTCGTCAAGAAAAGTGGTGGATTAAATTATGCCAAGGAAGCCATGCATCGATACTACGAAGAGGCTATGGTTATTCTGAATCAGTTTCCCGAATCCGAATACAAAACTTCGCTTTCTGCATTGGTAGATTATACGATTGAACGAAAGAAGTAAAAAAAGCGAGTCTAAAATTAAGTTAGAATTTTGATTTTTTATTAATTATAGCCAATTGTTCTAACTTTGATAGTATCATATGATACTATCAATGAGACCGCCTTACGATATTACTTCCCTTATTTTAAAATTAGTAAGCTCGATATCTGAGAAAATCGGAGCGGCAAATACACTTTTTTTAGACAAACAATCGCCTCAGCTTAGAAAGCAAAACAAAATAAAAACCATTCATTCCTCGCTACAAATCGAGGGAAATACACTTTCTGAAGAGCAAATAACTGCCTTGGTTGAGAATAAACGTATAATTGGTCCACAAAAAGACATTACCGAAGTCATCAATGCAATCGCCGTTTATGAAAGTTTAGACTCGTTAAAATCTGTTTCAGAAAAAAGCTTCCTTTCAGCCCATGGCTTATTGATGAAAGAATTAATAAAAGATCCCGCAAAGTATAGGACTTCAGGTGTTGGAGTCGTAAAAGGCTCTCAGGTCGCACATCTGGCCCCTCCGGCTAAGCATGTTCCAGGATTGATGAAAGATTTATTCGGCTACCTCAAAAATGATCAAGAACTTGCCTTGATCAAAAGCTGTGTATTTCATTATGAAATGGAATTCATTCACCCGTTTATAGATGGAAATGGAAGGATGGGTCGGCTTTAGCAAACCATCATTTTAAAAGAACGGTATTCAGTTTTTGAATTTTTACCCTTTGAAACATTAATAAGTCAAAGCCAGAAAGCGTACTATCAAGCCCTAGCAGCAAGTGATAAAGCCGGGAAATCCACTATTTTCATCGAGTACATGCTGGGAATTATCGACAATTCTCTAGGAAACTTATTAAATGTAACTGGTCAAACTTTGACCTCAGATCAACGGATC
Source organism: Planctomycetota bacterium (assembly GCA_047612305.1). Classification (GTDB taxonomy): domain Bacteria; phylum Bacteroidota; class Bacteroidia; order Cytophagales; family Cyclobacteriaceae; genus Algoriphagus. The sequence goes on along the minus strand of JBLGAM010000048.1, from coordinate 21,357 downwards.
ATGCACTTTATTTCTTTAGGTAAAATTGAATTTAGCCGTAAGGAGTATATGGATGTGTTCAAAACAATTTCCTCAGCTACAGCGAGTCGAGATTTGAAAAAAGCGGTGGAATCAAGCCTAATTCTCGCCGAAGGAAAAGGAAATCAGATGAGGTATGTATTAAATGCAGAAAACTAATTCGACATGAAAAACCATTTGAACTATCCCAGACGTAAAGAAATACTTTCAGTATTTCTAATTAGCATTCTAACTATTTCTATTTTTTTCACTTCTCAGCAGTTGAAATCACAGATTGCTCTTTCCCCATACTACCTAACTTCACTTCTGCTCCCAATACCAATAATGCATTACATTTATTTTAAAGATCACAATAGAATAAATTCATTAATTGGCAGGTTAATTCAGGATACAGCATTAATAGCTTTAACATGCCTATTTCTATTCATATTCCTAAGAATGAACAATATATTATATAAAATAGGAAGCATTCCAAATTTGATTACAATCATAACACTTTGGGCGATTATATCGGAAACATTATTCACAGTAATTTATTCAATATTTCATCTAACAAAGAAAAAATGAGTGAACTATATAAAATACTAGGAATACTTTTCTTACTCGCGTACAATGCTGCTCTATTTGATTACTACCGAAAAAATGAAAATTACCCTATAGAAAGATATAAGATTCTTAATGAATCATCGGAATTAAAAATGGGCGATTTTCAAAGCTACGAAGAGATCTGGAGTAGCTCGGCTGCCGTTATCGATGTGGGTTTAGCATTAGTCAAAAACCCTATCCTTGAAGCCAAAGCTATTATAGACAGGCATGAATCATGGTATAGAAAGGCGTATAGAGAATCAGAAGAATTATTTACTCATGAAGTTTATCACGTAAAACTTGCTCAAGCCATTGCAAAAGATTTCAACAAAAGAATCAACGACTACAAATATGACGGAAAAAAGATAAAATCGAGATTATCCCTTCATAAGAGGAAGTTAAACCAGTTGCAATCTAAATATGATTTAGAATCAAATCATAGCCGGAATAAGACAATGCAAAATTACTGGGAATACAAAATAGATTCAATGTTTAATCAGGATGAATCATACGAGTTGTTTAATAATGTTTTAGCTTTCTTTCCAGAAAAGCCAAGTGTAAACTATTTGATTTACCATAACGACACCTTTCTCGGCTACTCACTAAAAAAGAAAGAAATTGAGTTCACGTTATGGGATTTAAAAGAGACCTATCTAGACACTTTAATGATAGAAAATTGGTCAGTGAATTTCCTAGGCAATCAGGGACTAACGAACATAATAATCAATTATACCTCAAGTCACCCAAACGCTATTTTAGAGAATCATTCTGAAGATAGTCTAACTATGAAAATCTTTAAGGACAAATTACTAATAGATAAAAACAATCGACTTTACTACGCGAGATACTCTTACCCCAACAACTCACTTTCAGACAGCATCTACCAAAAAATGGGGAATCAGTATTTCAATTCTATAAAAATAGACTCAAACTAGTTGCTCCAAAAACCTCTTAAACTCCTCAAAATCATTCTCCATCGAAATTACTTTTTTCTCTCCTTCAAGAAAAGCTGCCAATCGCTCGGGCAAAACCACTTTTTCACCCAAAGCTTTTTCTACCACATCTCTAAATTTTCCCGGATGGGCAGTTTCTAAAAATACACCTTGATAGTCCCCATGATCCTTCACAAAGTCGACCAAACCTAAATATCCCACTGCTCCATGCGGATCAAGTGTATATCCGATTTTATTGACTTCTTGAATCGCTTTTACGGTTTCTGAATCGGAATAAAAAGCACCGCTGACATGATCCTTCAGCCGATTCTCATCAAAATCATATAAAGCCAAAAGCCTAGGGAAATTACTAGGATTCCCTACATCCATACTGTTGGAAACTGTCTGAACTGATGACATAGCCAAAAACTCTTTTCCAGCCAAAAACTCAGGAACAACTTTATTTTCATTGGTTGCAGCTATGAAATGGTCGATTGGCAAACCCATTTTTTGAGCTAAAATACCAGCTGCAAGATTTCCAAAGTTCCCACTTGGGACGGAGAACACTACTTTTTTACCATTCTTTGGAAGTCTGGAACACGCATAGAAATAATACAAACACTGCGGAATCCAGCGCGCAATATTTATGGAATTTGCAGAAGTCAGCAGCAACTTCTCATTCAATTCTGAATTAAGAAAGGCTTCTTTCACCAACTTCTGACAATCATCAAAAACGCCATCCACTTCCAGTGCGGTGATATTTTGTCCCAAAGTCGTGAACTGCATTTCCTGAAGCTCACTCACTTTCCCTTTCGGGAAAAGAATAATCACGTCAACTCCATCCACTCCCAAAAACCCATTTGCAACTGCACTCCCTGTATCTCCCGAAGTCGCCACCAATACACGAACCTTCTGGTCTGATTTTGCAATGAGCATACTCATCAACTTGGAACAAAACCGAGCGCCAAAGTCCTTAAAAGCCAAGGTTGGGCCATGAAAGAGCTCCAAGCTGTAGACATCTTCCTGTACTTCTATCAATGGCGCATCAAAGACCAGCGTATGATCTACCAATTCCTTGATTAGCGAATCAGAAAGCGCTGTAGAAAAAAGCGCTCCTATGACTTTGTAGCCTATTTCTTGAAAAGTCAATTCTGAAAACTTGGCAAAGAATGAGGCCTCCAAAACAGGGATCGTCTCAGGCATGTACAAACCTTGATCAGGAGCTAATCCTTTAACTACCGCTTCGGATAAGTTTACTAGATGTGAGGGACTTGAGGTGCTGTAAAATTTCATGCAAATTCGATTGTGAGGTTTAGCTCAAGTTTTTTGACTCATTCCTGAATCACATATGCCCCTTGGGTGTTGATTTTGGAGAAATAGATATCTACTTCCAAACCGATCGTTTGATAGATTTCTTGTGCTGCTGAAGCAATTTTTGCTGAGGTTTCAGCTCCTTTTGAAAGTGCAAAAAGCGTTGGACCAGACCCTGAAATACCCATTCCCAATGCACCTGCATCTTTCAGAGTCTCTCGGATCTCATAAAATCCTGGAATTAAAACTGCCCTATAAGGTTCTGCTATCACATCTTTGAGTGATCGCGAGATCAATTCATAATCTTCCTGATATAAGCCGGCGATGAATCCTGCGACATTTCCAGATTGGATTGTAGATACTTTCATCGGAACTTGATCCCTTAGAACTGACCTTGAATCCGCAGTATTCAATTCAAAATGAGGATGTAAAAGGGTACAGTATAATTCGTCAGGCACATGAAGCTTGATCACATCCAATGGATGATAATCCCGAATCAGTACAAATCCTCCCATTAGACTTGGCGCTACATTATCGGCATGACCAGCTCCACAAGCTACTTTTTCAGCAGCGATCGCAAAAGGGAGCAGATCTTTCTTCTCGAAGGGATTTCCCAATAGTTCGTTAGCAGCCACCAAAGCAGCTACAGCACTGGCGGCACTTGAACCCATACCCGAACCAAGTGGAAGTCCTTTTTTTAGATAAATATCAATTCCGGGATTGATACCCATTTCGTCCAACATAGCTTGAATAGCAACCGCACAGGTGTTTTTTGTGGCCTCCAAAGGCAATCTTCCCTTATCTCCTTCAATGGAAACGACACAAAGCCCTGGCTCATTTTTGATCACCAGCTCTACCGTATCTCCCATCGCATCGATCGCAAATCCGAGGATATCGAAACCGCAGGAAACATTAGCTACGGTCGCTGGGGCAAATGCTTTGGCAGATCTCATTATTCTCGAGTATAATTACCAATTCGAATGACGTCCGCAAAAACTCCTGCAGCAGTTACATCTGCTCCAGCACCTGGGCCTCGGATAATCATCGGTTGATCGTGATATCGATCTGTGGTCATCAGGATCATATTGTCGCTTCCACTCAAGGAACTGAATGGGTGTGAATTTGTAAGGGAATTCAAGCCCACTTTTGCCTTACCATTTTCCAAAGTCGCCATGAATCTAAGCTTTTCTCCTTTTGCTTCAGCTTGCTCCAAAAGTGATGTGAATTCTTGATCGTGTGCTTGGAGCTTTTCAAAAAACTCTGAAACAGTATTCGCCGATTGGCAATCTTCAGGAACCATGCTTTGAATCGTGATATCATCAAACTCTAAAGTCTGCTCAGCCTCTCTACCTAAAATCAATATTTTCCTCGCCACATCCATTCCACTCAGATCGTCTCTTGGATCTGGCTCGGTATAGCCTTTTTGCTTGGCAACCTTAACTACTTCAGAAAATGGATCTCCTTTTTCAAGTTCGGAGAAAATAAAATTCATCGAGCCACTGAGTACGGCTTCGATCCGAATGACCTTATCTCCCGAAAGCATCAAATCTTGCAGCGTATTAATGACTGGAAGACCTGCTGCCACATTGGTTTCGTAGAGAAATTTTACTCCACGTTTTTTCGCCAACTTCTTCAAAGCCAAATACTGCTCCATCGAGCCAGAATTTGCTTTCTTATTCGGAGTTACTATTGCAACTTTTGCCTCTAATATTTTAGAATAAAGCTCTGCCACATCCTGGCTGGCCGTACAATCGACAAAGACTGAGTTGGAGAAGTTCATCTCCTCCATCTTATTGATAAATTGATGGAGATCTGTTTTCTCATCCACTTCGCTGAGGTGATAGGAGTTTTTCAAATCAAACCCATCCTCATGAAAAGCCATAAATCTACTATTGGCCATACCATGAATCAGAATTTCCAATTCATTATCGCCCCTCAATTTCTCCTGTTGATTGGCAATCATCTTGATCAGCGCCTTACCAATCAAGCCTGTCCCAACCAGAAATACGTGAAGGACTTTATTCTCAGAAAGAAAAAATGCCTCATGCAATGCATTAAGAGCTTTTTGAAGATCCACTTGAGGGATTACAGCAGAGATATTTAGCTCTGAACTACCCTGCGCAATGGCAGCGACATTAATATTATTTCGACCCAGCGCCCGAAACATTCTACCTGAAGCGCCTGGGTTATGCCTCATATTTTCTCCCACGACTGCAATAGTTGCCAGTTCATTGAGAACAGTAACCTCATCCATTTCTCCGGATTTGATTTCATAGTAAAATTCCATTTCCACTGCCTCTTTAGCAAGAATTGCCTCATGAGATTTAATCGCAAGACAAATACTATGCTCTGAGGACGCTTGGGAAATCAGTAAAATAGAGATTTTGGCTTCAGCCAATGCTTTGAAGACTCTACTGCTAGCTCCGGCAGAATCCATCAGCCCGGCACCTTGCACCGTAACCATCGAAATATTTGAGATTGAAGATATCCCCTTAATCAATGGGCCACCACTCACATCTCCATTTATCAGTGTTCCTGGATTCTCTGGGTCAAACGTATTTTTGATATATATCGGAATACTCCGCTTCATCGCCGGCTGCATCGTAGCTGGAAAAATCACCTTTGCACCAAAATGAGAAAGCTCCATGGCCTCATTGTAGCTCAACTGTGGAATGGTAAATGCGGTATATACTAACCGTGGATCTGAAGTCAATACCCCAGACACATCAGTCCAAATCTCTAAATCAGTAGCCTCCAAAGCTCCTGCAAAAATTGACGCAGTATAATCAGAACCTGATCTTCCGAGTGTCGTGGTTTCTCCTTTAGAAGTGGAAGCTATAAATCCGGTAATTACCTTGATGCCGTCATGAGTAGCAAAATAGGTTTTGATCTGCTCGTTAGTGGTATCGAAGTCAACTTTTGCCTGACCAAATCGATCATTTGTCCGAATGACATCGCGAGCATCTAGAAACTGTGTTTTCATCCCCTGTGCTTGCATAGATTCCGCAAGAATGAAGGCAGATAGTCGCTCTCCAAAGCTAGCCACATAATCCAATGTGCGAGCTGAATTTTCTTTGATCAAAAATATCCCATGAAAAAGGTCTTCAAGCTCTTTGAATCTAACTTTGACATAGGTCATGATAGTAGACTGAGTGTGAACTCCAATCAACTGGCGAACCAAAGTCAAATGCTTCTCCTCCAAGGTCTGAAGTGAATCCCTATAGGACTCATCTCCTTCTCTGGCAAGTTGGGCGATTCGAAGCAAACTCTCCGTCACTCCTCCAAATGCTGAAAAGACGACCGCAATTTCGTGATACTTCAGTTTGTCTTGAAGAATGGAAAATACTCGCTTGATATTGTCGTGATTCGCTACGGATGAACCTCCGAACTTGATGATTTTCATATTGACTGGGAATAAATTTCTGTAATTATTTAGCCTTTTCAGGCCTAGGGGGCGGGTAATTATAGATCAGACGGGATCAACCCGTAGTGGTAGTGATCATTCCGGTGGTCATAGAAAAAAAAGTGCACGCGCCAATTACCGAGTTCGGAAATTGGGTTTCGATAGAAGAAAATTTCGCTGCAAATACCATTATTGGAAAATTGACTAGACAAGCTTACTGCCAAAATCTCAATTAGCCAAACAATTCATTGAGGTTTTTGAAAAAAATAGTATTCTGTATTGAAAATAAATCAAGGAATCGAGAATTCCAGGCAATACACTAAAAAGTAAAGTTGGTCTTCTCACTAATGGACTTTTAGATTGAAAGTCTTATTTTACTAGACCTAAATTGTTTTCCTCATGAAAAATGTAAAAATATTCAGCCTAGGAGTCGTATTTCTAATTGTTAGCAGTTGCGGAGGCCTGAAGAGTATCAATCCCCAATCGCTACTTACCGGCAACTCTTGGTCATTGTCTTCCCTGATGGGACAGGGGCTAGATCTTGAGCAATTCCCTGGAGCCGTGCCTAGGTTAGATTTTTTAGAGGGTGGAAAGCTTGCTGGGTTTTCGGGCTGCAATAATTTCTCCGGGAACTTCTCGTTGGAAGGAACTGGTGTAGAACTTGACCCAGGAGCTATAACAAAAAAAGTCTGCTCGGGAACAGGTGAGCAGGGACTTCTTTACGCAATCAAAAAGGCAAATCAGTTTAAGGTGGATAAAAACAAACTCACTTTGCTCGATGGTGACACCGAGTTAATAAGTTTTGTGCCAAAAGAGCATTAAGAGATCTCTAAAATCTTCATCGGTTTTCCACGAAATTGAATTTCTTCATTCTCTTTTTTACCGATTAGACTTTGACCAAGCGGCGAGTTTTCACTGAGAAGGAACACTTTTTCATCGCCTACATTAATCTGTCCTAAACTAATGGAAATCAAGAATAAATCATTCCCGATTTTCACAAGACTTCCTTCTTGAATAGTAGGAGATATTCCTTTGATGGATTGTAATCGACATAGCTCATCGAACTCAAAATTCGCTTGTTTAAGCTGTTTTTCCACAGTGTTCAAGTCCTGAGTCATGGTCTCTCTACCAGTCTCAAACTTGTCACCCGCGCTACTTTTATTATCCTCAAGGATCCCCTGATTGATTGCATTCCGCTCCTCCCGGAACATTTGCATCTTTTCTTTCACTTTCGAAATACCAATTTCGTATGCCTTCGCTTTCAATTCATTCATATACTTAATTTGCGCAAGACTCCTTGCGCCGAGTATCAATAATGTAAACTATTTTCCAGCCTTCGGCTAACTTAACTAATTGGAAGGAGTTGACGCCACAGTGGCTAAAATCCCCGTTGACATAAAATTCATAAGGCGTCCATGCAGTTGCCATCGGCCCATCAATTTTAATCTCATACTCCAAAATTCGCTCATCCAGATTTGTTTCTACGGGAGTTCCGCCTATTCGTTTGACAAAATCAGAAACCGAACCATTATTCACCTGGAACCCTGATTCCAGAGGTGCTATGGTCTGCATAATAGCCTCCGATGAAAATGAGGCGGCAATCATCTTCGTATTCTTCGCTCGCATTCCATCAAAGAGCTGCTCTATAACGGTTTGAACTTGAACCTCATCAGACTGAGCTTTCAACCCAAAAGGCAGAAAAAACAAAGCTAGAATCGCAATTATTTTATTTTTAAACATCGAATTAATATTAAACTTCTCCGTATAATTTAAAGATTGTATTTTGAAGTGAGGCAGTATTTACGGCAAAATGCATCGCTTCAGCAATATCTTTTGGAGTTACCCATTTCGTGAAATCTGCATCGGGCATTGATTCTCTATTATTTGGTGTATCAATAATACTCGGAACAAAAATATGAGATCGAATCGAAGTTTCTTTGGTTTCTTCTCCAAGAATTTCCACAAAATCAAAGATAAGTTTCTTACTGAGGGAATAAGCTACTTTACCAACTGCACCATCCGCCTCAAGTGCGGGCCTCGCTCCTACGAAAAGTAAGGTTCCTTTTTTCTGATTCTTCATTGTTGGGAGAAATCCTTTGACCAAATGAAAAGCACTGAAAAAATTTAATTTCAACTGATGGTCCAAATCATTTTGAGACGTGTCAGTAATACCTCCCGTAGCAAAACCTCCAACGATCATTGCCAAAGCATCCAATTCTCCATATTGCATGGTGTACTCTCTGACAAATTCCGCAACCGCCTTTTCGTCAGTCACATCCACTTCATAGATGTCATCTGCCTCTTCTACTTCTTCCTCTTTATTGGGCTGCACCAAGGCAATAATATGATATCCTTCCCGCTTAAACTTTTCCACTACGGCTGTCCCAAGATTTCCTGCAGCTCCGGTCACAATTATATTTCTACTCATTCTAATTAATATTTTTGTCCTATTAATTCTCAAATTAGACTTAATTTTTCAAAAAGGCATGAATCAACTCAAATCGATTATAAAGAATAAGGAAAATGTACGAAGGCGAAACTTCGTGATAAAACTTGTCCTACTCATTGCATTGGAGTATTTATATGAGGGGAATTCTTTCTTTACCAATTACATCGCAGACAATGTTTTGATCCAAGCCGCTCTTCGATCTTTGATTTTTTTATTGAGTGGCAACCTGATTATTTCACTAGGAAGGATAGCTATTTTGAAATTTTATCTTCAAAAAACAGATGACCACAAGGTTCAACCAAATTTTGTCATCGGAATTGGTCGAATCAGCTCGATCCTGAATGTGAACATTCTGCTTATTTCTGTGATGCTGCTACTCAATATCAAGCCTTTAGAATTCCTCACCAGTATCACCATCGTTGCTGCTGCGATCGCTCTTTTGACAAAAGAATACATCACAAATATTGTTAATGGATTAATTATAATGTTTTCTGAGCAGTTGGAAATCGGCGATAAAATTGCTGTGGGAAAGAATACCGGATTTATTCGTGATATCACTTTGGTGAATCTCGTCTTAAAAGGAGAAACTGGAGAAATTATTTTAGTCCCAAACAACTTAATCTTTAGCTCTGAAGTAGTCAATTATTCTAAAAATAATTCTCACCAAGTGATTATCGATTCGGAAATACCCTCTCACTCCAAAGTTCAACTCGAAGAATTAGAAAGCTGTCTTTCGAAGGAATTGACACCTTTTGAAGATCGCATTTTTGTAGACGGAGCTCAATTGAACGTATTAGAACGAAAACCAGAAAGTCTAGTCGTTCGATTTCAATTTCCAATTAAATCAGGAGAAAAGGAAATCGAGAAAAATGCTAAGAATGCGATTAACCAAGCGATAATCAACTGGTCACATGAAAGACGAAAAACCTAATTATTTTGACTTAACTTATCAGGTAGTTCGGTTGATTCCAAAAGGAAGAGTAACCAGCTATGGGACTATTGCACATTATCTTGGCTTGAAAAGTGGGGCTCGAATGGTGGGCTACGCCATGAATGCAGCCCATACTATGACAGATGTGCCCGCACATCGCGTCGTAAATCGAATAGGCCTGTTAACTGGGAAAAATCATTTTTTCACCCCTACAGAAATGCAAGAATTACTCGAGAATGAGGGCGTAAATGTGATAAATGATCAGATTCAGGATTTTGAAAAACACTTCTGGAATCCAGAAATCGAATTAGCACTCTAATTACTTTTTACGAACTAAAAACAATCCGATAAACATAAGGAGTCCATTCAGAATTAATACTTCGAAACCGAATTTGTATCCCCAAAGCCAAGCCTCTGAATTGGAACTGATGAAGTAAGCCAAAATCGGAGCTGCGACTGCGATGTATGGCACCCATTTGTCATTGACTTGCCACTTGGTGAATAGTCCAAAGGAATACAATCCTAAAAGCGGTCCATAGGTGAAGCCAGCGATGATAAATACTGAATTAATGACACTTTGATCATTTATCCAGTAAAACATCATGATAGCTATGAACATGATAAAGGTGAATGCCAAATGGACTTTTTTTCGAATAGTTACGCGCTTTTCTTTAGGGTATTTTCGTTCTAATTCCAGGAAATCAATACAAAAGGAAGTGGTTAATGCAGTGAGCGTTGAATCTGCACTAGAATACGCAGCTGCGGTTATTCCCAGAACAAATACAATTCCTGCAAAAGCGGAAAAATGCTGAGTAACCAACATGGGGAATAGCTCATCTGTTCTGGTAGGAAGTGAAATCCCATTTGTCTCCGCATAAAGATAAAGCATCACTCCAAGCGATAGAAAAAGTAAATTAACGAAAACCAAAATGATGGTAAACCAAAACATGTTCTTTTGAGCATCTCCAATATTTTTACAAGTCAGGTTTTTTTGCATCATATCCTGATCCAAACCCGTCATCACAATAGTGATAAAAGCACCCGAAATAAACTGTTTGAAAAAATTCGTACCTGACTTCCAATCCCAGTTGAAAATTTTTGATCTCGGATCATTTGAAACTGCGGTGAAATAATCCTTTACCCCATCAAACTTCAGTTCATTTCCAATCAAAACAATGCAAACCACCACGGCGGCGAGCATAAAGAACGTCTGAAGTGTATCCGTCCAAACCACCGTCTTAATCCCTCCACGGTGCGTATAAAGCCAAATCAGCCCAACGGTAATCAGAACCGAAACCCAAAATGGAATCCCCAAAGAATCAAACAGAATCAACTGTAATACTGAGGCGACCAAAAACACTCGGAGCGAAGAACCCAATGTTCTGGAGAGAATAAAGAAAAAAGCACCAGTCTTGTAAGACCAAAAACCAAATCGATCTTCGAGGTAGGAATAGATTGAAACCAGGTTTAAGCGGTAATACAGTGGTAGTAAAACTTTAGCAATGGTGAAGTAGCCCAAAGTATAGCCCAAAACAACTTGGAAGTAAAAGAAGTTAGAATTACCTACTTCCCCTGGGACAGAAATGAAAGTAACCCCTGAAAGCGAGGCGCCTATCATCCCAAATGCGACCAAAAACCAAGGGGATTGCCGATCTCCGGTGAAGAATGTATCCTCAGAAATATTGCGGGAGGTGAACCATGAGATTAGAAAAAGCAATAAAAAATAGCAGGAGATTACTACTAGAACTAACTGTGGATTCATAATTGCTTCGCTGAGGGTTCGCTAAGTTGTCTAATATTCTTAATTTTGCAAAATGAATCAGTTGAGTAATACAAATCCTATGGTCGAATTAGAAGAAGTCTTGGTAGAGGAGTTGGTAGACCTAGACGCTTACGATCTGGTTGTTTATAATGACGAAGTCAACACCTTTGATCATGTGGCCAATATTTTAGTGAAAATTTGCAAGCATTCTGTCGAGCAAGCTGAACAATGCACACTAATAATTCACTTCAAAGGAAAATGTGCGGTTAAAAAAGGTGGTTATGAAGAGTTGAAGCCTCTCTGTGAAGCTATCTTGGACGCAGGTATTCAAGCAGCAATCGTATAAAAAAACTCCTGAATTGAATTTCCCCTCCAAACTAATCGAAGATGCAGTGACTGAAATCTCCAGGCTTCCTGGGATAGGTAAAAAAACTGCATTGAGACTCGCATTACATCTTCTCAAACAAAATGAAGTCAATACTGAAGCATTGACTTTGGCATTGACTCGAATGCGTTCTGAGATTCAATATTGTAAAACCTGTCATAATATTTCGGATGCTGAAGTGTGTAGCATCTGCCAAAGTCAGCGGAGAGACTCAAGTATAATTTGTGTAGTTGAAGATATCCGAGACGTTTTGGCAATAGAAAACACCAATCAATTTCTTGGAAAATATCATGTTTTGGGAGGTGTAATCTCTCCAATCCAAGGCATCGGTCCAGAAGAATTAAAGATCGAATCACTGCTTAGCAGAATTGAAACTGCTGCGACCGACGCCCCTGTTTTAGAAGTGATTTTAGCCCTCAGCGCTACCATGGAAGGAGATACTACCTCTTTTTATCTTGCAAAAAAACTTAGCGAAAAAGGTATTAAAGTCAGCACCATTTCCCGTGGGATTCCAGTTGGCGGAGAACTTGAGTTTACCGATGAGGTTACGCTTGGAAGAAGTATCCTGACTCGAATAAATTACTCAACTACTTAAAAAATCTTTTGGTTAGACCAAACAGCGGTCTATATTTGCAAATCTAAAATTGGGGGATTAGCTCAGCTGGCTAGAGCACTTCGCTGGCAGTGAAGGGGTCATCGGTTCGAATCCGTTATTCTCCACAAAAGCAAGTCTTCGGGCTTGCTTTGATTATTTAAGAGCGACTAATGCGTCCCGCTAGCCAGCGGGAAGGTCATCGGTTCGACTCCCCCCGAAAGCTTTCGGGGCTCCACTTTACAGAAAGCTTCATATTTCTGTGAAGCTTTCTGTTTGTAGCTTATGTGTTTTGTTGATATCATCTATTCCGTAAAATTAATAAATATTATATCGGCTTTACTGAAAATGTGGAAGGCCGTTTGAAACACCATAACTCAGCCTCAACTCCCTCCACAAAATCTATAGCACCTCTTTGGGAAATCAAACTAATTGAGGTTTTACCAGATAGATCAACTGCTTTAATACGAGAGTTGGAAATCAACAAGAAAAAAAGTAGAAAGTATGTCGAATGGTTAATCGATCAGAAGAGCTAGTCCGTCCCGCTAGCCAGCGGGAAGTTCATCGGTTCGACCCCCCCGAAAGCTTTCGGGGCTCCACTTTAATTAAAAGCTTCGCATTACTGCGAAGCTTTTTCTGTTTGTAGCTTATGTGTTTTGTTCATATCCTGTATTCTTGAAAAACTGATAAGCATTATATGGGGCCTATAGATGTTATGAGGAACAAATTAAACATCATAGTTCTAGTGTTACTACGCCCACAAAATCACGCTCTCCACTTTGGGGATTAAAATATTCTTAAGTAAACCCTTACCGTTCAGCGGTACTGAAATGAAAACTTCAAATCAAAAAGAAGAAAAGGCAAGAATATATTCAATGAATTATTCGTGCGCAAAAACCAATTCGATCGACTGGTTAGACTTTAGCTATCTATTGGAGGGCACCTATATGGAAATGGAAAAGCTATCGCCTAGAATCTATTGGGATTGGTACTAGATCATGCCTAATTCTATGGTCTAAAAATCCCCGAGAGACAAGGGGAAACATTAATTTATTGCCACTCATTAAATAACTAAGAAATAAAACTTAAAATAATTGAAAATTTATTTTTTGATATACATCCCATAAAAAATGAGTCTCCACATTAGTTTTTTGCACTTTAATTTAATATACGAAAATTCAATCAAATCAATTGATTTACAGTTGATTAAATAATAAAAAAGCCTTTTAATTTACTTATATTAGATTCTATTTCTCAAATCAACGATTGAGAAAAAGTAGAATTAAATGGATCCAAAAATAAATATAAAGTACTTCCTTTCCGTTGCTATTATTTTATTAGCAATAACAGATGCTGATATACTTTTTGCCCAGTGCCCTCAGAATAATTTCACAGTAACGGGATTTCAGTTGCGAGATCAAAACGGTCAATTATTCACTGAGACAGACAACTATACCTTAGGGCAACCTATATCTGGAGAACTTTGGGTGATTTTTGGTGGGCCTTCCAATAACGGGTATAATATGCTGATGTTTTACGATGTTTACCAAAACGGAATCCAAATCAGCGATGACGGATATGACTGTCTTTTTTCGGGAATCCAGGCCCAACAAAACATTTGGGTAAAAGTCCGGAATTTCGATTGGAATTGGGGAGATATCATTGAGATCAAAGATATTTTTATGTATTGGGAAACAGGAGCTGTCAAACCCGAAACCACATGCGTTGTGAAAACAAAGAGTAATATTAATGCACAGTGTTACGGAAACCAAGAAGGCTATACTGCTGCAGTACCACTTTTCCCAAAATTTGATTTTACCAGTAATGGGATTTGCAATACCAACATCCAGTTTACCAATCAAACCATCGGTGGAACCCCTCCATATGATTATTCTTATAGCTGGGATTTCAATGACGATAACATTACTGATTCTAACCTTACCAATCCCACTTATAACTTCCCCAGCACTGGCATTTACCCAATTAATTTAACTGTATTTGACGGGACCTCCACGACCATAATCACTAAAGACATCTTTATTGATCCTAATTTTGGAATAACTGTAGACATATACCCTACCAAAAACAATGAAGAATCTGGGATAATTTATGTGCAAAATGTCACCGGGGGTACAGCTCCCTATTCTTATTTATGGACTGGTCCCAATGGGTTTACTAGCACGGATAAGGATATCTTTAATCTTAAAGATGGATTATATCAATTGACTGTTACAGATGCAAATGGCTGCTCACAAACCGAAGAATACCTCATGGAAATTGCTTCGGTTCTAAGTTTGGAGTGGAAATCTTTTAATCTCACCTTAAATGAAGATAAAATCAAAGTAATGTGGGAAATGAATTCGGATGTTATTGGAACCGAATATGTCATTCAACGAAGCGTAAGTGATATTTCGGCATTTCAATCAATCGCCACTTTAAAATGTCAAAATTCTAGCCTTAACGTGGTTAAATATGAGTTTGAAGACTCTAAATACCCTCGATTTGAAGAATACATTTACTATCGAATAAAAAGAAAACATGGAGAAAACACAGACTTTAGCCCCGTAAAAATGATGAAACAGGAAAACCTGAACCCTCGGGATACTTGGATGGTGTTTCCCAACCCCTCTTCAGATGGAGTTTTCAACCTCAAATTAAAAAATTCAAATCCCTCCATTGGGCAAACTGTCATGCTTGATGTATACAATACCAGAAATTTATTCAAAAAAGTAAGTTTACCTATAAATTCGGGGCAAACGGTAAAACTTGATGAGCTTTTTGGAACATTGCCAAGAGGAATAATTTTCCTGAAAATTCAAACAAATGAACACACAGAAGTTTTTAAACTTATAAATGAGAACTAGAATGTTTCCAGATCTAAAACAATAAATAGTTCTTTCAAACTCCTTAAAAGCTTCAGTTTCCTAGTAACCATTCCTGACGGTAGCAAAGAGAAATCTTTCGGGTCAAGACTATCATAAATTCAAAGGGTCTTCCACATTGTAGTAAAAGTTATTTATTCAACTCTAATTTCTTCAGGCATTTTAAAAACTAAATCGGTTTATTTCCCGTATTCTGAGATAGTTAACCTGATTTTATGAAAGTGCCCACACTACTTCTTTTTGCTATTTTACTATTCTTTTCATGCACCGAAGATCCAGAATGTCTCGATGCAGCCATTGGGGAAGAAATAACAATTCAAGTTTTTGATTCTACGACTTATTGTAATGAAAACCTTTCCATCACTTTCAATACTTACCCGAATGACTCCCGATGCCCCTCAGATGTGACATGTATTTGGCCTGGATTCGTAGAAGTAGAATTATCAGTCAATTTAAAAGGCAAGAACACAGTTTTGAAATTGTCAACTGAGCCAAATGTATCCGGCATTCCTGTTCAGGCAAATGTCGGAGTTTACTCCATTACATTAATTGATGTAATACCGTATCCAGCGACTAACATTCGAATTGACCCTAATCAATTCAAAGTGATTCTTTTGGTAGAAAAACCTTGATTGGGCTCTTCTTAGCAGGACTTCCTTATTCCATTGATTCAATCTCTTGAATTAATTTTTTTGCAACTTCAGGCATTTCACCAAAATTTTTCACTGGCTCATCAGGCTTGAACTGCCCTTCAAAGCCCGAGCAATCAATTAACGTGTATCCGTTACTTTTTCCAACTCCAGATAAAGATTGCCGATAAAATCCATTATGCTGGAAATTTTTCGCCCAAAGGGTGATCTCCTTATGATTGTAAGACAAATGACCTACAGGATCAGAAGAGAGAACCTCACCGTCGCCAAATTTGGTGTTAGGATAAGTTCTGAATTCATAATTGGCTTTATAAATCAAATAAGATTCATGCTCCTGCCCGTTATTCAACGTTTCGCCTATAGACTTTATCTCAAAGTCTATAGAACCACTCGATTCAGGAAGTGCCCTATCGAGTTTTAAACACATCGCATATTTCACTTCATCATCACCTTGCATCCACTCAGTAACATAGGTTCTTGTTTTTTCTACAATTCTAAAATTTTGCCCCTGAAAGATTAATTCATCACCTGCATGAAGTTCAATAGATTTGGCATAAACGCTATGTGAATCTTTCAATCGAAGTTTGACTATGCCTTTTCCAAAAGGTCGAACCCGGAATTGAGAAGCATTAATTACGGCATCTCGCCCATCGATCATGAAGGTAAAGCGACCAAAATGAAGTAAATGAGAAACGTTTCCTTCTCCAAAATCATAGGTGAAAATTTGGTAAATCGTATGACCTGAAGTAATCGTAAAGACGTTATCTTCAAGCGTTCCCCTCACTTTGATCCTTGGTGTGGCAAACGACTCTTCATCCTTAAAGTCAGTTTTTATATCTTCAAAAACTGCAAAAAGACCTCCGCCAAAATTTGCTTTAAAATCCATGAATCCAGGCCCCCTGTGAGAGATGCCTTTTCCAATCACATAATTCCCTCGCTCACTTGAATACATGAACCCATATCCAAAACCTACTTGATTATACCTTGTATCTTTACCGTTAACTTCAAGGGTTGTATCCATATTTATTACAGCTACTTTAGCCGTCTGACCCTTATTTGGAGTTGATCGAAATAGGCTCGTAAAAAACAACTGAGCCCCGTTGACTCTACGATGGGGCGGCAAGAAATTCACGTTTTTGATTACAATCGTGATACTATTTCCGCCAAAATCAAACAAGCTACCAGCTTGTCTCTTGGTATTTATTGCGGACCATGGGAAAAAATCCTCAAGCCCAAGTTTTAGATTAGACCCATTTTTTGCTAGCAGAAAAAAATCTCCAGCTAAATTAGTTTTTTCGTACTCAGGAATGACATACGTTTTACCGTCTTGGAGCTCAATAGTTTTTGTGAGAGAATATTTAACCGAATTCATTGCAGATCGAAAAGCAAGGCTGTTGTCGTGAAAAACATATCCCTTGTTACTCTGACCGTTAAAATCAAAATTCACTTTTATCCGATATGCATCAAGAACTTCTATGATCAATGCATATCGGCTTCCAACAATTCCGGGAAAAAACTCATCATTTTCAGGTTTTAGTGAGTTTTGATGAGCAAAAAGCCCACAGAATGTTTTTCCTAGATCTTGTTGGCCGAAAATAGGTTTCAATGATTCAATAAGACTCCCTTTATAGGTCAACCCCTCCTCTATCAATTTGTAATACCCCTGCCCCCCATGCTTTTCAAGCGTCACATGTTGCGAATCCCAATTAGCCAATAATGGCCTAGGGGTGGCCTCAGCAGAAAAAGGCAGTGTTGCTGCGCCAACCATTAATGGGTCCAGCTGATCTTTTTCTTTTGATAAGGGTTGAATTTCTGCTTCTTTAAAAGTAATTTCATCTGAATCACAATTTTCTACCTCAATAACTCCCTTTACTTTAAACTTTTCTCCTGGTTTCAAAAGAATTTTAGAGGAAGAATTTCTTTCCAAAACTCCTTGAATTTTAAATTTGATCTTAGTCATAGCAAGTTGGGTGACAATTGAAAAATGAAATAAAACCTATGAAAATCTACCAAACTTATCTCAAATTCAAAATTACGGACCCTTCAAATCACTCTTTATGATACGAATTTTTCTAGTTATATCCATTGTTTTATTCCTTAATTCATGTTCTTGTAATCCTGAAGGTCTTATCAAATATGCTGCAAAAGGCATGGAATCCATGGTTGGTGAAGGTTTCCTTCCTTCGGAAGAAATCCGACAACTCGGAGACTTTGAAGGTATGAGTGTCAACTTGAGCACAAACAAATCCGAAGAAATTGTAGAATCAACCATCTTTCTCAAACTTGAAAATGGCGACCCCTTAATTCTCGGAAATCAACCTGAAGTCTTGGCTCGAAAATGTGCCGAGATTTACTTAAGAGACTTTGAAAATTCATCAAATTATAGACAAATAACCGTTCAATTCTTGCAAGGAGACCCAACCAACCCGGAGAATTTTGCAATGCAGGAATACACTTTTGAAACCTCAGATTTTTAAACTAAAACCCCCGAATCGCTATGAATATGCCAGAAGAATTTAAGAAACCACCCATTAATCTTGGGGATTGGATCATCTCAGTTTTAGTGACAAAAATCCCTTTGATTGGCTTTATTATGCTGATCGTATGGGCTTTGGATAAAAATATTGACCCTAACAAATCAAATTGGGCAAAAGCGGAGTTGATCGTAAGTTTAATTGGGATCGCTATTGTCGTCATCATTATATCCATCATTGGAATCAGCTTTTTCACTAATTTCTCCGAGGGCTTCGACGCTGGCCAGTTTGATTGATGAAGTATAAAGCAATCTGTTCCGATATCGATGGAACGCTCTTGAATTCTATCCGAGATTTATCGCCCCGATTAGTCGAGGCAGTTAATAGACTTCCGGAAAAATTCCCTGTCATTCTTGCAAGTTCTCGAATGCCCGATGCTATGCGACATTTAGTCACTGATCTTCGGAGGCATTCACAACCTTTGATTGCTTACAATGGTGGATTTGTATTGAGTTCTGTCGGTGAAATCTTGGAAGACGTATCAATCCCAGTGGCTTTGGTAGAGAAAATTCTTCGCCTCACTGAAAAGTCTGATATCCATATCAGCTTGTATCAAGGAGAAAACTGGTACGAGGAAAAAGACGACTACTGGTCTCAAAGAGAAGTGAAAAACACTAAAGTACAATGCACTTGGATGAACGGCTTGGACGTGGTGGATCTCTGGAGCAAAGGCAATTCCGGAGCACACAAAGTCATGTGTATGGGTAATCACGATGAAATCAATTGGCTTTTTGGGGAGTTAAATTTTGAACATGGCCAAGACCTACACCTTTACAGATCTAGCGATACCTACTTAGAAATCGCCCCAAAAGCGATATCCAAAGCTACTGGCCTTCGAAAAATTTTAGCGCACGAGTATGAATTTGAGATGGAGTCGGTCATCGCCTTTGGAGACAATTATAACGACATCGACTTACTCCAATCTGTGGGCTGGGGCGTAGCAGTTGAAAATGCCAAGCCGGAAGTAAAAGCTGTTGCCAAAGAAATCACGCTACACCACAAAGAAGATGGAGTAGCTGCTGTATTAGAAAAACTCCTTTTACAAGTATGAAAGCTTAAGTGAGAAATCTGAAAATTCAGACTTTCGTATTCAGCTTTCTCAATTCATATTTCTGAATTTATAAAAGTCCAGATCCATCTTCTACATCTTCGATAGCCTTACTTAGGAAATCCTGAAATGGTTTCATGCGCTGAAAACCATCTAATGCTACAGTGATAAATTTACCTGAATCAATATCTCGATCTGCAATAGGTTTGCTAAGAATAAAACTTTTAAGTCTCAAAAATTCAATAAACTCGTGATCTGCCCCATAATCTCTAGGACTTGTTTTTAGCTTTTCGCCGGCTATTCCTGAATAAACCTCAGAGACGGCCTTACTCTCCAAGATCTTTTTCAGCTCCGCACCGGAATAGTCTATCTCTCTCCGGATTTTCTTCAATGCATCCGAACTTGGCATCCAAAGACCACCTCCAATAAAAGAAGCTCCAGGCTGCACATGAACATAATAACCAGGCCATTCTACTTTTTTTCCTTTCGGAGAAAAGTAGGCTGAAAAATTATTCTTGTATGGATTCTTGTTTGCTGAAAACCGAACATCACGATTAATACGAAACATGCAATCTTTCGGCTTGAAGGCTGCCATTGCTGGTTCGAAAGCTGCAACTCCTTTTAGCATCACATCTACATCTTCTAAAAATTCCTCACGGGAATCGAGATACCATTTCTTGTTGTCATCCATCCATACCTTGTGATTATTCTCGGCAAGGGCTGTTAGGAATTTCAGATATGGTCGCATGTTATTTTTTTTAATGATAAGTTTTTAATACTGAACCATTAACCAATGATAAATCACAAAGGTTAAATAAAATCCACCAATCCCTCCAGCTTCATGCCTCGGCTACCTTTGATCAAGATCAGATAATCTTCCAACTGGCTATCCTCAAGCCAATTTCGTAAGGAAAATGGATCTGGAAAGTACAATGCTTTTGATGCAGTCTCCAAGGCACTAACGATCAAATCCCCCGTGAAACACACTTTGTCAATTGGATATTCGCTCACAATCTCACCCAGCCTTAGATGCTCGGCTTCGGCATAATCTCCCAGTTCAAACATGTCTCCCAAGATGATCATCTTATATTTTCGTCCAGTCATCTGCCCGAAAGTCCGAATCGCCACTTCCATGCTTGATGGATTGGCATTGTAAGCATCAAGTATGATCAGATTGCTTCGCTTTTCAACTAACTGCGATCGCATATTTTCAGGGCGATAGGCAACGATTCCGGCGATTGCTTTTTCCAGAGGAACTCCAAAAAATTTACCCAAAGTCAGGGCTGTGGCAATATTTCCAAAATTATAAGCTCCGATCATCGAGGTAAGATAAATTGCCTCCGATCCTTCTACCGAAAATTTCACAAATGGATCTGCGCCCTTAAATTCTACTTCGCAGAAATCACTCTTCGCCGGATACAAAACCGGGTAATCAAATCGCTTGATCATATTAGACAAAATCGGATCCTGTGAATTGATGAAAACTGTTGCTTGATTTGCGATCAAGTGCTGATACAGCTCGGTCTTTGTTTTCAAAACACCTGCAGGCCCACCCATTCCTTCGAGATGTGCCTTACCAATGTTAGTTATAAACCCATGGGTAGGTTCAGCAATACCACAAAGCTCCTTGATGTCACCTTGCTTATTCGCTCCCATTTCGATGATCGCAATTTCATGCTCCGGTTTGATCCGTAGCAAGGTCAAAGGGACTCCGATATGATTATTGAGATTACCGATAGTAGCTAGCGTATTGAATTTTTGCTTTAGCACTGCATTCAACAGCTCCTTTGAAGTCGTTTTGCCATTTGATCCGGTCAGTCCGATGATCGGAATAGTCAACTGATGCCGATGATGATTGGATAGACTTTGCAAAGC
>JBLGAM010000047.1:0-23700 GCA_047612305.1 Planctomycetota bacterium | reverse complement strand
TGCCAAGTCTACTCTGAATAGCCAAAACTTGAACTGCTGTTCATAGTCGCTTCAAACTCCTGTCTTCTATCCTATTTTCTTAAACCCCCTCAAACAATCCGCCCAATCCCAGATTCGGTTTGATTTTCAAATGCCTGTAAGCTAACTCTGTTGCCATACGACCTCGAGATGTTCTTTTTAAATAACCTTCCTGGATCAAAAAGGGCTCATAAACTTCCTCTATCGTCTCAGATTCTTCTCCACAGGCAGTCGCAATCGTGCTCAACCCAACCGGTCCGCCATTGAATTTTTCGATAATGGTCAATAGAATTCGATTATCCATTTCATCCAGGCCGTTCACATCCACATCCAGTGCATTGAGTGCAAACTGCGCAATATCCAAAGTGATGGTTCCATTTCCTTTTACTTCTGCAAAATCCCTAGTTCTCCGCAAGAGCATATTTGCGATACGGGGCGTTCCACGACTTCTGCGTGCGATTTCAAAAGCAGCCACTTCGTCTATTGGAGTTTTTAAAATTCCAGCTGAACGCTGCACTATATCAGTGAGCAATTTGGCATCGTAGTACTCCAATCTTGAATTGATCCCAAATCGGGCACGAAGTGGGGAAGTCAATAATCCGGAGCGAGTGGTTGCCCCGATCAGGGTAAAAGGACTTAGCGAAATCTGTACCGATCGGGCATTTGGCCCGGAATCAAGCATGATATCAATTCGGAAATCCTCCATCGCAGAATACAAGTATTCCTCCACAATAGGATTTAGCCGGTGAATCTCATCTATAAAAAGTACGTCGCCTTCTTCAAGATTGGTCAGCAAGCCGGCCAGATCTGAGGGCTTATCCAAGACTGGGCCTGAGGTGATTTTCAGCCCCGAACCTAACTCATTGGCAATGATATGGCTTAAGGTTGTCTTCCCGAGGCCGGGAGGTCCATGAAGAAGCACGTGGTCGAGTGGCTCATTTCGATTTTTCGCAGCCGTGACAAAAACTCGCAGATTTGCCACGATTTTGAATTGTCCGGTAAAGTCCTCAAAACTCAATGGCCTCAATGCCTTCTCAAAATCCTTATCTTTTGAACTGAGACTTTCCTCGTCTCCACTTAGGTAATCTTCTCTCATGATGAACAAATATAGAAATTTAGACTTCCCATAAGTAGAGAATTCATGTGTTAATAATTGTTTTTCAATGGCCACATAGAATCTCGTAAAGCTTATAATCATCCCAGTAGGTGACGTTTTGGGTCATGCTCGATTTCATATCCATGCTTTTCACCCAAAGCGAAAAATAAGCTTTAAATTCGCAGCAAATCCCGCCCATTATGGCTTCGAACGCACAAAAAAACACGATTTATTCCCTAGTCCTTCTGGTGCTGGTGCTAAGCGTGTATTTCTGGAGATCTTCGGATAATCCTGAGAAAACCCAAGAAACGGAACTCTCAAATCCCGGTACAATCTCCTTTTCCGGTCAAACGATGGGCACTACGTATTCATTGACTTACCTCTCTCAATCCGGCAAAAATCTTCAAATTTCTGTCGACTCCCTTTTGGTAGTTTTTAATTCGAGCCTCTCGACTTACATCCCTGATTCTGAAATCTCAAGGTTTAATCGGATGGACACTCTAGCTTTTACCTTATCCTATTTACCACAAGTCCTGAATGCCTCAAAAACCGTCTATGAAAACACGGCTGGTGCATTTGACCCGACAGTAGGTCCCTTGGTAAATGTTTGGGGTTTTGGTCCCGGCGGCCCGGAATTGAAAGATAGTGCAGACATTGAAGTCTTGTTAAGATTGGTAGGATTTGATAAGGTCAACTTTGATAATAAAGAAGTTCGTAAAACTGTCACAGGCGTCTATCTAGACTTTTCAGCTATCGCAAAAGGACAGGGGGCTGACGTTATTGCTGACTTTTTGACTAGACGAGGCATTGAAAATTACCTGATTGAAATCGGCGGGGAACTCGTTGCTAGAGGTGTGAATGAAAAAGGAGAACTCTGGAAAGTCGGCATCAATCGCCCAGATGAATCTGCCAGCGCTTCTGACCTTTACAGCATCATTGCTTTGGAAAATCGAGGTATGGCCACTTCTGGAAATTACCGAAATTACTACGTCAGAGATTCTGTCAAAATCTCCCATACGATCAATCCTGCCACTGGCTATCCTGTAAACCATAGCCTGCTCAGCGCAACTGTTTTGGCAAAAGACTGTATGACTGCTGATGCCTATGCAACCGCTTTGATGGTCATGGGGCTTGAGCGTGCAATCCAATTGGACTCCAAACTCAGTGAGATTGAAGTCTTCTTGATCTACGATGATGGCAACGGCGGCTATGGAACTTTTGCCAGCGAATCCCTAAAGCCTTACTTATCTTTCATCCAAGAGTAGGGATATAAATGCAACATTATTGAATTTTATTACCTTTGTTGAAGTTATAGCTCCAAGCTTTTCTGAAAGTGAAAGACAGCGGAGAGCCTTCTAAACCATGGGATTAAACTTTCTTCTTCTTTTCTTCACCGCGATGGGCGCTGGATCCTTGGTTTTTTTCGCCCCAAAATTCAAGGATAAGTATTTCAAACTGGTTCTGGTTTTTGCTGGATCCTATTTATTTTCCATTACTGTTTTACACCTTTTACCCGAATTATTCTCTAGTGGATTTGATGGTGGGAAAATGGGCTTATTCATCCTAATCGGCTTTTTACTTCAACAAATATTAGAGTTCCTCTCAAGCGGCATCGAGCATGGACATATTCATCCTCATCATGGCGAAAGTAAAAGTGGTGTGATTACCGTGATGCTGGGTTTATTTATTCATGCATTTCTGGAAGGCACTTTACTCTCTCATGACAATTTGATCGGAGTAGAATCCGTTGCCCATGTCCATGGCAGCAAGTCTGTCTTGATCGGTATCGTCATGCATAAAGGTCCCGCAGCGTTTGCGCTCGCTGCAGTTTTGAGTAGTTCTCTTTCAAAAAAGTGGACACTGATTCTATTGACTATATTCGCCTTGGCCTCTCCTTTGGGAATGTTTTCAAGTTCGTTTTTATTTGAAAATGGTATTCTACAGAAAGAAGGGATCGGAATGCTTTATGGGTTGGTCGTTGGCGGTTTTCTACACATTTCGACTACTATATTTTTCGAAAGCAGTCCACACCACACCTTTCATTGGAATAAATTATTGGTAAGCTTTTTTGCTGCAGGCTTGGCGATTGCCTCAGAGTATTTTATGTAAAAGCAATAATTTACCTCTAGGTCCTAATTCATCCAAGTACTATTTACGGTGAACAAGGATCTATTAAAAAGTCAGGAAAAACTTAAAGTCACACCTCTTTTTTGCCAAAGTTAATTGGGGAGAATTCTGGACTTACCGAAATTTTTTGATTAATTCGTAGCGGATTAACCTATTCTTTTCTGAATCTCTTGATAGGTTACTATACCTAATTCCTACATTAAAATTCTTAAGTTGATCATGCCTAAATCCAAAATGCAACAGTATTGGAATAAAAATCTAAAAACCCTGTTTTACCTCCTGGTTGTGTGGTTCGTAGTTTCTTTTGGTTTTGGAATAATTGGCGTCGACTATTTAAATCAATTTCATTTAGGGGGATTCAAACTCGGTTTTTGGTTTGCCCAACAAGGCTCAATTTTCACTTTTGTAATCTTGATTTTCATCTATGTAGTCCGGATGAACAAGCTGGATAAAGAATTTGATGTCAACGAGGATTAACCAAAAAAACCAATCAACCCAATGGAAATATTAACCTGGACATACATTCTCGTAGGTTTATCATTCGCCTTATACATAGGCATAGCCATCTACACCCGCGCTGGCTCAACAAAAGAGTTTTATACCGCTGGCGGCGGAGTATCTCCTCTCGCCAACGGCATGGCCACTGCTGCAGACTGGATGTCTGCTGCATCATTTATCTCCATGGCAGGAGTCATTTCTTTTGCAGGCTATGATGGCTCAGTTTACTTAATGGGCTGGACAGGTGGCTATGTGCTTTTGGCACTTTTGCTTGCACCTTACCTCCGGAAATTTGGAAAGTTCACCGTTCCTGACTTCGTCGGGGATCGTTATTATTCCAATAAAGCGCGAGTGGTAGCAGTCATCTGTGCGCTATTTATCTCATTTACTTATGTTGCTGGGCAAATGCGTGGTGTAGGAATCGTATTCTCAAGATACCTGGAAGTTCCCATCGAATGGGGCGTGGTTATCGGAATGTGTATCGTATTCTTTTATGCAGTTTTGGGCGGGATGAAAGGGATTACCTATACCCAAGTAGCTCAATACTGTGTTCTGATTTTCGCTTTTATGGTTCCGGCGATATTCGTTTCCATGCAATTGACAGGAAATCCAATCCCTCAATTAGGGCTAGGAAGTACAGTTTCTGATGGAACTTACTTGCTCGACAAATTAGATGGAGTTTTGACCGAGCTCGGCTTTGAGGCCTACACATCGGGAAGAAAAGGGATGGTGGATATTTTCATGATCACACTGGCTTTGATGGTAGGAACGGCTGGCTTACCCCACGTGATTGTCCGATTTTTCACCGTGCCGAGAGTTAAAGACGCCCGCTTGTCTGCAGGCTATGCGCTGGTTTTCATTTCTATTCTTTACACCACCGCTCCTGCGGTAGCCGCATTTGGGATTTACAATGCAA
Source organism: Planctomycetota bacterium (assembly GCA_047612305.1). GTDB lineage: Bacteria > Bacteroidota > Bacteroidia > Cytophagales > Cyclobacteriaceae > Algoriphagus. The sequence continues at coordinate 19,045 of JBLGAM010000047.1, read as the reverse complement.
TCGAAACAGTTAGTGAGAAAAAAATCGAGAATCTCCCGATATGGGTCCATACTTGGGAAAAAACCAACCTCATTCAGGTTAATGATAAAAATGGTGACGGACTCGTACAGTACGTGGCTGATAAAGACAAAAATGAATTTACTATCGATAAGGACATCATGGTTCTTGCTTCACCTGAAATTGCCAATCTTCCCAATTGGGTAGTTGGCTTGGTAGCTGCAGGAGCAATGGCCGCAGCACTTTCCACAGCGGCAGGTTTGCTTTTAGTGATTTCAACCTCGGTATCCCGTGACCTCTTCAGAACTTTCAGACCAAATATGTCTGAGAAAAAAGAGCTCCGAATTGCACGGTTAGCTGCTGCGGGCGCGGTAGTAATCGCCGGCTATTTCGGAATCAATCCTCCTGGCTTTGTTGCCGAAGTCGTAGCATTCGCCTTTGGACTTGCAGCAGCCTCTTTCTTTCCAGTGATCATTATGGGGATTTTCTCCAGTCGAATCAACAAAGAAGGCGCAATAGCAGGAATGCTTTCGGGCTTAGTATTCACACTGGGTTATATTATTTTCTTCAAGTTCATCAGTCCCGAATTGAACTCAAAAGAATATTGGTGGTTTGGTATTTCTCCAGAAGGAATAGGCTCGATTGGGATGTTTCTAAATTTCTTAGTCTGTATTTTAATTTCCAGATTTACCCCTGCCCCTCCAAAAGAGGTCCAAGATATGATTCAAGAAATTCGGATTCCTAGAGGTTCCGGCGATGCCCAAGCGCATTAAAAAATTTATTACATTAATACAAAACCCACTAGTATCATGAGCGATCGAATTCATACCCTGAGCGGATATCTCTACGAATACCAAAAAAGTGTCACCCAGCCAGAAGAGTTTTGGGCAAGAATAGCCGATTCATTTCACTGGCGAAAACGCTGGACGAATGTCTTAAAGTGGAATTTCAAAGAGCCTGATGTAAAGTGGTTTGTAGATGGAAAGCTGAATATCACCGAGAATATCTTTGAGCGACACCTCTATACGATCGGTGATCGGCCAGCGATCATTTGGGAAGCTAATGATCCTAATGAAGCTGGGAGAACAATTACTTATCGAGAACTTTTTCATGAAGTGAATCGCTTTGCGAATGCACTGAAATCTAAAGGAATTGGCAAAGGTGACAAAGTCATCATCTATATGCCGATGGTTCCGGAAGCTGCTATTGCAATGCTGGCCTGTGCCCGAATCGGGGCAATTCACTCGGTAGTTTTTGCAGGATTTTCAAGTAATGCTCTGGCAGATCGGATCAATGACTGCGGAGCAAAAGCGGTCTTAACGTCGGATGGAAACTTTCGTGGAAATAAGAAAATCGGTGTGAAATCTGTCGTAGATGAGGCTTTAGAAAAATCTACCGTGGATACCGTAATCGTATACCAGCGAACCAATCAAGAGGTAACCATGAAATCCGGGCGAGACTATTGGTGGCATGAAGTGATCGCTAGCGAGTCTGATCAAAATGTAGCCGAGGAAATGGATAGCGAAGACCTGCTCTTCATTCTTTATACTTCAGGTTCGACAGGCAAGCCAAAAGGTGTGGTCCATACTACCGGTGGCTATATGGTTTATACCCAATATTCCTTTGATAATGTCTTCCAATATTCCCCAGGAGATGTCTATTGGTGTACTGCTGATATCGGATGGATTACGGGTCATTCCTACATCGTTTACGGACCATTACTGGCAGGTGCCACAACTTTAATGTTTGAGGGGGTTCCAACCTACCCTGATGCCGGAAGATTCTGGGCCGTCTGCGAAAAGCACAAAGTAAACATCTTTTACACTGCCCCTACTGCCATCCGAGCATTGCAAGCATATGGTACCGAACCCATTGAGGGTTACGATTTGAGCTCGCTAAAAGTGCTCGGCTCCGTTGGTGAACCCATTAACGAAGAGGCTTGGCATTGGTATCATACGCACATCGGCAAGAACAAATGTCCAATCGTAGATACTTGGTGGCAAACCGAAACCGGTGGGATCTTGATTTCTCCTATCGCAGGAATCACCCCGACCAAACCAGCTTTTGCTACGCTACCACTTCCGGGTATTCAACTCTGCATCGTAGATCCCGAAGGAAATGAACTGACCGGAAATTCGGTGGAAGGAAACCTCTGCATCAAATTCCCTTGGCCATCTATGATCCGCACAACTTACGGCGATCATGAGCGCTGTAAGCAAACTTATTTCTCTACCTATCCGGGCATGTATTTCACTGGAGATGGAGTCAAGAGAGATCATGACGGCTACTACCGAATACTCGGTCGAGTGGATGATGTGATGAATGTCTCAGGTCACCGAATGGGAACTGCCGAGGTTGAAAATGCGATCAACGAACATCCACTGGTCATCGAATCCGCTGTGGTTGGCTATCCGCATGAAATCAAAGGTCAAGGAATCTATGCCTATGTGATCTGCGACCTGACAAACCGAACCGAGGCTAATCTAGTCAATGAGATCAAAGAAATGGTTTCCAAAATGATTGGTCCGATTGCGAAGCCAGACAAAATCCAGATCGTACCAGGGCTTCCAAAAACCCGCTCAGGAAAAATTATGCGTAGAATCCTGCGGAAAGTGGCCGAGGGGAGTCTTGACAGCATGGGGGATACCTCAACGCTTTTAGATCCGGAAGTTGTTAATCAGATTATTGAAGGAAGAAAATAAATTCAGAAAGCTGAAGTGAGAAGTCTAAAAAGTAAAGCTCTTTTTTAATTCAATCTTTCGCTGAGAGATCCTCATCCCTTTCATCGAGTTGAATAGAATTAACAATCGAATCAGGAGAATCCATTTCTTGCTTATAAAAATTATGGGCACCAACCATGAAGGCTACTAAAAGCGCCCAAACCAACCTTCTTAAGGGCCGAAACAGTTTGGGAAAAGACTTCATTTTGAGTTATTTAAAGCCAAAAAAAGTCAATTAATGCACCAATAATATTCTTGCCAAACTGTCAGGTAACGAGCAATGTAATAGTCCATCGGGTAGCGGAATTCCTCAAGCGGTTTCCGCCTTTCTCCTTCCTCTCCAAAAAGGTTTTAGAAAAAGTGGCTGGATTTGTGGAAATCCGCTATTTGGAAGAGGGAGAGACTCTTTTCCGCCAAGGACAGCCAGCGGATTCACACTTCTACATTCTAAAAGAGGGTTCAATCAATTTGACTGAATCACTAAAAGAGGGAGAAGAAATTCGGGATCAATGTGATGAGGGAGATGTCTTTGGAGTTTTGGCATTACTTGGAAGGCGGCCCTATGTCCTCTCAGCAAAAGTGCGGGAAAATAGTCTAGTCTATGCAATTCCTGTTTCTGTCTTCAAAGAAGTTCTGGAGCAAAACAGTCGAGTAGCCCTGTATTTCGCTGCTGGCTTTGCTTCAGGTCAGGTCGTGGTACAGCAAGACCTTTCCGAAGGACAAAAAGCAAGAGGCGCATTTAAAAATCAGTCAAGGGATCATTCCCTGATGATTTTCTCGGATCAGTCAGAAATCAAATTTTCTGAAAAAGTTCTCACTTGCAGCCCTGAGCAAAGTATTCAACAAGCTGCTGCGCTGATGGCTGAAAAACAAGTCAGCAGTATCGTAGTCTGCCGGGAAGATCTTCTGCCATTGGGAATTATCACAGACAAAGATTTACGATCCAAAGTTGTTGCCAAGGGAATGATGAAAATCTATCCATCAAAGCTGCTTATCTCGTATGCTAAATAGCCAGAACCGGAGCTAATGAGATTCTCAAAAACACCGCAGATGGAGGTATTGCTCCCGTGAGGATTACTGCAGCATTTTTTGCCTAAAAGCGAGAACCAAAAATCGCAGAAGCGATCCTACAGCGATCCTTCGAGGATAATGATCCTTCAGTGGTAAAATTCGCCATCCAATCCGTATCGGCGATGAAATTGGAGAAGAACTTCAAAAGCAAAATCGAAAACATTTCCAAAAACTTCCTAAACGACAGCATCAAAGCAGATGCTATAGCGCTTATGAAAAAGATGAAGAAATTAACCTGTTAAACTTGAATAAAGAGCTATTATTTTGGGCAGCTTTGTTATTTCCACTCCACCCCAATTTTCCCTGAAGCTTTCAATTGAATAAGCAATTCATTTTTCAAGGGATAGAATCCAGCAGGGATAATCTTCAAGTTTTGAAGCTCCAAATCAGCGAGAGGTGTAGAAAAACCCAGTCGATTCTGAATGCTTCCCATACTGTAGTCGATTAGATCCCCAATCGGAAAGATCGCCCTTCGCTCAATATTTTTAATGATTTTTCGCTTTTTAAGCCCTATACTGGTTTGCGCACCGAGGTTCCCGCTTTCGATTTTGAAGTTAATGTCTTCAAAAATCAACTGTCGTTTTTCGGCCTCATAAGCTGGCTTGCCCACAACGAAAATCGTTCCTTCAAGTGACTTACCATTACTTTGCTCCGCAAAGAAATCCATACTCACCGCAACCAATTCTCCAAAGGCTTGCGTCTTGATATTAGAAGGAATCATGGTGGTTTTCCTGTCTATCCGAAAGAGCTTTTCTGCTAGATTATCGGCTAAAAGCTGATCCAATTCCTCATAGCCCACAGTCAGCGGCATCAGGATTTCTAATTCGTTTTTATCATTTTCATTCGGACTTAACTTAGGCAAAGGAAAAGCCCGAGTAGGTGCGGCGGTAGCAGGATGAGAATTCACTTTACCAGATAGCCCTAGCCAGACATTGAATACCTGATTCGCATCAAAGAACTCCCTGAATTGGACTACCTGAGGCTGGATCGAAAATGCAGTCTGCACCCCTTCTAGTTCCACTTGAAATGGCTTTCCGACCTGCGCCCAGGTCAAGTCAACCAATGGCTTCAAGGAGGCAATGGATTCTTTACCGATAAGATTCTGCTCACTCCATTTCCGAATCTCCTTTCCTACCAGACTACTCAAATCAATTTGCATCCCCAGCACATCAAGGGTCAGCGAGCCTCCCAAGTCGACTAATTCAAATGCTTTGATTCCCAAATCCCAGTTGGAATTGATTTCCGGATCGACCACAAACACCGGATTAAATTGTTCATTGATTGGGATTTTAGATTTGAATAGATTTCCCAGCCCTCCTTTTTTGAGCCCCACTTGTCCTTCGACCAAAACTGGAACAGTCAATTGGATCAATTGGCTATCCAATGCCGTCCAAGTAATTGTGCCATTTCGAGTCAACTTCAAATCCCCATTAATTCCCGAACCCATATCAAGTCCCTTCTCTTCAAAAAGGACTTTGGGGATCTGAGAATTAAAGATTTTATCCAGCGTAGCTTTGGGGATCTGAAGTGGCACATTCACGGATGAGATCGCCGGCGGAGGCATGATACTAGGGCCAGGATTACTGGTGGAACTGAGGCTTTTGCAAGCTGAAAAACTGAAGGCTAACAAGGCCAGAAAAGGAATAATTTTAACTAACTGGTAAAAAGGAGATATTTTCATGAATTTCTGAAGCTTAGAAAGGAACTATTTCTTCCCTGCAAGTATTGTCCCAAAAGTAAAGAATAAAGAAATGAACTGGAATAAACTTACACAACCCGAACAAATCGCTGAAATCAAAGCACTCAGCGAATCGACTCCCGTAATGATCTTCAAGCACAGTACCCGCTGCTCGGTGAGTGGCATGTCACTTGATCGCTTGCTTCGCAAATGGAAAAATGGTGACGAAGAAAAGGTTGTTCCTTACTTTTTAGATCTTATTGCCCACCGCGAACTATCGAATTTAGTAGCTCAGGAATTTGGAGTCCCACATGAATCTCCCCAAGTTATTATCATCAAAAATGGGGAGGCGATCTATGATGACAGCCACTTTGGAATATCCTACCCGGATATTATGGAACAAGTTTAAATTTTCTCATAGTTCAAATGGGTAAAAAGCCATTTATCCTGCTCTACATCCATTCTTATTTTTATCTAATACCTGAGTAAACCTTTCGCATTGCCAAACAGTCAAAGTCTTAGACATTTGCAGCAATATGAAAAAGAACTACATTATTATTTTATTGATTTTTAGCAGCTTACTGGCTTTTCCTTCTTTTGGCCAAAGGCCAACAGGGGAAGACCGTCCTGCAAGAGTTTTGACTGGAACTGTGTTTGATGGGGTCACCAAAACCCCAATGGTAGGAGCAAATGTGCTCATTAAAACGGTCACTGATTCGCTCTTGGTCGGAGCTGTCACAGACGGGCAAGGTAAGTTTGAGATCGTCCGTCCCAACATTCCTCAGGTCAAAATTGAAATTACATTTATTGGTTTTGTGACCATATCAAAAGTGCATAGCTTCCGAGATCCAGTTGATCTGGGAGACTTAGTCCTTTTAGAAGATTCTCAGGTTCTTGATGAAATAGTCATCGAAGGGCTCAATCCAGTAGGTGAGCAAAGAGGAGATACCACTTCCTTTAATGCCAAAGCCTTTAAAACACAGGAAAATGCGCAGGCAGAAGACCTGATAAGGAAATTGCCGGGCATCACTATGCAAGGTGGGCAGCTGCAAGCTCAAGGAGAAGCAGTCCAAAAAATATTGGTGGACGGTAGAGAATTTTTTGGCTCGGACCCAAGTATTGCTTTGCGAAATCTACCCGCTGACGCCATTGAACGAGTGGAAGTGCTGGATCAGCGCTCAGATCAAAGCCGATTAACTGGTTTTGACGATGGCACTTACACCAAGACTATCAATATTATTCTTCGCGAGGATCGCAAAAACGGCCAGTTCGGTCGGACTTATGGAGGCTATGGAACAGACGACCGTTACTCAGCCGGTGGAAGTGTCAACCTCTTCAAAGGAGATCAGCGAATTTCAATTCTAGGTCTTTTCAACAACATCAATCAGCAAAACTTCTCAAGCCAAGACCTCGCAGGCGTAAGTGCTAATGCCTCCGCCGGTGGTGGAGGTGGTGGAAGGGGAAGAGGGGGAAACAATGCTTTCTCTGGCGGAAATGATATTGGTATCATCAGCACCAATGCCATTGGTCTAAACTACAGCGACAAATGGGGGAAAAAAGTGAATTTCACCGGTAACTACTTCTTCAACAATACCGCAAATAACCTCAGCCAAATCACCAATCGAGAGACAGTAATCAACGAAAGCCTGAGCCAGATCTATCAGGAAAACTTAATCAACTCGGTGGAAAACTTCAATCATCGAGCAAATGCAAGAATTGAGGCAGATTTGAATGACAAAAACTCATTGGTAGTTACACCTTCGTTCTCTTATCAAGATAACAGGACTTTCAGTGATCGAGATGCTTTGACTTTAGCTAGCACCGGAGACTCACTGAGTGCGCTTCGCTCTACTTCAAATACAGAGACCAAGGCTTTGAACATCTCAAATAACATTACCTATCGCTATAAATTTGATAAGAAAGGAAGAACACTTTCCACAGATATCAATACCACATGGAGCAATAGAGATCAGCTATCTGATTTATTGGCAGCAAGTATAGACTATAATAGAAATCGACTAGACACAACAGAGCAAGTAACTGATGCACTGAATGATGGTTTTAACTATCGAGTCGGCGCAACATTAACTGAGCCACTGGGCGAAAAATCAATTGGAACTATTGGATATCAAGTTAGCAATAACAATACAAGAGCGGATCAGAAAACCAGAATTTTGAATTCGGAAAATCAATTTATGTTGGATACTGCGTTGAGTAATGAGTTTAATAATAAATTCATCACACAGCGTCTTCGAACTGGATATGCCTTCAATGATAAAGGCTACAGCATCAATTTGAATCTGGACTATCAAAATGCTCAATTAAACAACGAGGCATTTTTCCCTACGGAAGACATTTTCAAAAGGAGTTTCAACAATGTCCTCCCAAGTGCAAATGTCAACTTCCGAAATCGGGAGACAGGTTTTTCTTGGAGAGTTCGGTACCAAACTGATACGGATGAGCCAAGCGTAAGTGAGCTACAAAATGTGGTCAATAACCAAAATCCATTGAATCTTAGAGTGGGCAATCCAAACTTGGGACAGAGTTTTAACCACAATATTTTTGCAAATATCAGCAAGGTAAATCTGGAGAAATCCAAGACCTTATTCATGTTTCTGAATTATTCTGCCACCTCAAATTTCATTGGAAATAGCACCTTTCTCACCGCTCAGGATACGCTGATCAACGGAGACATTCTCCTTCGCCCAGGTGGGCAAATCTCCAGACCAGAGAACTTGGATGGCAACTTCAGAACTCGATTTTTCTTGACTTATGGCATGCCAGTAAAGAAAATCAAGTCGAATCTGAACTTGAATACCCGATTAGGATTCAACAGAACTCCGGGTTTGATCAATGGAGATCTGAATCTGAATGACAATATCGACTTGAGTCAAGGCTTTACGCTCAGCAGTAATATCAGCAAGAACGTGGACTTCACGATTAGCACAACTGGAACTTATACCATAGTCAATTCAAGCTTGCAGCAGAATCTGGATCAGAACTACTACATACAGGAGTCTAACTTGAGGCTGTATTATTCGCCGAATAACGGAAAAACCTTTGTCGGAAATAATATCAACAACACCTTCTACAGAGGATTGTCTGAAGGATTGGATCAGTCGGTTTGGCTCTGGAATATCGAGGCAGGTCAGCGATTTGCGAAGAATAACAAGGCAGAATTGAAAGTCGTGATCTTTGACTTATTGAATCAGAACAACAGCATCAGCCGTACCATTTCCGATGTAGCGATAACAGATGTATTCACCAATGTCCTGACTCGTTATGGCATGCTGACATTCACATACATCATTGGTAACTTCAAAGAGCCTGAGCCATCCAATAATCCATGGGAAAGAGGCAGACCAGGCGGAGGAAGAACTTGGTAGAAGTGAGAAGTCTTAAGTGAGAAATTTGAGATTAGGGAAAACACAAATAAATTCTAAAAGCCGCCTGAACGTACGTTCAAGCGGCTTTTTCAGTAAATATTCCTTAAGGAATTACATCTTCGTCAATACTACTGTATCGACAGTGTGAATCACTCCATTAAACTGGAATACATAGGCGATTGTCACTTTGAAATAATTTTGAATTTTCAGGACGTTATTTGTTAAAATTGATTTTTGTTTGTTTCCGTATTTGAAGGGAGAAACGACCGGAGTTGGGAGCTTGGATTTAAGGAAGGAAAAAAAATTAAGATGTATGAGTTAAGAATGGTGGGATCTTTAGAACTTCAATGATTGTAATAGCTCGGGACCTCGAACTGACTTAATTTTCATATCTGCCAAGTCGGATAAATTTTTTCAATGATTCAAGGTCACACATCAAATGATGAATCATGAAGTTTAGGCTTTCCATAAAACACCAAAAACCTTAGCTTTGTCATTCGAATAAAACGAATCCCATGTACCAAGAGAAAATAGAAGCTATCAAAGCAGCCATAGCTGCTGCAGATGCCAATACCCCCGACCAACTAGAAGCATACAGAATGGAGTTTATCTCCAAGAAAAGTGTCGTGGGCGAACTATTTGGCTCCATGGGACAGATTCCTAATGAAGAGAAAAAATCCTTTGGACTACTAGTCAATAACATAAAGCAACTCGCAGAGGAAAAATTTCAGCAGTTGATCGAAAAGGTCAACTCCGCCAATAAAAAGTCGAAGTCAGCAAATATTGATCTGACGCTTCCCCCATCTAATTCCCCGATGGGCGGCATTCATCCGCTGACGGCAACTCGTCAGCGGATCATTGAGATCTTTGAGCGGATTGGATTCAACCTTTCCGAAGGACCAGAGATCGAGGATGATTGGCATAATTTTACCGCGTTGAACTTCCCCGAAAATCATCCGGCTCGAGAGATGCAGGATACCTTTTTCATAGAAAAGAATCCTGATATCGCCCTGCGTACTCACACTTCGTCAGTTCAGGTCCGTGTGATGGAAAACCAAAAACCACCGATTCGTACGCTCTCGCCTGGGCGTGTATATAGAAATGAAGCAATTTCAGCTCGGGCACATTGTATTTTCCACCAAGTCGAAGGACTCTATGTGGATGAAAATGTAGGTTTTGCTGATCTGAAGAACACATTATACCACTTTGCCAAGGAAATGTTTGGGAAGGAAACTAAAGTACGATTCCGCCCTTCATACTTTCCCTTCACAGAGCCGAGTGCAGAAATAGATATCACTTGCTTGATCTGCGGAGGAAAAGGCTGTAATGTCTGCAAAGGCAGTGGCTGGGTAGAGATCGGAGGTTCAGGGATGGTCGACCCGAATGTGCTTGAAAACTGTGGCATCGACTCCAAAAAATACACCGGTTTTGCTTTCGGAATGGGCATCGAGCGAATTGCTATGCTAAAATATCAGATTAAAGATTTGAGATTATTCACTGAGAATGATTCGAGATTCCTTAAGCAATTCCGTACGGTCCTCTAAAAATTAAATACGCAATAAAAAAAGGGAGGCAATTAGAAAATTGCCTCCCTTTTTTTATTAGATATAGAGTGAGCCTCAGACCGCTTTTGATGTTTCCATCTTATTTATAATATCCTCATAGTCGAGCTTATTCCAATTCTCCGTAATCAGCGGATCTGCCATCACTCGGTTCATAATTATATCCTGAAGCTTACCCTGAGCATATGCCTCAGAATATGGGATTTCTGAAAAGGTGACCATCGAATATAGTGGAATCCAATCTTTAGGATACAGTTCATACAGCTTGGCTTCAATTTTCTTCCGAAGGATAAACTTCGGATCAGAGACCGAGTCCCGCATTTCTACAAAATTATCCATTGCTAATTGACAGATGGCATCCGTGTCTGGCTTTCTCTTTTTCTGGAATTTCTCAAATACCAAATCCCAGGAATTTGTTCCCAGCTTGTCAATCAGGCTATTTAAAATCGAGCAATCTTCAAAACCGCAATTCATTCCTTGTCCGTAAAATGGAACCATCGCATGTGAAGCATCTCCGAGCAATACGCTTTGGCCTTGTACCCAAGGATAGCATTCCACATTGATCAAGGCAGAAGTTGGATTTTTGAAAAATTCGGACTTCAATTCTGGCATCAAATGGTAAGCATCATCGAAGTAGTTTTTGAAAACAGACTCTAAATCCTGATCATCATTGATCTTTTCGAAACAAACTTTTGTCCCGTCAAAAGGCAAAAAGAGTGTGCAAGTGAATGATTTGTCAGGGTTAGGCAATGCAATCAGCATAAATTTACCACGTGGCCAAATATGCAAAGCATTAGGGTCCATGGCAAACTCACCTTCTGCAGTAGCCGGAATAGTCAATTCTTTATAGCCATGAGAAATAAATTCCTGCTTGTAATTAAAGCGAATTTGCTTTTGCATAAACATGCGAAGCGCAGAGTAGGATCCATCGGCCCCAATTATTACAGGAGCCTCAATTTTGGATTCCCCCTGCTCCGTCTCAAATGTAATTTCCTGATTTCGAAAATCTACATTGACACATTTATGCTCAAAGTTGAAATTTACCCCAATCCGCTCCCCTTCTTCTACTAGAAGCTGGTTAAACTTGCCGCGGGAAATGGAATAGATAGCCTGATTTGCTTTTCCATAAGGAATAAATGAAGTGCCTCCATGCTCATCATGAATTTTTCGACCATACATGGGAATGGCCAGAGGAAGGACTTTATCCTTCAGCCCAACTTCCTCCAAACTCTTCCAACCTCGATGGCTTAAGGCCATGTTGATCGATCGTCCAGCCTCACCGTAAGGCTTCTTTAGCCTGTCTGGTCGCTTGTCATAGATGGAGACTTCCAGACCTTGACGCTTCAGATATATTGCCATCAGTGAACCAATAAGTCCGGCACCTAGGATTGTGATTTCGTTCTTTTTCATTCGGATAGTTTATCCATGATCCTTATTAAGCGAATTTTTTCAAGGATTGTTCCAAAATCTGAGCGAACCGGAAAACATCCAAGAAGCTATTATAGAGCGGAGTGGGTGCCAATCGAATGACATTTGGATTTCTCCAATCACCCACCACGCCATTTTTATAAAACTCATCGAAGACTGCTTTGCCTCCTTGATGAATAAGCAAAGATAACTGACAGCCTCTTTCAGCTGGGTTTTCTGGGGTAATTATTTCCAAAACCCCTGAATCCTCGTTGATTTCGCGGATTAAATATTCTAGGTATCCCGTAAGTTTTTCGCTTTTTGAACGCAAATTTGAGATTCCTGCAGTTTGGAAAATATCTAAAGAGGCTTGGTGCGCAGCCAAACCAAGTATGTTAGAGTTGGCTAATTGCCAGCCATCAGCCCCATGCATAGGAACAAATCCTTTCTCCATTTGAAAGCGCTGTTGCTCGTCGTGACCCCACCAGCCTGCAAATCGGGGCAAATCAGGCCGATCGGCATATTTTTCATGTATATAAATTCCTGAAACATTCCCAGGTCCGGAATTCATGTATTTGTAACTACACCAAGTAGCAAAGTCAACTTCCCAATCATGAAGACTCAATGGCGCATTGCCTGCAGCATGCGCTAAGTCAAAACCTACCACTGCACCTACTCCATGGGCGGCAGTTGTAATTGCTTTCATATCAAAAAGTTGCCCGGTATAATATTGTAAACCTGCCATATTCACCATTGCCAGTGAATCTCCCTGACGCTGAATCTCAGCGAGAATGTCTTCAGTTCGAAGTGTATGCTCACCCTTTCGTGGCTTAAGCTCCACAATTACCTCTTCGGGATTTAGGCCATGCCACTTCACCTGAGATTCCAGCATGTATTGATCAGAAGGAAAAGCACCTGCTTCGATGATGATTTTATAGCGATCCTTAGTGGGTCTGTAAAAAGAAACCATCAGTAAATGAAGATTAACCGTCAGATTATTCATCGCAACGACTTCATGAGTTTGCGCACCAAGGATTTCGGCCAATGCGGGTTTTGACTTTTCACGTACGTATAACCAAGCATCCTCCCCATCAAAATGTCCATCCACAGCCATTTCGCCCCAATTTCCAAGTTCCTTAGTCAGATAATTCGTGACAGATTTTGGCTGCAAGCCCAGTGAATTTCCACAGAAATAAATTGCTTCTACTCCGTTTATTTTTGGGAAAAGAAAGTGGCCTCGATAGGAACGAAGCGAATCTTCCTGATCCATTTTTTGAGCAAAAGCTTCGGAGTATTCGTAGTTCATTATTTCAAGGTTGTAAAGTTGGTAGGTTAGTATTTCGATATTCGACGGTTGGCAATGAAAATTTAAAGATTCGAAAATCTCCTTCATTTAAGAATTGAAGTAATTCAGAGCTTGTAGTTCTTCTACGGTCGTCATATGCACTTCTTACATGACAGCATAGTCATTTTGATTTCTTAGCTAACACCATCAGACGAATTTCCCATCACGTATCTATCTAACCTTATTTTTCCATAACTGTTCCACAGTTTTTGCAAGTGCAGTGATCGGGAGTATTCCAGAATCGATCCATAATCGGAGGGAGTTGGTTGACAATATCAGTCAGTTCAACATATTCTTCATAGAGTTTTTCACCACAATTTTCACAGTGCCAGATAAAACCGTCCTTTTCCCCGGCTCTTCGGTAGCGTTCAATTACTAAACCGATAGTGTTGGCTGGTCTACGTGGTGAATGAGGTACTTTCGCAGGCAAGAGAAATATTTCCCCTTCTTTGATTTCAATATCTTTTGGCTTACCATCCTCGATGATTTTCAGCGTGATGTCACCTTCCAATTGATAGAAAAACTCCTCCCCTTCATCGTAATGGTAATCTTTTCTGGAATTAGGCCCTCCTACGACCATCACAATAAAATCATCATTCCCCTTGTAGACTTGCTGATTGCCAACAGGAGGCTTGAGCAAATTTCTATTTTCATCAATCCACTTTTTAAAATTAAAAGGTTTTGAAATGGCCATATGTCTTTTTTTTTTTAAAAATGAGTGATTCGAATCTGTGTTAAAAGTATTAAAAAACATGCGCTTTTATGGTTACTTTGTTGAAAAGCCCAAAATTCATGCGTATACCAATTATTGACATGCACTGCGACATGCTTTCTTATCTCTGCGTTGTACCTGATGCCAACCCTTACTCCAAAGATGACATTGCCTGTGCTATACCTTGGCTGATTGATGGCGGAGTTCGAATGCAAGTCATGGCCATATATACGGACGTTAGGGCAGAAAGCATGAAGCTAGCCAGTGGGCAAGCTGCCATTTTCTCCAAACTTCTTAAGGAAAATCCAGTCGATCTAGCATTTGCTGATCCGACCTTTTTATTTGATTGGGATAAACAAAATCAGGTTGGGATCATCGCTTCCGTCGAAAATGCTGCTGGACTAGGAAATGAATCTGCTTCATGGCAGGAAATCTATGCACAGCTTGATTCGATCATTGCGCAAGTAGGGAAATTAGCTTACATCAGTTTGACACATCATACCGAAAATCGCTTTGGTGGCGGAAACTATACCGAAGGAATCGGTTTGAAAGATGATGGCAAAAAACTCTTGGATTACATAGCAGGGAAGCAAATCCCCATTGATTTATCGCATACTTCGGATCTTTTGGCAGAAGGTATTTTGAATCACATCGATAGCCAAAGATTAGATATCTCCGTAATCGCCAGTCATTCAAATTTCCGCAGTATCTGGAATCATCGACGTAATCTAACCGATGAGTTTGCCAAAGAAATTATAAAGCGAAATGGAATTGTCGGCGTGAATTTTCTTCGTGCTTTTTTGGATACAGATGTGCCAGCACGCTTGTTTGAGCATATTCTCCATGGTTTTAATGTCGGTGCTGAAAAAAATATCTGCTTTGGAGCAGATTTTTTCTATACCAAGGACTTTGGAGACCCAAGCCGGATTCCTTTCTACTTTCCTTTGGCAGAAAATGCCGGGAAGTACAATTCCATATTAGAAAGCTTAGAAAGTGACTTAAGCGAAAAACAGCTTAAAGGCTTGGCCTTCCAAAACGCTCTTAATTTCTATCAAAACCTCTGGAGCTAATGTCATCCCACCATTTTGTCAAAGAGCAGCAGGAACCGGCAGTTTTGATTTTAGATCCTGAAAACATTCGTTTCGATCAAATTTCCGGTCTATTTGAGTGGGTTCCCACCATTTTGGTCAGTGAGAAAGCCTTAGATCTAGTCTTAAGCTGGGGAATCAAAATTGATGTCATTATGGCTTCAAGCGTATTTCAGAGTGAAAATACTCAACTTTTAGAGTCCCAATATCCCGTGAAATTCCTGACCGTTGAAAATGATGATTTTCTAACTGAGGGGATAAATTACCTTCTCGGAAGTAAGCATGAAGCGGTACACTTGGTGGGGGTTTCCCATCAAAGTGCTTTTGACCTTCAAGAAAAAATGGAATTGATGAATCTGACCTTGGTGGACGGGAACTGGAAATATTACCCAGTCAAATCCGGGCAATTCAAAAAATGGTTTGCAAAATCTTCGATTCATATTCATGGAAAAGAAGGAATGCCAGTGGAAATCAAAAATTCAGAAGGAGAAATCCTCCTCCCAATCACTTACGCTACAATGATCGAAGTCCCGGAAGGAATTACGGAGATCAAAGCACCTGGGATTTTTTGGATTGGAGAGGAGATTTCGCCGTAATAAGCTAAATGCAAGCTTGGAGTTTTGGTTTTCAGACACCTCCCCTAGTCCACTTCAAAAATTTCTAAATCTTGGGGCACATCACTAAAGTCGTTTGTGAATAAAACGGCAACTCTGGTTTTAACTTTTTACCGCCACTTTCCCGCCACAATTCTATCTTTCCCATTCAAGTCCTTCAGCAATCTGATCTGTGAATACCCTAGTTTGTCCAACAATGAAGTCACCTCATTGCCAAAATCTTCATGAATCTCGAAGTAGATTTTTCCTCCAACTTTGAGAAGTCTTTTACCTTGATCTGCAATCACTTTGTAAAAAAGTAGGGGGTCTTCGTCTGGCACAAAAAGTGCCAATCCCGGCTCAAAATCCAGGACATTACGATGCATCTCAGACTTTCCCTTTTCCGGAATGTAGGGAGGATTACTAACCAAAATATCCAACTCATCAACCGGCGGGAGGGATTTCAAAATATCACATCTTAAAAATGTCACCGCTGCAAGAAGCAGTTTTGCATTGGTATAAGCCACCTCAAGGACTTCTTCCGAAATATCCAATCCATAAACATTAGCCTGATCCAACTCCAAAGCCAAAGAAATCGGAATACAACCGGTCCCTGTACCGATATCCAAGATTTTCAAGCCTGACGATTTATTTTCCTTGAGGATCAGATGAACCAACTCTTCGGTTTCATTTCGGGGAATCAGGGTGGATTGATTCACGATAAATTCATGACCATAAAAAGGAGCCTTCCCTAAGATGTATTGAATTGGTTCTCCAGCTTTCAGCCGACCTAAATCCTCAAACAGATTTTCTGGCAAGTCTTTTTCCTCCAAAAAATGCATCATATCTACTCTTCTCAAACCTAGATGATACTCTAAAAGCCAATTGACCAAACTGGTAGCCTCTTGTGCATCGTAGATTTCAAGTTGAGACGAAAGTTTTTTAACTAATTCTGAAAAAGTGAACATGGTTTTTAGATCATATGGTTCTGATGTCTGTAAAAATAACAAACCTAAATCTAGCTCTGCGATAAATTTCCACTTCTTCGTACTAATCATACTATTTTCTACCGCTGGGTTTGCAAGATTCGATTCTGAAATTTGGATTGGAATCGACGTTTCATATTGGAAAAAAGTGTCAAAGGAGGAGTATCACCTGATCTTGCTCCTGAATTTTCAAGTAGTATCCGGCCAATGATTTGTTGAAGATGGAAATCAGAGCAAACCTACTCGAACTCCTGCTCCAAGAAATCACTGATCCAAATCCGAGCCTGATTAATGTTGGTTGCACCTAATCCTTACAATGCTTCCTACCAATCTTTCTATGAGAATTCCTCTGATTTTGGTTCGGCAGAATCTAGAGTGGGAAATCAATTTGGGTTGATTTTCACTCCCTTTTAATTCTAGAAATCTGAACAACCGAAAGAAAAACTACCTTTGTGGAGAATATTATTTTCATGAAGCTACATAACAATACCATCCGCGGAGTTCATACCGCTCTGCAAGCAATCTTTGAAGAAGGTCAATACGCTGACAAAGTCATCGAGCGCACCCTAAAATCAAACCCAAAATGGGGAGCGAGAGACCGTTCATTTATTGCGGAGACTACTTACGAGATGGTTCGCTGGTGGAGATTGATCAACTTTTTAAGTCCTTCCAAAGATTATTATGATCTGTTCGGTACGTATTGGTTGATGCAGGGACATTCGCTTCCACCTTGGGAGGAGTTTGCTCGAATCAACCCTGATAAGCTCCAAGACAAATACGAAAAGTTAGACGATCCAGCAAAACTGGAGTCTGTTCCAGATTGGCTGTATGAATTGGGCAAAAAAGAGCTTGGTGGCTCTTGGGAAAATGAAATCCATGCGCTTAATCAAGAAGCTCAAGTAGTGTTGCGAGTGAATACCTTGAAAATAACTCGGGAACGATTGAAAAACCGACTTGCCGAAGACAATATTGCAACTCACATAATCAAGGGCTATCCTGATGCATTGATTTTGGATGAGCGAACCAACGTGTTTAGAAATCCCGCTTTTAAGGAAGGCTTATTTGAAGTTCAAGATGCATCTTCCCAGCTGGTAGCTTTGGCGCTAGCAGTAGAGCCTGGAATGCGCGTAATCGATGCTTGTGCAGGCGCAGGAGGCAAATCACTTCATCTCGCTGCTTTGATGCAGAATAAAGGTAAAGTACTTTCCATGGATGTAGAGGAGTGGAAACTCCAGCAAACTAAACTTCGAGCTCGAAGAGATGGCGTATCCATCATAGAGCGTAAAGTAATCGAAGGTTCTAAAACTATTAAGCGCCTCAAAGAAACAGCTGATCGTCTCTTATTGGATGTGCCTTGCTCTGGTCTGGGGGTTCTTCGGAGAAATCCCGACACCAAATGGAAATTAAGCGAAGAGTCGATCGAAAAAGTCCGACAGACTCAACAAGAAATCCTCCAATCTTACCCCTCGATGGTGAAGCCTGGAGGCCAAATGGTCTATGCGACTTGCAGTATTCTTCCTTCTGAAAACCAAGATCAAGTAGCAAAATTCTTAGCTTCAGAGGCAGGAAAAGACTTTGAATTGATCGAAGATCAAAAAGTTCTTGCTCATGAAAGTGGCTTTGATGGATTCTACATTGCTAGGCTCCAGAAAAAAAAGTAATGCAGTAAGCTTCTGATTTCCAAAAAGATATTAGTAAATTCAGTTTTAACCATTCTGAAATGGACTTAGAACTTGTTTTTTCCATCGCAAACTCAACTGCTCTTCTGAGCTGGGTTTTACTTTTCGTTTTATACCAGAAACGATGGGTTTATACCTTTCTGTTCTCTGTAGTTTTTATATTCATGGCTAGCCTTTACCTTTTCTTTATCCTTCAAGGTATTGGGGGAGATTCGCAGGGTGGTTTTGACACTTTAGCCAATGTCAAATTACTTTTCGGGAAAGATGAAGCCGTCTTGGCGGGCTGGATCCACTACCTCGTTTTTGATTTATTCACGGGCATGTGGATTTGCAATGATGGAGATAAGCGGAAAATAAACCGTTGGATTCTGCTTCCATGCTTGGTTTTCACTTTTTTGCTGGGACCTACAGGTTTACTGTTATACATTTTGGTCCGTATCATTCATCTAAGAAAATATCCTCAGCATCCTTATGATCCGTTGGCTTACTGAACTACGTCGAAGAAACCCTCTTCTTGCGGATTCAGGACTGTTTTACCTTTTTATTTTTGTCGCTCTTGCGATTCTCCCACATTTTGATTCACGCGAATTATTGGGTGTGAGTGTTTGGAACAAACCCTTAAAATTCTATATCTCTACGACTATTTTATTTTGCACGATTGCTTGGATTATGGCTGATCAGCTATCAGGCATAGCTAGGCAAAATATCTCATTTTAATATTTCCAACCCAATCGATGGTACAATTTTCGGAACTATGGGAATTCTGATCTTCCTCAATTCCCTTTGTTTCATTTATCTCCTATTTTTGATTTCCCAACTAA
>JBLGAM010000046.1:0-23847 GCA_047612305.1 Planctomycetota bacterium | reverse complement strand
TTTTCTATGTATTATTTCTACGCCACATTAATCGCTTTTTCAATTACTTTTTTAGTGATGCCTGTTCTTATTTCCATCCTAAAAAAGAAAAATATTGGAGATACCCCGGGGGGTAGAAAAATCCACAAAAACTTTATCCCCTCCATGGGAGGAATAGCAATTTTTGTAGCATGTACAGTTGCTTTAGCAATCTGGGCATGGCAATTCCCTATTCCAGATATTCGCTTTCTTTTAGGTGCTATTGCCATGATGTTTTTCGTAGGCTTTCGAGATGATATGGTTGAGCTTAAAGCGAAACATAAAATATTAGGGCAGCTGGTTGCTGTAGTTCTTGTGGTGGTGGTTTCGGATATCCGAATTAAGGACCTTCATGGATTTCTAGGGATTGGTGAATTGAATGAAATAATTAGCTACGTTTTTTCTTCCTTTGTTATTTTAGCGCTTACCAACGGGTTTAATCTGATCGATGGACTGGATGGATTGGCGGGCACTATAGCGATCATTGTCTTTTCTTGCCTTGGAGTCTGGTTTTCAATCCAGGGGCTAGAGAGTTATGCGTTGCTTTCATTTACTTTCTTAGGAGCTGTTATTGCTTTTTTGATCTTTAATTGGCATCCTGCAAAAATCTTCATGGGTGATACTGGTTCCCTCACACTTGGATTTACTATGGGATCATTGATTATAGCTTTTATGGAAACTAATGCAGCGTTACCTGAAACTAATTTTTGGCGATTTACACCTGTGTTCACTGCAGGTATCACATTGATGATATTACCTCTTTATGATATGGCTCGGGTATTTACTAGGAGAATATTGAGAGGACAAGGACCAATGACTCCTGATAAAAGCCATGTACATCATTTTCTTCTCCGAATGGGTTTAAAACACAATCAAGTGACATTAGTTTTAGCATCTATTCAAATTGGTTTTGTCCTTATCTTATTGACAATGAAAGATCTGTCTGATCACATTGCTCTTCCTGTAATTTCAATACTAGCTTTAGGACTTGGGTTTCGACTCGATCAAGTAACCGTTAAATACGTAAAGAAGAAAGTAGCCAAGGAGCCTAGAATTTTAGAAATAATGAAATTATCGGATGTCCAAAAGAAGAAAATTAAATTAGGTAAAAAACCCTTCGAAAATGCAGGAATGAACCTGAACTAGTTAAGAGTTTTCCGCCAAATCTTTTTTTTCATTCTAATTAATGTAGTTTAGATTATAATTAATGTAGTTTGTCATTTGCAATTAACTTGTTTACTTTTGTTAATATTTAATAACCACCCTTAAATGCACTTCGCTCTTCCCTTGTCTTCTCCCGTTTTTGATGGTAATGAGAAAATATATTCTGAAAGAGCAATTGGCTCTGGTCACATATCAACTTTCGGAGGTTTCATTACCAAATTCGAGCAAAAGCTTTCAAAACGTTTAAAAACACATGATGCAGTAGCCTTAAATTCTGGGACATCGGCTTTGCATCTAGCCATGGCAATACTTGGAGTGGAGGCTGGAGATGAGGTTATTTGTCAATCTTTCACTTTTTGCGCTTCCGCAACCCCTATAATCTACTTAGGTGCTACTCCAATATTCGTTGACAGTGAGCTGGATAGTTGGAATATGAGTCCTGAAATTTTGGAAGATGCTATTCTAGGTAGAATAGCTAAAGGGAAGAAACCCAAGGCGATTGTTATAGTGCATTTGTTTGGCATGCCAGCCAAAATTGAAGCTGTATTAGAAATTGCAACTAAATATGAAATTCCAGTTATTGAAGATGCAGCTGAAGCTGTCGGCAGTACTTATAATAATGTTAATTGTGGTGCTTTTGGGAATATAGGAATTTATTCATTTAATGGAAACAAGATCATTACAACTGGCGGGGGAGGGGTTTTATTAAGTTCAAATACCGCCATTATTCAAAGAGCCCGATACCTTTCTACTCAAGCTCGAGAAGATTTGCCTTATTATCAGCATTTGGAAATAGGTTTTAATTATAAAATGAATAATCTGTCCGCTTCTATCGGATTAGCACAATTAGAACAACTGGATGAGTTCGTAAGGAGAAGAAGAAAGATTAACACTAATTATAAAAAACTTCTTGGATCTTTTGAAGGGATTACGTTTCAGGAAGATTCAGAAAACTCAAGATCCAATTTCTGGTTGACAGCTTTGCTAATAGATGACAAAATCACTGGGTTCACAAATGATCGGATTAGATTAGTTTTAAGAGAAAAAGGTATTGAAAGCCGATTTTTATGGAAGCCGCTCCATATGCAACCTGTTTTTAGTGGAATTCCTTTTTACGGTGGTAATAAGGCAGAGAAAATGTTTAAAAAAGGACTTTGCCTTCCTAGTTCAGTCAATTTGACCCATAATGATCAGCAAAAAATAGTTGACGTGATAGCTCAGGAATTAATTAAAGCCAGTTAGTTTGTGATTTACCAAAACAAGATTAAGAGAGGGATCGATTTGACTCTTTCCTTATTGTTGCTGGTTATCCTATCTCCTATTTTTTTAGTCCTTATTATTTCACTGAGCATCTTCCATAAGGGTAGTCCTTTTTTTTCTCAGAGACGACCAGGAATAAACCACCAACCATTTTTTGTTTTAAAATTTAAGACAATGAGTGAGCTCCGAAATTTAAATGGTGAACTCTTGAGTGATGCAGATCGTCTTTCATTTTTTGGGAAACTTATTAGAAATTACTCCTTAGATGAAATCCCTCAATTAATCAATGTAATAAATGGAGACATGAGCTTGGTAGGGCCCAGACCTTTATTGGAAGAATATCTGGAATTGTATTCGGAAGATCAATTGAAAAGACATCTTGTAAAACCGGGTATAACAGGTTGGGCTCAAATTAATGGAAGAAATGGAATTTCTTGGGAGAAAAAATTTGAACTTGATCTTTGGTATACCGAGCACCTTACATTTTTCTTAGATATCAAGATTTTGTTTATTACACTTTATAATGTGGTCAAAGGAACAGGAGTAAGCCAGAAAGGCCATGTTACTATTGGACGATTTAAAGGGAAAACAATGGTCTGATTTAAGTTGTTTGAGTTTCTTAAATCTACCTAAAGATCATATTAAAAAAGTAGATATTAGGTCTGGTGGGTAATAAAAAAAATTTCTAATCTATTTTTTTTGTACATTTACCAAATGATAGGCATTTAACTTTTTAAAAGTCACTGACTTTAGGAGTAATTTTGATTGTTGTAATAAAAAATAGTATTTTGCACAATATCTTCTATTATTATTAGGTAAGGTTTAACTTCAACTGTTTGTATAAATTTCTACGATGAATTTTTTATCTCGGCTCAAGATCCTCCCTAGGTGGATTATAGCCTCCCTTGACGCACTAATTCTTTTTTATTGTGCCCTATTCGGCTATCTGGTTAGATTTAATTTTGAATTAGCACTTATCGAACAAAACGATGCTTTAGCAGGAAGTTTCACTTTTATGGTAGGTGGCCTTCTCGTAATGCAAAATACGCGAAGCTATGAAGGGATTGTAAGGCATACTGGCTTTAGGGATGGATCTAATATTTTCAAAACAATAATCATTAATTTTATTTTATTTCTCTTTCTCAATTTTTTCCATGGTAATTTCTTAAACGACAGTTTTCTTCTCCCCACTTCTGTATTGATTATTGCAAGTTTATCGGCGCTATTCATGCTTATATTTTATAGACTTCTAGTTAAAGAGCTGTTTGTTTATTTAAAGAATGGTATTCTAGTCAAAGAGTTAAAAAACGGAGTGATTTTTGGTGCGGGGGAAGCGGGAATAATCGCCCAAGAGGCAATAAAAAGAGATAGTAAAAGCACATTTAATACAATTGCCTTTTTAGATGATGATCCGAAGAAAGAAAATAAGAATATTGATGGAAAGCGAATTTATAAAGGTTTGGAAGATTTAGAGAGCTTAGTGAGTGATTTTGGTGTCACTGAACTCATCATTGCAGTTAGAGACCTTTCTGTCCAGCGAAAGAATCAAATTATAGATGAATGCTTACGAATAAAGATATCTGTTTCTATAGTTCCTCCGGTTGACCAGTGGATTAATGGAGGATTGACAGCTGTTGCTATTCGAGAAGTTAAGATTGAAGATTTGTTGAGTAGGGATCCAATCCTTTTGGAAAATCCGAGAATTCATGAAGACCTTGCAGATCAAATTATTTTGGTGACCGGTGCTGCAGGTTCTATCGGGTCTGAGCTATGTAGACAGATTTCTCATTACGACCCCAAACTTCTTGTACTTTTTGACATCGCAGAGTCAGCTCTGTATGATGTACAGCAAGAGTTTAAAGAACATTATCCCCACTGTGCCATTAAAGTTGTTCTGGGAGATGTGAGGAATAAGAAAAAGGTCCATGAAGTTTTTAAAGCATATAAACCTCAAGTAGTTTTCCATGCGGCAGCCTACAAGCATGTGCCCATGATGGAGAATTATCCAGAGGAAGCAATTCATTGTAATGTTCTCGGGACTAAGATATTAGCCGATATATCAGTTTTACATAAAGTTGATAAATTTGTTTTTGTATCGACCGATAAAGCTGTAAACCCAACAAATGTCATGGGTGCAAGTAAGAGAGCAGCAGAAATGTACGTTCAAGCTTTGAATGAATACTTAGAGAAAAATCACAATAAACATCATACTAAGTTTATCACCACTAGGTTTGGTAATGTTTTAGGTTCAAATGGATCTGTAATCCCACTATTTAAGAAGCAAATAATGAATGGTGGTCCGATTACGGTAACCCATCCAGAGATTACCAGATATTTCATGACCATTCCAGAAGCTTGTCAATTGGTTTTGGAAGCAGCTATAATGGGAAAAGGTGGTGAAATCTATATTTTTGATATGGGTGAACCTATTAAGATTTTAGACTTAGCCAAAAAAATGGTGCAACTTTCTGGAAAGAAAATAGATGTAGACATTAAGGTTGTGTTTTCAGGATTAAGAGAAGGAGAGAAATTATTTGAAGAGTTGTTAAATGATTTCGAGACTGTTAAAATCACTCACAACCCGAAAATCAAAATCGCTCAAGTATTGCCTTCTTCCTATCATAAAATTGAGGGTCAAATTGATATTTTCATGGGACTAGTAAATAAAAATTCTGATAATGATCTTGTGGGTCATTTGAAATCAATAGTCCCTGAATTTATTTCGAACTCCTCACGATTTGAGGTTTTAGATCGATTAAACTAGTTTTATCAAATAGTTATAATGTGTTGTGGAACGAGTTTTAGTTACCCACAATTTTCTGTTTTAAGGATAAACACCTTACCATGAAAAAAGAATTTACCATTCAGCTTAGTCCTGAAGAAGCCTACAATCCTGATATTTTCAAAAAAGTTCTGCTAAAACAAGCAGGGTTAGCCCCTGATACAGTAGAAGCTTTTGCCCGACAAACTCGGCGTTCCATTGATGCTAGAGGTAGAGCCATCAAAGTAAATATACAGGCTGAACTTTTTATCCGAGAAAGCCCCAATTCCTTATTGGATTATAATCCGAGCTACCAGCAAGTTGCAAATGCAGACCAAATCATTATCGTAGGAGCAGGACCGGCAGGACTTTTTGCAGCCTTAAGGGCGATTGAGTTAGGTGTAAAGCCTATTCTCATCGAGCGAGGAAAAGATGTTCGAGCCAGAAGACGTGACTTAGCAGCGATTAATAAGGCCCATGTCGTAAATCCAGATTCCAATTATTGCTTCGGAGAGGGAGGAGCAGGAACCTATTCGGATGGTAAGCTTTATACCCGATCTAAGAAACGAGGAGATATCCGACGAATCATGGAAATTCTTGTGGCACACGGTGCCACAGAGGATATTCTAGTGGACGCTCATCCGCATATTGGGACGAATAAGCTCCCTAAGTTGGTGGCAGATCTGCGTCAATCTATTTTGGATCATGGTGGAGAAATTCACTTTGAAACACGGGTTGTAGATTTTATTCTGGATTCGAATCGAATTATTGGAGTCAAAACACAGCTTGGAGATATAATTAAAGGGGAAGGAGTAATTCTTGCCACAGGACATTCCGCCAGAGATATCTTTGAATTGCTTCATGCAAAAAAGATTTTGATCGAGGCAAAACCTTTTGCCTTGGGCGTAAGGATCGAGCATCGTCAATCCCTTATTGATCAGATTCAATATCACTGTGAAACTGACCGTGGACCTTATCTGCCAGCTTCAGCTTATTCTCTTGTTCAGCAGGCAGATTATAAAGGCACGCAGCGAGGAGTATTTAGCTTTTGCATGTGTCCAGGTGGCTTTATAGTTCCTGCTGCTACTTCCCCGGGTGAGTTGGTCGTGAATGGCATGAGCCCAAGTCGAAGAGATGGTAAATTTGCCAATTCGGGAATGGTTGTGGCGGTGGAATTGGAAGATCTTCCGAAATATCAAAAGTTCGGTCCACTTGCAGCAATGCATTTTCAAGCTGAGATTGAAAAGAAGGCTTGGGTTGCCGGCGGAGAAACTCAGGTAGCGCCTGCGCAGAGAATGGTTGATTTTGTGAATCGAAAAGTCAGTGATTCCCTTTTGGACACTTCGTATCAGCCAGGATTGAATTCGGTAGAGATGCGAGAAGTACTTCCGGAGTTTATCTCTAGTCGTTTGGCTTTTGCACTCAAAACTTTTGGACAAAAGATGAAAGGATACCTCACCAACGAGGCACAATTGATTGGTTTGGAGAGCAGGACTTCTTCTCCTGTTCGAATTCCTAGAGATAAGGAGAGCTTCGAGCATCCTGAGATCAAAGGGCTCTACCCATGTGGTGAGGGCGCTGGCTATGCTGGAGGAATCGTCTCAGCAGCTATGGACGGCGAGCGCTGTGCTGAGTATTTGATAGCGAAGCACGTTATTAAATAGCAGTTTTCGGTTATCAGTTGGAGGTTATCGGTTATAGCTCAGCTAAATCTAAAATATAGCATCCAAAATCAGAGGCTGTTTTTCAAGTGATTCTCTTCTAAGCTTAAATGTCAATTTTTAAACCCATCATATTTGAAAATATAAGCTTCATAGGCAAAATGAGTCAACGGTATCTACGTACTGACAACTGACATCCAATCTTCGAATTATGCCATCCAATTCGCCCAAGGAATGCGAGAAAGAATCAAAAGCAATCCTATTGCATACATCATGTAAATGCTTCGGAATCGGCTTCTAGAAACTGTCATTTTTTTAGCTCGGATGTATCCAATAGAGATCACGATAATTGCGATGATATTGATAAGCGGATGTTCCAAAGCAGTCAATCTAGCTACAGGATCAGACATTGCTTCCCCGCTGGTAAGCAGAGAAAAACCTAAAGGGCTAACGAAATAAAGAATCAGGCCAACCAACAATTGGACATGGGCAAAAATAAATGCGATCATCGCAATCTTTCTGTCTTTCTCTGTAAAAGCACGGCCTGTCAGCGCTCCGACAAGCATCAAAACAATCACGATAATGAGAGATAAAAGGGACAAATAAGCGATTCCGGAATGAAGATGTTGTAAACCTGTATACATGATTTGATTTTATTGAACTTTCGAAATTAACTGAAAAGAGAATAGATTCGCCTGTTTATTGTTTTAAATTATTCTACGTAGAGGACTAACCCTTTTAAATACTCTGTTTCAGGATGAAATAAATTGATCGGATGATCTGCTGGTTGAGATAGTTGGTGAAGAACTTTCACTTTTCTGCCACTTTCTAGACCTGCAGCAGTAATAGTATGAGCAAAGAGACTTTTGTCAACTACCTGACTACAGGAAAAAGTAAATAAAATACCACCCGGCTTTATTTTCTTTAAGGCTTCTCCATTCAATCGCTTGTAAGCTTGTACCGCATTGTGTCGAGCTTTTTGGTTTTTTGCAAAAGCAGGTGGATCCAGCACAATCACATCGTAATCTTCGCCAATCTCCCGGATATATTTCACCACATCAGCCACTTTGGACTCATGCTTCCCTTTGAATGTCGGGTTCAAAGCAATGTTTTCTTCAGTCAATTCTATGGCTTTGGAAGAAATATCCACCGAGTGCACTTCCGAAGCGCCATCTAATAGTGCTTGAACTGAAAAGCCTCCAGAATAACAAAAAGTATTGAGTACTTTTTTTCCATTGGAATATGAACCAAGTAATTTCCGATTCTCACGCTGGTCGATGAAAAAGCCAGTTTTTTGTCCTTTCTCCCAATCAATTTTATAGGTTGCTCCATGTTCTTGCACCAAATCAGTTTTTGGACCGCCTAGAACCCATTCGTTTGATATAGTGCCAATATTTTTCGGAAGGGTTTCCGAGCTTTTATCATAAACACCAGCAAGAGCTTCTCCGAAGCAGGTTTTAATTGCCTTAGCAATATCACTCACATGCTGATGCATCCCAATATGGTGTGCTTGAATCACGGCAGTACCGTTATAATAATCGACGATCAATCCCGGTAGCAAATCTCCCTCACCATGAATCAGCCGAAATACATTCGTATCCGGATTAGAGGTTAAGCCTAGTGCTTTTCTAAGTTGAAAAGCAGCTTGAATTTTTTCATCCCAAAAGTCTTGATCAATTTCCCGATCCTCAAAAGAAATGATTCTGACCATTATCGAGCCTTGGGAGAAGTGGCCTATTCCTAGAAATCTGTCTGATGCAGATCTTACTTCAACCAGATTGCCATTTTCTAGTGTATCTGCCATTTCATGGATAGCTCCAGAAAACACCCAATGGTGTCTACGAATTAGGGATATTTCTTTTCCCCGCTTAAGGATAATTTTAGGATAGTTCATAGGATAAGTTTTTTCTTGGGAAAGCTAAGCTTCCAATAATCATAGCAAAGATACTGGCTAATAACCCAAAAATGTGTGCACCGATTTCTAGTTCCATGGTATCTGCAATCAAGTACACCGCCATTCCGATAACCATGGAAGATACCGCTCCAAAAGGAGAAGCTTTCTTCCAATAAAGTCCGGCAGTCAGGGGGGCGAATAAGGAAACCAATAATAGAATGGAGGCGCCCGCTACCAATTCATAAATATTTGAATCTTGGGAAGCCATGTAAACAGCCACCATTGCCACCAAAATAACATTTCCTCTAAGAATCCAGAGTAAGTGTGAATCAGAAAGATTTCCTTTAAAGAGTGGACGAATCAAGTTTTCTGAAATCAAAGCGGATGGTGCCAAGAGTCCTGAACTTGCCGTACTCATAATTGCAGAGATCAAGGCGCCAAAGAAAATGATTTGAATGGGCATACTACTGTGAGCCAAAACCATTGCAGGAAGAAGCATTTGCTTGTTTTCCAGATATAGTTCGGGATACATGACTTGAGCTGCCAAGGCAATAAATAAAGGGAGTAAGCCAAAAGTTAAATAAAAACCTCCAGCCAAATAGGTAGAACGAACGGCCACATCTTCTGATTTGGCTGACATCACACGTTGGTATATATCTTGACTTGGAATACTGCCCAGACCCAAAATTATCCAAGCTCCAAAGTAATTTACCCAAGAGGTAAATCCTGCATCAGGGAAAAACTGAAAACTACCCTCAGGTGCTTGTTCCAAAATATATCCAACTCCGCCGGCATCCCTACTGACCACTACAGTCACGGCGAGCAGACCAATGACGATCATTAACGTTTGGATGAAGTCCGTAATCGAGATTGCCCACATCCCACCCAAGAAAGTATAAAATACCACAATCCCAGACGAAAGTAGAATACCCTCTAGAAGAGTCAAATCTGTTACCGCTCCAAAGACTAAGCTCATGGCAACTAGCTGTGCAGCGACGTATCCGAAATAGACTGGGACTAGAAATACTGTTGCGATAAATTCAATTTGCTTGCCATAAATTCGCTTAAAAACATCGCCAATGGTTAAAACGCCCATGCGATACATGGGGCGCAGGAAAAACATTCCAAATAAAACTAAGCATAAGGCTCCTCCAAATGGATCTTCAATCACACCTTGAAGCCCTTCTTCTAAGTATATGGAAGAAGCTCCAAAGATCGTCTCGGAACCAAACCAAGTGGCAAATAGGGCGGAAGCCGATAGGAAAAGTGGCAGCGATCGACCTGCCAACACAAAATCATTAGAACCTTTTACAAGCCGTGAAGCAAATGCGCCTACTAGCAAAGTAAAGATGAGGTAGATAATGATTGAGGTTAAAAGCAATTCAGTATTGGTTAATGCTTACCATACATTTTCTCTCGGATCCCCTTGATTTCCCCACTTTCTAGGTAATCTTCATATGGCATTCTACGATCAATAGTTCCATTTGGTGTAAACTCAATAATCCTGTTTACTGAAGACTGCACAAAGGCATGATCATAAGAGGACATCAATACTGTCCCATTATATTCAACAATCGCATTGTTAAATGCAGTTATGGATTCCAGATCAAGATGATTTGTTGGCTCATCCATCACCAACAGGTTTGGATTTTGAAGCATCATCTTGGAAACCATGCATCTTACTTTTTCTCCACCTGAAAGTACTGAGCACTTCTTGAAACTTTCCTCTCCCGTGAAAAGCATCCTTCCTAAAAATGTCCGTACATAAGCTTCTTCCTGATTGGAAGAGTATTGTCTAAGCCAGTCTATTAGTTTTAGGCTAGTCTCAAAGTACTTGGAATTATCGTTGGGTAAGTAGGCCTTATTGATGGTTACACCCCATTTCATACTTCCTTTTGTTACAGGTATTTCTTCCATGATTGCTTGGAAAAACTTATTTACTGCCTGCTTAGTCTTGGAGATGAAAGCGATTTTATCGCCTTTGTCCACCATAAGATTGACATCTGTGAAGTAGGTAACTCCATCAGCCTTCAATTCCAGGTTTTCGGTCATAAAGATCTGATCACCAGCTTCACGCTCTGGCTTAAAGAGGATGCCCGGATATTTTCGCATCGAAGGCTCTATCTCATCGATGTTCAATTTTTCGATCATCTTCTTACGAGCGGTTGCCTGCTTGGATTTAGCCACGTTTGCAGAGAATCGATCGATAAATGCTTGAAGTTCTTTGCGCTTGTCTTCAGATTTTTTATTGGAATCAGATCGCTGCTTGAGCGCGAGCTGAGAAGACTCATACCAGAAGGTATAGTTGCCTGAGTAGATTTTGATTTTCCCGAAGTCAATATCCACCACGTGGGTAGATACCTCATCTAAAAAGTGTCTATCGTGTGAAACTACGATGACGATGTTTTTGAAATCCAGGAGGAAGTTTTCCAGCCATAGGATTGTATCCCCATCCAAATCATTGGTAGGTTCATCAAGAATCAAGATATCAGGGTTTCCAAAAAGGGCTTGAGCAAGAAGTACTCGAACTTTCTGATTTCCCGCAAGATTTTTTAGGGGTTGGTAATGCAAATCCTCAGTAATTCCCAATCCTGAGAGCAAGGCTGCAACGGCAGACTCAGCATTCCATCCATCCATCTCAGCAAATTCAGCTTCCAACTCAGCCGCCCGTAGCCCGTCTGCTTCAGTAAAATCTTCCTTTAAGTAAATATTATCCTTTTCATCCATGATGGCAAAAAGCTTTTTGTGCCCCATCAAGACTGTTTTTAAGACTTCAATCTCATCAAACTCAAAGTGGTTTTGGCTCAGAACTGCCATACGCTGACCGGGAGTGATATTCACCGAACCGCTGGTGCTATCCATTTCTCCGGAAAGGATTTTTAGAAAGGTGGATTTTCCTGCTCCATTGGCCCCAATTACACCATAGCAATTGCCTTGATTAAACTTTAAGCTGACTTCATCAAAAAGTGTTCGTTTACCAAATTTGAGGGAGAGATTATCTACTGAGATCATAATTTATTTTTAATTCTATAATTACCAACACTTTACGTGTTTTAAATTTTGGTTAGCCTAACCAAAAGTGTGACGTTTTTGGTATTAGATGATTTTTCATCAAAAAAACTTAAGGTTCTTTTGAATATTTGAGCCCACAAAGGTACAAGAAATGAAAAGGAAAGCCAACTCAAATGGAGTTGGCTTTTTGGTTCTATAGGCTTTTAGGGGTAATCAAGGTGTATTGGGTGATTCTAAAGGATCAGATGTACTTGCAATAGGTGCAGTAATTAGTTCAATGGCTAGCAAATCAAGTTCTCCAACAGGTTTTGGTTTTCTAGTGCCTTTAGTTTTTCAGCTGGTTCTCACACCTTCATTTTTGAATAAAGGGGGATTTGAAGCTACAAGTATTCAGGATAAAGTAGCTTTAGTTATGAAAGATGAAAGTTTGGTTGGTGTGCGTAAAAGGGATTCTAGGTTTAAAAACAGGCTTTACAGCAATTGATGATTCTAAAATCAGCTTGAAGTTTGACTGGAACTTTCTCAAGTTTTAAAGACTGTTCGCTTCAATATTTTTTCAAAAAGGGCATTTTATATTTCATTTCCAGAAGTGGGGATTGCTTATTTTTCTCTTCCTGTTTTGGAAGTTCCTTTTCCGTAATGTTTTAATATGTGTATCCGGATACCTGCACGTAAAGTCAATCTGGCCTCGACTACGCTCGGCCACCGCACCTTTAGGATTTAGAGGGATAGGGAGGAAATGCGGCACCGCCGCATTTCCTCCCTATCCCAAGTCTTAAAACTAAAATTCGGTTCCTGAGCGTAGTCGAAGGGAAAGGTTTTCAGAATTTTATTTTGGCACATGCAATAGAGCGGATACACGCAATGTTTTAATATGAATAGCAAACATTATTTTCTTGCTATGATTATATTGGGATCAAGTCGCCTATGAAGAAATTTTACAGAAGCATTTTCCTTCTCTCGATCTGTGTTTGCCAAGTAACCTTGGTTCAAGCCCAGCTATCGACCGTGGGCAAGGAGTTTTGGGTGGGATTCATGGATAATAATCGCATCATTCCCAATGCCTATGATCAAGCGGTGATTGTGATTTCGGCAAATGAAAACGCTACGGGAGTGATTGAATATTTGGGGAATACAATGAATTTCTCCATCAATCAAGGTCAGCAATTTACGCATATTATCCCCTCCGAATCCATTGACGTGCTCCATAGAAATTCAGGAGTGATTTCTGAAAAAGGGATCTTTATTCTCTCAGATGGGAATATTTCTGTCTATGCTTTCAATGAGCGGTTCCGAAGTGCTGATGGTACTGTGGTGCTGCCTTTCGGTGCGCTGGGCAAAGATTACTTGATCACCTCTCACTATGAGACCCTCACCGCACCGGTGAATTATAATGGTAATATTAATGATGAAAGTCAACTCCTGATTGTAGCCACTGAGGATAATACCCGAATTGAAATCACTACTTCGGTCAATTCCATTTCTGGGAATCAAGCAGCTATTCCTTCGACAATTACACTCAATCGTGGTCAAAGCTATCAGATCAAAGCAAATGCTGATCTGACCGGCTCAAGAGTGCGAGTAGTCGGAGACAATGCCAATGAATGTAAGCGAATTGCAGTTTTTGGGGGGAATAAATGGACCTCAGTCGGTAACTGTGGGGCTGCGAATGATAACCTTTTTCAACAAGCCTATCCAGTCAATACCTGGGGAACTCAATTTGTCCATGTGGCGCTTTCTGGCAGAACTTCAGGTGAACTAGTAAAAGTCCTAGCTGCAGAGAATGGGACCACTGTGACCGTCGGCGGAGTCAATCAAGGTACGATCGATGCTGGGGAATTTTTGAGCTTAGAGTTTGCGGTCAATGAAACGGCGAAAATCAATACAAATAAGCCAGCCTCCGTGACAGTCTTTGCAAAAAGCCAAGAGTGTAATGAAATCACTGCTCCAAATTATCTAAATGGGGACCCCTTTATGATCACTTATAGTCCGGTGGAGCAGTTGTTAAAAGATATTCGATTCAATGCCTTGAATCTTGAATCTATTGTCGCTCACTATGTCAATGTGGTAGTTAAGGCAGGAACGGAGAACTTCACTTTATTAGATGGATTGAATCAAGGGATAAGTTTTAATTCGGTTCCCGGAGATCCAGGTTATTCCTATGCCCGACTCAGTATTTCTCAGGGTGTTCATCAACTTTCAAACCAAGAAGGATTTACAGGGTATGTTTATGGTTTTGGCTTTTTGGAATCCTATGGTTTTGCAGTAGGTGCAGCTTTGGACAATTTGAATTTTGAGACTGCTGCCGAATATGATTTTGATGTAGCTGGGGACAATATCGCCTGCCTGAATCAAGAAGGAAATTGGACAATAAATCCAGACAATCCAGATTTCACTTACTTTGTTTGGGATTTTGGTGATGGTACTGATCCTGTTACTGGTAAGGATATCACTCATATATATACCGAATCTGGAGATTTTGAGGTGATAGTCTCTGCAGCCTTGAGTCCAGATACTTGCGATCAGCAGGAAGAAGTGACATTTGATGTTACTGTTTTGGAAATCACTGCTGAGTTGATTGGGCAGAGCTCTGTTTGTCCAGATGTGGAGGAGATGGTTTATAAGCTAAAGGATCGGGTGAATGTGGATTCAGTTGTTTATAAGGCAGAGGGAGGAGTGATCATCCAGAATTATGGAGATTCCATATTAGTTAATTGGGGTCCGGCTAATCCAAATGCTAAAGTAATTGCGATACCATTCACTGAAAATGGTTGTCCGGGCGAGCCGATTACTTTGAGTGTCGTTATCAATCAGCGGATTGAAGCAGAATTGCCTTTGGGAGCTGTTCAGATTTGCTTTGATCCTACGGTATCTCATTTCTATGAGGCTCCGAACTTTTCAACTGGCCGAGGATACGAATGGGTAATTTCTGGAGGAATAATTTCCTCAGGAGAAGATCAAGGTATTGTTGAGGTAATTTGGGATCAGCCGGGAATCATCGGATCTCTAAGCTACCGAACCTTTAGCCTAGTGGATCAGCTATGTGAAGGGGTTTCAGAAAATATTGAAATAGACGTCGCGGGAGTCTTTGATTTACAGGTCAGTAACTTGCTCCTGGTAAAATGCACGGGTATAGCTTCGGGAGAAATTGAGCTCAATATTACCGGTGGAGTAGCGCCATATCAGATTTCATGGTCTCATGATGGGCAGCTCAGTGGCCAACGTGCTGCTGGGTTAAAAGCTGGGAAGTATACAGTTGAGGTAAAAGATCAACGCAGTTGTGTCAAAATCCTGGAGGATTTGGAAATCACTGAACCAACTCAATTGGCGGTATTGGCGGTAAGTCCTGAAGGAACTTCTTGTTTTGGAAAAGAAGATGGTTCGGTTAATATTCAGATGATAGGGGGAGTGCCTCCATATTCCATTGAATTTAAGGGAACAAATTCTTTTGAAGGGCAGCTTTTGTTGAATGATATGCCTCAGGGAAAATATATTTGGGAGGTTATCGACCTCAACGGTTGTTCAGTGCCACTAGAATTTGAAATTGTTTCTCCTGCAGCCCTCCTAGTCGAGGTAAGATTGCAAAAGCCAGCCTGTCCAGGAGGAAGTAATGGTGAACTTTTCGCATTTCCAGCAGGAGGAATCGCTCCTTACGTATTCACTTGGGAAAATCAAACTGGAACAAGTAATGAATTGGTAGGATTGTCAAAGGGAAATTATACTATCTCTGTGCTGGATGGCAGTGGTTGTATTAGTCTGGGAACTGGAGTAATAACGGAGGAAGCACCAAAAGTAAGAATGCCAACAGGTTTTAATTCAGATTCTGATAAAAGCCTTTTTGAAGGTGTTTCGAACTGTGAGATCGATTACGAGTTATTCATTTATAACCGTTGGGGACAATTGATCTACGCAGGTAGAGAAGGCTGGAACGGTTTGACTTCAGGTAAAGAGTCGCCAACAGGCACCTATTCTTTCATGATGACTTATACATTTCCTCTGGAAAATAAAATTGAAGTAGTCGAAAAGCGGGGAACATTTACATTGATTAGATAAAAGCAAGAGGTAATTGGGGAGATGAGATTTAATGTACTGATTTTAAGATTTTTGATTTTTTTTACGGTTCTTCTGAATTGTCAAAAAACCTTCGCCCAAAGTACCCTTGGAAGAGAGTTTTATGTCGGTTACATGGATAACAACCGACGGAATACCCAGCCTGATAAGGCCGTTATCATCATCACCGCAAACGAAAAAGCCGCTGGCATTATTTCCACCCCAAAGCAATCCTTTCCCTTTTCACTCGAAGCTGGTCAGCAATTAATCCGAGAGTTTGATGGAAATGATGAGGGATTAATTCATCGGGAATCGGGAGTAGTCAGTCTTAAGGCTTTGCGGATCACTTCCTCGGGAGATCTGGCAGTCCATGCGGTCAATGGCAGGCAATACAGTTCTGACGGCACTGTTGTTTTACCAGTTACTGCTTTGGGTAAAGACTATTTTGTTACTGCCCATTTTGATGTTTTTGCACCGGGCCAAACTCCAGGGAGTAATCAGAATTTCGAGAGTACGCTATTGGTAATGGCCATTGAAAATAATACGAAGATTGAGATTATTCCTTCTGCGAATACGGTAAATACTGTTCCTGCAGGAGCGCCTATTAATGTGACTTTGAATGCCGGTGAAAGCTATCAAATTAAGGCGAATGGCGATTTGACTGGGTCTCGAGTCCGAGTGGTGGATGATGATCCAAACGATTGTAAACTGATTGCAGTCTTTGGAGGAAATAAAACGACCAGCGCCGGTACTTGTGGTACGAGTGGAGATCATATGTTCCAACAAGCTTATCCTACAGAGACATGGGGGAAATCATTTATTCATATTCCATTGGCGGGAAGATCTTCCGGGGAGATTGTCAAAGTCTTGGCTTCGCAAAATGGAACGGTAGTAAGATCTAATGGTACAGCAGTCGGGACCTTGAATGCTGGTAAATTTTTGAAGCTGGAGTTTGGGAAAAATGAAATAGGGTTGATCGAAACTAGCAAGCCATCAACGGTGTCGGTCATCGCAAAAAGTGCTGGCTGTAATGAATTGGGAATTGCTCCATTGGGAGATCCATCCCTTTTTACACTCAGTCCAACCAATCAAATGCTAAAATCCCTGACCTTCTCGGCGGGGAAATTGATTGGAGATTTTAATCAAAATATCGTTCACTACTTGGAGATCATTGTTCCAAAAGGGTCTGGGAATCAAACCTTGGTGAATGGAAAACAAGTAGGTAATGAGTTTGCAGATATTCCTGGTTCAGCTTTCGAATTTGCTCGAGTGATTATCAATAAAGAAGTCAATTCTGTCAGTAATCCTTCAGGTTTTATCGGCTATGCGTACGGTTCAGGATCGATTGAGTCTTACGCCTTTTCGATAGGAACGAACCTTGAAAACATCCAATATGAAACCGAAACCATTTATGATTTCCAAGTGGAAGGGGAGAAGATCGCTTGTCTGGATCAAGTAGGGACTTGGAAAATTATACCGGATAATCCGAAGTTTATCAAATTTACCTGGAATTTTGGAGATCAATCTCCCGAAGTCATCGGTCAGGAAGTTGTCCATAAATTTGTTAAGGAGGGGAAATTTACAGTGACTGTCATCGCCTCAACTGGTGAAGATCGATGCGATAGTGAAGAGAAGTTTACTTTCGAAGTGGAGGTGAAAAAAGTAGCAGCCAAACTCCAAGGTCCAACCTCAGTTTGTCCAGGTATGGATGAGTTCACCTATTCGCTGACCGATCAAATCAATTTCAAAACAGCACTTTGGGAAGTAGTTGGCGGTCAAAGAATTTCTCAGACAGATTCTACCGTCACCGTCAAATGGGATGGGATTAATCCTGCAGCATCGATCAAAGCGACTCCTGTTGCCCAGAATGGTTGTCAAGGGGAAGTTCAAGAATTACAAGTAGAAATTACCGACTCCATACTCCCGGTGAAACCAAAAGGTCAGGAGGGAATCTGTGGTGTTCAAATGGCTCCTGTAACCTATGAAATTCCATTCCCGCTTCTTGGCAAAAATTATACTTGGACAGTAGAAGGAGGTCAATTGATCTCTGGTCAAAACACCACGACGGTTTCTTTAATTTGGGATAATTCAGCGACCAAGCGAAGCATTTATTATGAGGAGAGCAGTGCATCTAATCCGCTTTGTTTTGGAGTTTCTGAGATATTGGAGATAGGGGATTTTTCTGCCTTGTTTTTGGAAATCGATGAGCTAATCTTGCCTTCTTGTACTGGCGATGCGGATGGGATCATTGAATTGAAGCCGATTGGTGGCTCGGGAAATTTTGAATATAAATGGGCTCACGATCCGAATTTGAATTCAAAGATAGCATCGGGATTGGCAGCTGGATCTTATCAAGTAGTACTTACCGATCTAGCTGGATGTGGATCTCAAAATCTTAGTATTACGGTAAATGATCCAGATCCCTTAGCCGCTAGTATAGCTTCGATCACTTTTGAAAGCTGTTTTGGTATATCAGATGGAGAAGTGTCATTGGACTTGAGTGGAGGAACACCGCCGTATCAAGTGTTAGATTACCTATCGGTGCTGACAGGAAACCGGTTAAGGATTTTGAATCTTAATCCCGATCAATATAGCTTTGATGTCGTAGATTCAAAAGGCTGTGTGGTTACTATAGAAGCGGAAGTAGAAGGGCCGGAGGAATTGAGCTTGGTTTTCGAGGAAGAAAGCCCTGGCTGCCCCGGAGATCTTAGTGGAGCACTTCGGGTAATCCCAATCGGAGGCACTCCGCCATATTCATATGTATGGGTTATGGACAGCAGTATCAGTGCTTTGGTTACAGGGCTGTCTTCGGGTGAATATGAAGTAATTGTACAAGATGTAAATGGATGTGAAGTGCTCGGCAAAGGGACGGTTTCTGAGGCTGTTCCTCAAGTACGAATGCCTACAGGTTTTATACCAAGTCAAGGGCCCTATGCACCGATTGCTAGTTGTCCAATTACCTATAAATTGATAATCTACGATCGATGGGGTCAGTTGATACATTCAGGAACTGAAGGCTGGTACGGGGGATCTCAAGGCGGTGAAATGCCACAGGGAGTGTATTCATTTATATTAAGCTATGAGTATAATACAGCAGATGGAATTAAATCCAGCGATAAAATGGGTTCATTCACCCTGATTAAATAGTTTTTTATCTAAATATGCCTAGGCATTATGAGGGTTTTGGATAGTTTTGTTCAATAAATTTTTAAAGTAAAATGAAGAAGATTTTAATTACAGGTGGCGCAGGCTACATTGGTTCACATACTGCCGTGGAATTACTTAAAGCAGGCATAGAGCCAATTATATTAGATGATCTTTCAAATTCTAACGCTGAGGTTTTAGAGCGATTGAAAGAAATCACAGGCAAAGCATTGACTTTTTATCAAGGTGATTGCAATGACCGATCGATTTTGGATCAAATCGCCAAGGCACATCAGATTGCTGGCGTGATTCATTTTGCAGCTTTTAAAGCGGTCGGAGAGAGTACCGAGCTTCCATTGAAGTATTATCAAAATAATGTTGGATCGCTGGTCACTTTATTGGCTTTTATGGCTGAAAATAAAATTCCAGATCTGGTTTTCTCCTCCTCTTGTACAGTTTATGGGCAGCCTGATGTTCTTCCTGTGACTGAAGCTACTCCAAGAAAAGATGCTGAAAGTCCATACGGCAATACTAAAAAAATCTGCGAAGACATTCTTGTGGATTATGTGAAGAGCAAGGCGGGTGTCCGAGTGATAGCACTTCGATATTTTAATCCAGTTGGAGCGCATCCAAGTGGAAAAATCGGTGAATTGCCAATTGGTAAACCAAATAATCTGGTTCCATTCATAACCCAGACTGCCGCAGGAATTCGTAAGAAACTGACAATTTTTGGAGACGATTATGATACGGCGGATGGCTCTTGTGTTCGTGATTTTATCCACGTGATGGACCTAGCGGATGCGCATGTGAAGGCGTTTACCTATTTGAACGATAAGCCTGCAGACTTCTATGATGTATTCAATGTGGGCACTGGAAATGGAAATACGGTTTTGGAAGTAATTCGCACCTTCGAAAAAGTGAATAGAGTGAAATTGAATTATGAAATCGGTCCAAGACGTCCTGGAGATGTGGTAAAAATCTGGGCAGATACTAAAAAGATTAATTCGGTTTTGGGATGGACTCCTTCAAAAACCTTGGAAGATTCTATGCGAGATAGCTGGAATTGGGAGAAACATCTTAATAATTGAGGATCAAAGAAGCCATTTTTGAAAAAGTATAGAGCCACAAAAGCCGCAGCCTTCGCTGCGGCTTTTGTGGTTTATAAATAATTTTTCTGGAAACGTGACTCAATCCGAAAGTAGTAAGGAATTGCGAGGTCCAGTGTGACAGAAAGTCTACGCTATTTTGTTTTAAGAAGGGATTAGAAGTTTTTCAAAAAGTATGAAAACAAAAAAGCCTTAGATCTCTCTAAGGCTTTAAGCGGAATGGACGGGACTCGAACCCGCGACCTCCTGCGTGACAGGCAGGCATTCTAACCAGCTGAACTACCACTCCATTATCATTAAGGTTTTACCTTTTCGTCATCTTTTCAGATGCTCTTCTCTTTCGAAGTGATGCAAATGTAGGTATTTCAGTATTTCTCGCAATACCCTTCCTGAAAATTTTTCAGTTAAAAGGCTTATGTGTTTATTATTCAGGTAAATAATTTTCATTTGGCCAAAAAACCCTTCAATTCACAAGAAGGGTTTTTCACAATGGGATATTTCTTATCTTTGTTCTTCTTAAAAAAACACCAATATGGTTTTAGAATTTGAAAAACCCATCGCTGATTTGGAGCAAAAACTCCAAGAAATGAAAGAGTTGGCAAAGGGTAGAAATATTGATTTAACCCCGGATATTGAATCGCTGGAAGAAAAAATTTTAGCCTTGCAAAAAGAAACTTTTCAAAACCTGACTCGCTGGCAGCGAGTGCAGCTTTCCCGACATTCAGACCGACCTTACGCTTTAGATTACATCTATGAAATTACTACTGATTTTATAGAGTTGCATGGCGATCGAAACGTAAAGGATGATAAGGCAATGATCGGAGGTCTTGGTGATATTGATGGCAGGACTGTAATGTTTATTGGGCAGCAAAAAGGTAGAAATACCAAACAGCGTCAAGAGCGCAACTTTGGTATGGCTAACCCTGAAGGCTATCGTAAGGCGCTTCGGCTAATGAAAATGGCTGAGAAGTTTGGCAAACCAATCGTTACCCTAATTGATACTCCAGGTGCATTTCCAGGGCTAGAAGCTGAGGAAAGAGGCCAAGGGGAGGCAATTGCCAGAAACCTTAAGGAAATGTTTATGCTCAAAGTACCGGTGATTTGTATCATTATCGGTGAAGGTGCATCAGGTGGAGCTTTGGGTATTGCAATCGGAGACCGAGTATTCATGTTGGAAAACACTTGGTATTCTGTGATTTCTCCTGAATCTTGCTCTTCTATTCTTTGGAGATCTTGGGATTACAAGGAGCAAGCAGCCGAGGCATTAAAGCTTACCGCTATGGATATGAAAGGCAATGGCTTGATAGATGGAATTATTCCAGAGCCCCTAGGTGGAGCACATCGTAATATGAAATGGATGGCAGGCACAATCAAAGATGCAATCGCTCAAGCTTTAAAAGAGTTGGATAAAGTAAAGCCTGAAAAGCGAATTGAGCAGCGAATCGATAAATTCTGCGCCATGGGCGTAGTAGTAGAATAAAAAAAATACATAAACCCGGATTCCTTAAGCCCGGGCTTTTTTCTTGGTAAAAATGGAATTGTACACAGTAAATACAGGGTTTTTTAAATTGGATGGGGGAGCGATGTTTGGTGTAATACCCAAGTCGCTTTGGTCCCGAACTAATCCCGCAGATGAGAATAATCTTTGTACTTGGGCAATGCGCTCA
The DNA here is from genome assembly GCA_047612305.1 of Planctomycetota bacterium. Classification (GTDB taxonomy): domain Bacteria; phylum Bacteroidota; class Bacteroidia; order Cytophagales; family Cyclobacteriaceae; genus Algoriphagus. The sequence goes on along the minus strand of JBLGAM010000046.1, from coordinate 2,110 downwards.
TTGCTAGTAGTCTCTGGAGATCGGATTATTCTTATTGACAATGGGATAGGGAATAAACAAGACGCAAAATTTTTCTCTCATTATTACCTCCATGGAGAAGACTCTTTGGATAAAAATTTGCGAAAATTAGGAGTTAGTCCTACTCAGATTACAGATAATTTCTTGACTCACCTTCATTTTGACCACTGTGGTGGAGGGGTGAAATATGGATCTCATGGTCAATTTGAATTAACTTTTCCCAGGGCAACTTATTGGAGTAATCAGGATCATTGGAATTGGGCGACAGTTCCTAATCCTCGTGAGAAGGCTTCTTTCTTATCAGATAATATTTTGCCAATGCAGGAAATCGGTCAAGTAGAATTTTTGGATCTGAAATCTAAAAGCTTTGTTCCGGATTTTGATTTCATTACTGCGGATGGTCATACGGATAAGCAGATGCTTCCGAAAATCCAGTATAAAGGAAAAACAGTTGTTTTTATGGCTGATTTGCTTCCATCGGTGGGCCATATTCCATTGCCTTATGTGATGGGCTATGACACCAGGCCTTTGATGACAATGGATGAAAAAGCTAAATTCTTGGAAGAGGCAGCTCGTGAGGAGTATATCTTATTTTTAGAGCACGATGGAGAAAATGAATGCTGCACAGTGAAAATGACAGATAGAGGCGTAAGATTAGATCAAACTTTCAGACTGGATGAAATCTAAATTGAAAATAGGGCTAGCCCTTTCGGGTGGAGGAGTAAGAGGGATTTCTCATTTGGGAGTGCTTAAAGCACTTGCCGAAGTTGGAATCGTTCCCACAAAAGTGTCTGGTACTTCTGCTGGGGCTATTGTTGGCGCAATGTATTGTCAAGGTTATTTGCCAGAGGAAATTTTGAAGATTATTGTCGAAACGAATTATTTCAAATTCATGCGACCGGCGATTTCCCTTACAGGAATTCTTAAAATGGATGCGATGCAAAGTCTCTTCAAAATTTACCTTGCTCATGATGACTTTGCGCAGCTAAAAACTCCGCTATCAGTCGCAGCCACAGATATCAAAAAGGGTAAAGCGATTTATTTTTCAGAAGGTGAATTGATTAAACCGGTTATGGCTTCTTCCTGCATCCCGGGTATGTTCGATCCGATTGTGATAGGAACTCGCTATCTAGTTGATGGTGGAGTCCTAAATAATTTGCCAGTAGAGCCTCTAGAGGGGATTTGTGACTATGTAATCGGAGTTAATTGTAATCAGCTTCCAGAAGAAAGTAACATTAGAAACATGAAAAATCTGATAGAGCGGTCAGTGATTATGGCTATGAATTATAACGTTTATAGCAGAAAAGCAAAATGCGATTACTTTATTGAAGCCCCAGGATTGGGGAAATATGGGGTTTTTGATATTAAAAAAGCTCCAGAGTTATTCCAAGCTGGTTATGATCAGGCAATGAAAGTCATTGAAGAAAATCCAGGCTTGCAAGAATTAGGAACCAAATCCCAACCTATTTTAGCACTATGATGAAGGTATTATCTCGGTTTTTATTTTGGATTACCGGGTGGACACTTGTAGGAGGGTGGCCAAAAGGAGTAAAGAACGCGGTATTGATTGCCGTTCCCCATACTTCAAATTGGGATTTACTCTATGCCAGAGCTGCTTTTTTCCTGATGGACATTCCAGTAAAGTTTACCATTAAAAAAGAGGCAATGGTAGGGCCATTAGGGTGGATTCTTTCAGGTCTTGGAGCGATTGCCATCGATCGGCAGCGCATCCCTAGTGGGAGAAAGCAAACCTATACTGAGGCAATGACCGTAATGCTCAAAAATCGCAATGATCTAGTGATCATGGTGACTCCTGAAGGGACTAGGAACGCTGTTAAGAAATGGAAAACGGGTTTTTACCATATTGCCCTTGGCGCAGGTGTACCAGTAGTCATAGGGTTTTTAGATTATAAAAAGAAGGAAGCCGGAATTGGGCCTCATATTTTCCCTGATGGGAATATGGATGAGCAGATCGAGGAGCTCAAAGTTTTTGGGAGATCGGTAACTGGAAGACATCCCGAGAAAGGAATTATTTAAGAAGTTAGAAAGCTGAAATCAGAAGTCTAATAATAAATCAAAAGACCAAATTTAA
>JBLGAM010000045.1:0-24037 GCA_047612305.1 Planctomycetota bacterium | reverse complement strand
AAAGCACTGCTTCCTTTGATGCTCAAATCAGGAAAAGGAAACATCATCAATATTTCCTCAATGGCGGCTTCAAGACCAATGACCAGAGTAATGGGTTATGCTGCGGCAAAAGCCGCTATAGATAATTTCACTAAATTTTTGGCAGTGGAATTGGCGACAAAGCATGGGGCTGATTTTCGTGTCAATGCTTTGGCTCCGGGTTTTTTCCTTACCGAACAAAACAGAAGCTTGTTGACCGAACCAAATGGAAGCCTCACTCAGCGAGGAAATCAAATCATAACCCATACACCAATGAATCGCTTTGGCAACCCTGAGGATTTGCTGGGAACATTACATTGGCTTTGTGCAGATGCATCGGCATTTGTCACCGGCACTGTCATCGCTGTAGATGGTGGATTCAGCGCTTATTCTGGCGTCTAATCTCAACTATTATGACTAAGTTCTAACCTCTTATATCTCCCGTTAGCTATCGGGACTCTTATTCTCAATTCTCTAATCCCTTATTCTCCAATAAAATGATCAAAATGCAACAAACCATGCGGTGGTATGGACCTAAAGACGCGGTAAGCCTTCGCGACATAAGACAAGCTGGCGCAACTGGAATCGTTACGGCCTTGCACCATGTTCCAAATGGTGAAGTTTGGAGCCAAGAAGAAATTAAGCAACGAAAAGAAATCATTGAAGCTGCAGGCCTCACTTGGTCAGTAGTGGAATCTGTACCAGTACATGAAGAAATCAAAACCCGCTCTGGTAATTATCAAAAACAAATAGAAAACTATCAGCAAACCATCCGGAATTTGGCAGCTGAGGGAATATTTACGATTTGCTATAACTTCATGCCTATCCTAGACTGGACTCGGACAGACCTTGAGCATGAGCTTCCAAATGGCGTAAAAGCATTACTTTTTGAGAAAAAAGCAGTGCAGTCTTTCGATCTGTTTATTTTGAATCGCCCTGGTGCAAAAGAAGAACTAAGTCAGAAAGAATACGATGAGCTGAAAAACTATTACAATTCATTGACGCCTGCCAAGCATCAAATGATTGTAGATAATATACTCAAAGGACTTCCTGGATCAGAGATCGGCTATACGATGGAAGAGTTCAAGGCTATGCTAGCGACGTATAAAGGAATCGATGCGGCTAAACTTGCTGATCACCTACGCCTTTTCCTAGATGCCATTGTCCCGGTGGCAGAATCTTGCGGCGTATCTATGGCAATTCACCCCGATGACCCTCCATTCCCGCTCTTCGGATTACCCCGAATCATGAGTACTGCGGCTGATGCTAGAAGAATCCTGAAAGATCAACCTAGCCCATTCAATGGACTTACTTTCTGCACCGGATCATTTGGAGTGAGAGAAGACAATGACTTACCAGCAATGGTCGCGGAATTTGGAAAAAATATTCATTTCATTCATTTGCGAAGTACAAAGCGAGATGCTGACGGTAACTTCTACGAGGATAACCACCTCGAAGGTGATGTGCCCATGATCAGCGTGATCAATGAAATCATCAAAGTACAAGCCGCTAGACAAAAAAGCATTCCCATGCGCCCAGATCATGGTCACCAGATGCTGGATGATTTGACCAAAAAGACTAACCCAGGCTATTCCGCAATTGGAAGACTCAAGGGCCTTGCAGAAATCCGAGGAGTGGAAGCCGCGTTGATTTTTGCGAAAAAAAATGACTGAAAAAGAAAAAATGCTTGCAGGTGAATGGTACCAAGCCGGAGATCCGGAATTGGTCAATGAGCGTCTCCAAGCTAGGAAAATCACTAAAGCGCTTAATGATTCCGATCCAAAAGAGGTGGAATTACGAGCGGATTTGGTAAAGAAGTTGGTGGGTTCCAGCGGAAAAAACTTCTGGATTGAACCTCCATTTTATTGCGACTACGGATCCAATATCCATGTGGGAGATGACGTGTTTTTCAATTTCAATTGCGTAGTACTAGATGTCAACAAAGTGACTTTTGGAGATCGGGTTTTTATTGCACCGAATGTTCAATTCTAGTGACGCATCCAATTGAGGCTAAACCAAGAGGAGAATTTATGGAGTTTGGAAAATCGATCACTATTGGAAATGATGTATGGATCGGAGGTTCCAGTGTAATTTGTCCTGGAGTTACAATTGGAGATCGAGTAGTGATCGGCGCCGGCTCAGTGGTAACCAAAAGCTTCCAAGAAGATGTAGTTATTGCAGGTAATCCTGCCAAAATTATCCGATATTTGGATAAACCAGAATCTTAATCATGCCTAAATTCTATTCAAGACAAGAATTGGATTTTCAACTTTTTGAAAATTTAGACTGTCTTCAATTAACCCAGATCCCCTTTTTCGCAGATCATAACGAAGAGACCTTTAAGCTAATTTTGGATTCTGCAGACCAGATCGCAAATAAAAAGCTCTATCCCCTACTTACCGAAATGGACCGGAAGGAACCCACCTTGGAATCGGGAAAAATAAAAATCCATCCAGAAATGAAAGCCATTATTCGGCAGTTCGGTGAGGATGGCTGGATCAATGCGACTTTCTCTTATGCCGAAGGAGGCCAGCAACTCCCTTGGACAATTCATTTAGCAGCTGGTTTTATTCTACAAGCCGCTAATTATTCTGCGAGTGTTTTTCCTTTTTTGACTACGGGCGCTGCCAATCTGATTCGAACGTTTGGTTCGAATGCTTTGGTAGAAAAATTCACTCCTAAAATGTACTCTGGAGAATGGCAGGGAACAATGGCCTTGACAGAACCCGATGCAGGAAGCTCACTTTCTGACTTGAGTACAAGTGCCCAGCCTACGGATGAGGAAGGAGTTTATTTAATCAAGGGTCAGAAAATTTATATTTCCTGTGGTGACCACGACGCGGTAGATAATGTAATTCACCTCATGCTTGCAAGAATCTCAGGAGCACCTGCTGGTACTAGAGGTATTTCCTTATTTGTAGTGCCTCAAAAAAGAGTCGATTCAGGAGAATCCAATGATGTCTTGACCGAAGGGATCTATCATAAAATGGGCTACAAGGGCGCACCAATTGCACATTTGATGATCGGTTCAAACAATGGCTGTGAAGGCTATCTTGTTGGAGAACCCAATCTAGGTTTGAAATATATGTTTCAAATGATGAATGAAGCGCGTCTTGGAGTGGGAATGAATGCGGTGGCCATTGCTACGGCTGCTTATCAAGCTTCACTGACTTATGCAAAGGAACGGCCACAAGGCAGAAAAATCGATGAAAAAGATCTTAGCAAACCTCAAGTACCGATCATTGCTCACGCAGATGTAAAAAGGATGTTACTTTTTCAAAAAAGTATCACTGAAGGCTCCATGGCACTCTTACTCTACTGCACCAAACTGTCAGATGAGATCAGCCATGAACTAGATGAGGCGATCAAAGCCAAACAAGAAGCACTTTTAGATCTTTTGACTCCAATCGCAAAAAGCTACCCCTCAGAAATGGGCCTTCAAAGCACCTCGGCTGCTGTTCAGATTTTAGGAGGAGCGGGTTATACGACGGATTTCCCAGTGGAGCAATATTACCGAGAGGCGAGAATCCATCCAATTCACGAAGGAACCACAGGAATTCATGGAATGGATTTATTAGGCAGAAAAGTCTTGATTCATGATGGTTTAGGGTGGAAAATGCTCAATCAAGAGATCTTAAAAAGCATAGCCAAAGCAAAATTGACTGTTGGATGTGAAGCATTGGCGCTCACCCTAGAAAGCTATTTGGTCACTACCAATGCCACAGCGAACATCGTGCTCCAAAAATCAAAAGAAGGCCCAGCCATTTTCTTGGCAGATGCAACGCTTTTCCTAGAACTTTGCGGGCTATTAGCGATGGGTTGGATGTGGTTGAATCAGGCTCGATCAGCCAGAGAAAGAATGGCTCGAGTGGAATCAGATCAGAATTTCTATTTTGGGAAAATGGAAACAGCTAACTACTTCATGGAATATGAACTCGTAAAAATCAAATCACTCGCTGAACGATTGAAATCGAGTAATTACCCTACAATAGCTATGAAAGAAGATTGGTTTTAACCTAACTAAATTTTGGAGCCCTTCTTATTTGAAACAATTTCCTATTTTTGGCTAACGTATTTTTAACAGATTGATTAAAACATGAAAAGAATATTAGTAACTGGTGGAGGAGGTTTTTTAGGAAGTCACCTTTGCGACCGCCTTTTAAAAGAAGGGAATGAGGTTTTGTGTGTAGATAATTTTTTTACCGGAAACCGGAGAAATATCCACCATCTTCTTGATAATAAGAATTTTGAATTACTTCGGCATGATGTCACTCATCCACTTTATGTTGAAGTAGATGAGATTTACAATCTCGCTTGCCCAGCTTCTCCGGTTCATTATCAGTTTGATCCGGTACAAACCACTAAGACCTCTGTGATTGGAGCGATGAACATGCTTGGACTAGCTAAGCGCTTGAAAATCAAAATACTTCAAGCAAGTACCTCAGAAATCTATGGTGATCCTGAAGTACATCCTCAGCCTGAAAGTTATAAAGGCAGTGTCAATACATTAGGACCAAGGGCCTGCTATGACGAGGGTAAAAGATGTGCAGAAACCTTATTTTTCGATTACTACCGTCAGCACCAGGTTGCTATAAAGGTGATGCGAATCTTCAATACCTACGGACCACGAATGCATCCAAACGATGGCCGCGTGGTAAGTAATTTTATCGTACAGGCTTTGAGAGGTCAGGATATCACCATGTATGGAGATGGAAAGCAGACCCGATCTTTCTGCTATGTAGATGATAATATCGAAGGAATGTACCGCTTGATGAATAGTCGGGACGGATTTACTGGACCAGTAAACATTGGGAATCCAGGTGAATTCACCATGCTTGAATTGGCAGAAATGGTAATCGAACTTACAAATAGTAAGAGTAAACTGATTTTCCTACCTCTTCCACAAGATGATCCTATGCAACGTAGACCGGTAATCGATTTAGCAAAAAAAGAATTGGACTGGGAGCCAACAGTTGCGCTTCGTGAAGGACTTATTAAGACAATCGCTTATTTCGAAACAGTGATATAAAAGTCTGATACCGGGTGTCCGATGTTGGATATCCAATATCTGATAATTGGACTTATTTAGTAATTCCATTTTCATTCAGATAAACATGCTTCAATTTTATTCATTTTGGTTCAAGTCTTCAGACTTGGACCTTTTTTTATATCTCTTTTATAGGAAAAATTAGAAAAAACAATCGCTAGGACCAATTCCAAGTACTTGATTTATAATTTTTTACATAAAAAACGGTTCTACCCTGACTTTATTGAAGAAGCAAAATGGGTTTTGGCCTAAAACTTTATAGTCTAAAGAAGGATACCTATTTTACTAAAGCGAAGTTTCAACGTTTCGGGCTCATATGGCCAAATTCAAGCTAGTTATCTTTGTTACTTTTTGGCGGCCAAAAAGTAACCAAAAAGCCCTAAGCCTCAGTCTTTTCTTTCCGCTGGCAGCTTTATTCATTGATTTGAAATAAAGAGACAGCGGAATTTTGGGCTGCCTTGCCCACCTAAAAATGACTGGATCTCCCTCGTACCTCGGGAGCTAAGTCATTTTTTTAACGGCTTGCAAACCAGCCCAAAACCGAAAATCCCGAAAGGCTCACCCGTCCGGCTGCAATCCTCCAGACATTCTTACCATCAAATAATTATGTGTCGATTCCATTAAATTCATGGTAGTACTAAAAAATAAAGGTCCAAGTCAGAAGCCTCGCTGATTTATCCATAATATACTTTGCGCTCCTCCGCGAATCCTTCGCACCCATTGCGGTTAAAATAAAAGGCCCAAATCTTTCAATTTGGACTTTTATTGTTTGTTTGCTTTAAGCTCCGATTTTTTCAATATGAGCCTCTTTGATCTTTCTTCTCAAGATCTTACCCACATTTGATTTTGGTAGCTCATCAATGAAATAAACTTCCTTCGGGCACTTATAATTTGTCAATGATTCCTGACAATGAGCAATTATCAGTTTGTCTGTAAGTGATTTATCCTTGGCCACCACATAAGCCACTACTTTTTCAGTGGATTTGGGATCCGGCATCCCAATGACTCCAACTTCCAAAACACCTGGACAAGAAGCGATCACATTTTCCACCTCATTTGGATAAACATTGAAGCCCGACACTAAAATCATTTCTTTCTTTCGATCTACGATTTGAGTATATCCATCATCATCCATTATACCGATATCGCCTGACTTAAACCATTCTCCCATCATTACCTCAGCAGTATCTGCAGGTCTATTCCAGTAGCCTTTCATGACTTGCGGACCTTTGATACAGATCTCACCACGTTCTCCATTTGGAAGGAGCTGGCCTGCATCATCGACAATAATCATTTCAGTATTAGGAAGTGGAATTCCAATCGTTCCCAGTCGTTCTGTTCCATCAATTGGGTTACATGAGGCCACCGGTGAAGTTTCTGTCAATCCGTAGCCCTCAGCAAGTGGAGTTCCAGTTATTTTTTTCCATTTTTCAGCAGTTGCTTTCTGAACTGCCATTCCCCCTCCTACTGCGATTTTCAATCCACTGAAATCAAGCTTTTGAAAATCATCCTGATTCATCAAGCCATTAAATAGGGTATTAACTCCCGTGAAAACAGAGAATTTATGCTTCGAAAGCTCCTTTATAAAGCCTGGCATATCTCGGGGATTGGGAATCAGAATATTATGAGCACCTATCTTTAACATCGCCAGACAGTTTACTGTCAACGCAAAAATATGGTAGAGTGGTAGTGCAGTGACTACGATTTCCTTTCGCTCTTCCAGCTTAGGTTTCATCCAAGCGGAGATCTGCTGCATGTTTGCAATAATATTCGCATGGGTAAGTTCAGCGCCTTTCGAAACCCCTGTAGTTCCACCTGTATATTGTAAGAAAGCCGTATCTGCCAGTGTGAGTTTGCTCTGAGTAAAATGATGCTTTGCGCCTTGTGCTAATGCTGATTTAAAAGAAACTGCCTTTGGAATCGAGAATGCAGGCACCATTTTTTTGATATGCTTTACGACCAAATTGACAATTGTACCTTTTAGGCCACCCAATAAATCTCCAAGTTCGGTGACTATAATATGCTTTGCCTCTATTTCAGAGAGTATTTTTTCTAGGTTATTCGCAAAATTGGCAACAATCACCACTACCTCAGCTCCTGAATCATTGAATTGATGCTTCATCTCTGAGGGGGTATAGAGCGGATTTGTATTGACCACAATCATTCCCGCTCGCAAAGCACCAAACATCGCCACGGGATATTGAAGGACATTTGGCATCTGAATAGCGATTCGAGTGCCTTTTTTCAATTGGAGTACTTCGGTCAAGTAAGTCGCAAAATTTGCACTTAATCTATCCAAATCTTCAAATGAAAGGGTTTTACCCATGCATTCGTAGGCAATAGCAGACCCGTATTTGCTTACGCATTCATCGAAAAGTTCAGAGATGTTTGAATAGGCTGTAACATTTACAGTTTTGTCAACAGTCGCAGGATAGAATTTGAACCATGGGAAGTCCGCCATAGAATTGGTTTTTTGGGTTTAAACTATTTTTCCCTGAATTACTAAAAAATCTGAGTTAAGATCAAATTTTAATCCCTAATTCAAGATTTTTCTAGCAATCAATTCCTTCATGATCTCATTGGTCCCTGCATAGATTCGCTGAACTCTCGCGTCTGCATAGGCTCTTGCCACACCATACTCCCACATATAGCCATATCCTCCATGAAGCTGTACACATTCATCAGCAACTTTACATTGAAGTTCGGACATATTGTATTTAGCAGCAGAGGCCATAGCCGGATCCACTTTTCTATCATTATGTAGCATCACAAGCTGATCACAATAGATTCTTCCCTGTTCTAACTGGGCCGTCATCTCTGCTAATTTGAATCTGGTATTTTGAAATTCAGAAAGGGTCTTTTTAAATGCTTTCCGCTGCTTGACATAGTCTAAAGTAGCCTGAAGCATATACTCCCCTAAAGCTACGGCAGCTAATGCAACCACTAATCGCTCCTGGGCCAGCTCCTGCATTAAGTATTGGAATCCCTCTCCTTCTTTTCCAAGTAAGTTAACCTTAGGCACTTTCACATCCTCAAAGAAAAGTTCGCAGGTATCCTGTGCGTGAAGTCCAACTTTTTCAAAAGGGAAACCTTTTGTATATCCTTCCATTGAGTTATCCATTACCACTAAACTGATACCTTTTGCTCCCTTGCTAGGATCTGTTTTGACAGCGACTACTACCACATCTGATAAATAGCCATTCGTGATAAAGGTCTTTGAACCATTCACTAAGTAATGATCTCCATGATCGATGGCAGAAGTCCGCATTCCTTGCAAATCTGATCCTGCACCTGGCTCGGTCATGGCTATGGCCCCGATATATTCACCAGAAATCATTTTGGGGATATATTTCTTTTGGACTCCCTGATTGCCATAATGTAAAATATAAGGCATTACTATATCGGAATGTAGCGGATATCCAATAGCCGGGCCTGAGCAGCCACTTAACCCCAATTCCTCAATCAAAATTGCATTGTATCGAAAATCAGAAATATTCATTCCTCCCAAATTCTCAGGAGCTTGAATTCCAAGAAATCCATTTTCCCCTAGTTTCAACCAGCTTTCTCGAGAAACCATTTTCTGATTCTCCCACTCTTGATTATAGGGCGAAATTTCTTTTGCTATAAATTCTTTGACGGCTTGTCTAAAAAGATCATGCTCCTCGGTGAAGATCGTTCGTGGTAGTCCAAACATGGCATTTAATCGGGTTTAATTCTTTTCAAAAATAGCATATTTTACAAGGAGCTTCCGCACCGTTTGTACATTACCTGAGCTATTTCAGCATTGATTTTTCCTGAAAAATGAAACTATCCACGAAATAAAAATATTAGTAGTTTAACTTAAGCGAAAAAACCAACACAAATGATCGATTTATCTGAAACTAGTACGGTAGAAACTTTATCAAATCTTCCGATATGGAATTCAGGAGAAAAGCCCAATAAATCAGAAATAGCTGGGGAAAGCAATATGAATCTAGTCCTCAGAATCGCTACCAATCATCGATTGGTCATCTTAAAACAATCCAAACCATACGTTCGCAAATTTCCACAAATACCTGCCCCGATCGATAGAATTATGGTGGAAAAAAAGTTTTATTCCTTGATGGAATCTGATCCGGTTCTATCTTCTTTTTCGCCAAAAGTGTATCACTATGATCCCGAAAATTATATTCTTCTAATTGAGGATCTTGGAAAGGTGGTTGATTTTATGGAAATCTACAGCAAAGGGTTTTCGCTTTCAGAATCTATCATTGCTCAACTCGCAGTATATCTTAATGCGCTTCATAGCCTGAAAGTCTCCAGCTTTCCAGAAAACCTGGAAATGAAGAGACTCAATCATATTCATATTTTCAACTTCCCATTTGAGGAAGAGAATGGCTTTGATTTAGATACAATTCAGCCTGGTTTGCAAGCATTAAGTTTAACATACAAGCGGGATAATAAATTAAAAAAAGTAACCCAAAACTTGGGTGAGAAATATTTGGCAACTGGAAAAACCTTGATTCATGGAGACTTCTACCCTACTTCATGGCTTCAAGTCGGTAAAGAAATCAGAATCATTGATCCAGAGTTTGGTTTTATGGGAGATCCGGAATTTGACCTTGGAGTCCTTTTTGCCCATTTCAAATTGAGTAGACAAGCAGATTCCCTGAAATCAGACTTTTTGAAAAAATATAAGAACAGCTACTCAGAAGCAAAAATCAACAAATATGAAGCCATCGAAATTATGCGGAGATTGATTGGAATTGCACAACTTCCGCTACAGTTGAATCTTTCAGAAAAAGAAGAACTCCTCGAATCCGCTTCACATCAATTGGTTAACTCATGAGAAGAATCTACTATGTTTTAATTTTAATGCTGATTCTTTCCTCTTGTAATAAAAAAGAGGAGCCCAAATATGATAAACTTAAAATCAGTGGACTCACCGAAAGCGAACTATATGATAAAATCTTAGGCATGCTCGTTGGCTCGGCTATCGGTGATGCGATGGGAGCACCTACAGAAATGTGGACTCGAGAAGATATTTCGGCGAAATATGGGTTTGTAGACAAGCTTGACTCCATGGTTCGCGAAGTTTCGCCTGAAGGAATTTGGGTTCCTAATCTTCCGTCTGGAGGTACTACGGACGATACTCGATGGAAAGTTTTGACAAGTGGATTTTTACTAACGCAACCTTCTGCCAAACTGAAAGCGAAAGATTTTGCTAAGCATATACTTTCACAATATGAAAACTACACGAAAGAATTCGAAGCTATTAAAGATACCTTGCCGGAGTCCTTTGAATCCGTAAATCTCAAGCTTGGCTGGCTTCAGGAATGGGCGAAAGTTAGCGTTCCTTTTATGGAAAATAATCTGGTCGGCTATGCAGATTCTCTGGGAAAATTTTACGGAGGAGAAATGGTTTGCGCGGGTCTGCTTTACGCACCATCTTTAGGTTCATACTTCCCCGGAGATCCAGAATATGCTTATCGACAAGCTTACACCTTGTCCATTTATGATATTGGTTATGCTAAAGACCTCACAGCTCAAGCAGCAGCTATGACTGCTGCAGGAATGAAAAAAGGAGCTACTCCTGACAGTCTTTTGGCAGCGCTACAAAAAGATCCCGCCAACTACTCTAAAAGCAGGCTTGTGGGACGTACGGCAAATGGAATCCTACAAAATGCCCTGCTAATCAGCTCGGAATCAAAAAAACTGGATAGTTTAACTGCAGGACTCACTGCAGAAAGTCCAGCGCTTATTGCAGCCTTTGAAGCCTTAGATCAGCAATTGCAAGATATGCCTTTTCATGCTGGTGAAATATGGCTTCAGACACTTACGGCTATGATTTATACGGATTTTGACTTTATGGGAAGTTTGATTTTTCTAGTCAACTACGGTCGGGACAATGATACGACAGCTGCAGTGGCAGGAGGAATTCTTGGAGCATATTATGGATTTGAGCAATTGCCTAACCGGGAAAAATATCAGGTTTTGCAAGTCAATAAAAGCCAATTAGGAATTGATTTAGAACATGTCGCTCAAGAGCTTGCAGCTCATATGTTATCAAAATAACACTCAGCATAGCTCATATTCAATGCTAAATAAATGAATATTCCAAAATCAAAAAAGCCCAGCTTCTTTAGAAACTGGGCTTGATCGGATTGGTTTTAAAATTTAGAAATGAATTATTCGAGTTCTTCCTAGTGCATCCTTCAATTCGAAATAGACTTCTGAAGGATCAATCCCATTTAAAATGAAGTCTTTTCTAAATCCTTCTGACTGATCGATTTTCTCTTGATAAATAATCTTATCTCCTCTTTCCATTCTTATTTTCACATCGACTCCTGGCTCATTTAATCCGATCACGGCAAGATTGATGGTGTGATCATCGACTAATTTCCCATAAGCCATCAAAGGGTAGCTTACGATTCCCGGAAATCTTTCGGAAGTCTCCACGGTATAAACCACCTCCTCGTCTACGGTAGAAATCATTACTTGATACTCCCCTACTGGAAGATCATCCAAGCTGTAAGGGACCATCACGTCTTCTTGAACTCTTACTTTACGTTGATGAAGAATTTTCCCATCTTCATCCATAATGGCGATCTTAGCCTTGCCGATACCCTCTCTAAGGAGTACGTTTACTTTTTGAAATCTTGCATTTACACTTGACAGTGCCATCAAGTCTTCGTTTTCATTGGCAGCAAAACTGCTGGTTGCAAAAAGTCCTGCAAGTGCGAAAGTGAATAGCGTTTTCATAATAATGTTGGTTTAGTGTTTTGTTGGTTATTACGTTATGCTCATCCTCTTGCGAAGGCCGTACCATCCATGCCAAGACTTCATTTTTATGCGCTTTTCTCCATCCCAAATTTTTAAAAAAAATAACATATAGACCAAATTAAATTTGGTGTCGCGCATACTTTCTCAAAAAAGCTGTCTCAAAAGAGCACAGTTCTTCGTCCGATTGTCACGGAGCCGAACAGTTTTTGACAATTCAGGCTGATTTGCAGGTTGCATGAAATTTTACTTGTTATCAAAAAGTAATTTTGAGAATAATTTTAATCTTCTGAAATCAAACTAGTTGAAAAATAAAAACCTGTACGGTTATGTACAGGTTTTGTCCGATAGGACTCATCCACTTTACTTAGATTAAATCATTTCTTAAGTTCTAGCGCAATTTGCTTGACCCTGTCTTTGATTGAGATTGTCGAATAGTCCAGATTTCCAGAAGTGGCTTTTAAAAAATCTTTTACTGCTCCGGTATGATCTGTCGACTTTCCTTCTGCTAGAGTTACGTAGCGCATGGTGGACCATAGCATGGTTTTTAACTGTGTTTTCGAATCATCAGTCATGTAATATTCCACCACAATTGTATTATGATTATGCCATATGGTTCGACTCATAATCCGGACCCATTCACCGACCATTGCGGGCTTGACATAGCTGATATTATGATTGTAAACCACCCATGCAGCTTTGTAAGTTCGAATCAAGTCGATGATTTCTAATCCGTAAAGCTTTGGTACTTGATCTTCTCTGGCATTAAAGAAGTAATCAAAGTATTTGGCATTGTTCAAATGGCGCAATGGATCGCAATCTTGGAATCGGATGACGACTCGACTTTCGGTTTCAGTCGGATAGTGTTTTTCTGGATTGTACTCAAACATAATCAGATATTTTAAAGCTCTTTACTAGTAATCAATTTGATTCCTGCCGCTGCGAGTTCTCGGAGCGAATTCTCTCCATCTGTAGGTTTTACATTTACCGGTCTGGTAGCATCTGTGATCAGGAATGTCTCAAAACCCTCATTCAAGGCATCTAATGCAGTGAACATCACACAGTAATCTAAAGCCAAACCACAAATGAAAACTCGTTCGATTTGATTTTCCTTGAGGAATTCAGATAGTCCTGTATCCCCTCTTTTGGCATTATCAAAAAATCCAGAATAGGAATCTACTTCTGGATTCATTCCTTTTTGAAAGATTTTATTCCAATTCTCCTGTATAAGTGCTTTTGAAAAATCAGCCCCATCTGTTCCTTGGACACAGTGAACAGGCCAAAGAAACTGATCTAGACCATCCAAGTCTATGATATCCCCAACTTTTCGACCCGGGTTATTCGCAGCAAAACTTTTATGATCTGCTGGGTGAAAATCCTGAGAAGCTACTATAAAATTAAATTTGGATTGAATCAAATTAACTAAAGGAATGATTTGATCTCCAGAGGAAACTGCCAGTGCCCCGCCGGGAAGGAAATCATTTTGTACATCTACTATAAGGAGTGCATCTCGTTTAGTCATTTCCATTATCAAATTGTTTTGCTTTTAAGACCAGCTCCATACGTAGCTTATGGAGATTTTCCTCCAAGCCTACGGGATAAAGGTGAGGATTAACCAGACGCTTATGTGTTTTATCTAAAGAGTCCAATTGCTTTTTAGATCGTGCCCTAATCTCGTCCATACTGGGTGAGACATAGCAAGACTTACCTTTTCTGAAAATTGGCTTCAAAAGAACCTCTTCCTGATAAAAAGCTGGCATCAAGCGCTTCCTTCGAGTGGGATCTATAGGATCGATGATGATTACACCCTTTTGATCTATTTCTTCATCCTCCAAATAAATCATGTCAGCTACTGCTTTTTCTTTTGAATAGTAGCGCTTCACATTGTGGAATCCTGGAATATTTATTTTTAAGGACTGCTGCGAAAGTTTGATTTTTGGCTCCCAATCACCTTTTTCATTTCGGATTGCAGCTAGTTTATAGACTGCACCTAAAGCAGGCTGATCATATGCCGTTACGAGTTTGGTCCCAACTCCCCAAACATTAATCGAAGCTTCCTGTGCTTTGAGGGAAGTGATGATATGCTCATCCAAGTCATTTGACGCGACGATTTTAGCTTCGGGAAAGCCTGCTTCGTCTAGCATTTCTCGGGCTTTATTAGAAAAATAAGCTAAGTCACCCGAGTCAATTCGGATTCCTGCCATTTCTTTTCCTTTGGCTCGAAGTGCATTTCCTACTTTAATCGCATTCTTCACCCCATTTATTGTATCATAAGTATCTACTAGAAAAATGCACTGATCTGGAAATGCGTCAGCATAAGCTTCAAATGCCTCCAATTCAGTCTCAAAGGACATAATCCAGCTATGAGCATGGGTTCCTGCAACTGGAATCCCAAATAGCTTCCCCGCCATAACATTACTCGTCGAAGTGCATCCGCCAATGTAAGAAGCCCGAGAAGCTGCCAACGCACCATCGATTCCTTGTGCTCTGCGCAATCCAAACTCCAGTACGGGTTCCCCTTTTGCGGCCAAGTTTATTCGTGCAGCTTTAGTGGCTATTAAGGTCTGGAAATTGAGAATATTTAAAAGTGCGGTTTCCAAAAGTTGGCATTGGATCAAAGGACCTTTGACCCGAACCAATGGTGAATTTGGAAAGACAACTGTTCCTTCCTCGACCGCATCAATATCACAGGTGAATTTCATTGCTGCTAAATATTTCAAAAATTCTTCCTCAAAAACAGGGCTTCCGTCTTTTGATTTCATATCAGCCAAAAAAGTGATATCCGCTTTTTCAAATTTAAAATCCCTGCAATAATCAATCACATAATCCAATCCGGCGGCTAACGTAAAGCCTCCTTGGAAAGGATGCTTTCTAAAAAATAAACTAAAAACAGCCTCTTGTTCTGCTTTTCCAGATTTCCAATAAGCATAAGCCATAGTGAGCTGATAGAAATCAGTCAGCAAAGCGAGTGAAGATTGGTAGAGATCTTTGGTGATTTTCATTTTTACTAAATACTTTAGCTACTGATGATAAACTTACTTTTCCCTTAAATTCAATAAAATCCCTGCTAAAACCAATCCCATACCCACGTAAGACATTGCTCCAAAGGTTTCTCCAAAGAAGATAAACCCAAAAAACAATGCGTAGAGAATCCCGAGGTAACTCAAACTGGCAACTTTAGAAACATTTGAATTTTGGTATGCCACAGTCATAAAATATTGAGCCGCTTGGGTACACATACCAATCCAAAGTAAAATTGCCCAATCCCAACCAATAGGTTGAATCCAAGTAAAATAACTTACAATCGAAGCTACTGGAAGGGTAACCAAAGGAAAATAGAAAATGATCACGAGTGGATGTTCCGTATTTTTCAACCTTCGAATCACATTATAAGCAAGTCCTGAAAATAAAGCCGACACCACTCCTATCGATCCATAGAGTAAATTAACTCGCGCATCAAAGCCCTGAAGTACAATCACACCAGCAAAGGAAACCCCAAAGAATAGGAATTGAATAGGCTTCACCCGCTCTTTGACCAAAAAAATCCCTAGGATCGTGGTGAAAATTGGAGACAAGTATTGCATAGTAACTGCAGATGCTAAAGGAATCTTTTGTAGTGTGTAGAAAAAAGAAATCAATCCAATAGAACCTACAATCCCTCTAATAATCAGTAACTTCTTATTATTCCCGAATACAGATACTCCAAGCTGCTTCAATACTAAAAAACTGAAAACCAAGCTGAAAAGCGAGCGGAATAAGATGATCTCAATCGCGGGAATGTGTGGGATAAATTTCACAGAAACATTCATCAACGCAAAAAACACCCCTGACACTAGCATGGACTGAACACTCGTGATTTTCAAAATCGGTTGGTTTTTAGAGACAAAGGTCAAAGGTAAAAAGGATTATTAAAGTTCAACCTTTCTATCAGAATGGTATTCCCAAAAAACCTTTCAACATTTGTAATGTTAAAATCATATTATGGCATTATCTATTGGCAAATCTGCCCCCTCTTTTTCGCTGGCATCAACAAATGGCTCGCCCCTATCTTCCTCTGTAGATTTAAAAGGGAAAAGTTTCATTCTCTATTTCTACCCAAAGGATTTTACTCCTGGATGCACCGCGGAAGCTTGCGAATTTCGAGACCAGTTTGAGGCTTTTCGCGAATTGCACATTCCTGTTTTGGGTGTCAGTAGAGATTCAATCGAAAGCCATTTAAAGTTTAAAAAAGCACATAAACTTCCTTTTGAATTGCTTTCTGATCCGGACGGTAAAGTTTGTAAAGCTTACGATGCATTAATACCGTTGATTAAAATGCCAAAGCGAGTCACCTATTTGATTGATGAATCCGGTAAAATTGCAGGTGTATTCTCAGAAATGTTTGAATCGAAAGGACATATCAATTCCATGCTGGCAAAACTCAAGAAATAAGGCTACGCTGTAAGGATTGATCCATCTTTCATAGTTACAGTTCGATCTGCCATAGCGGCAAGCTCTTCATTATGTGTCACGATAACGAAAGCTTGACCAAGCTCTTTTCGTAGCGTAAAAAACAACTCATGAAGTGCTCTTGCATTTTGAGTATCTAGATTACCTGATGGCTCGTCTGCAAAAATAATTACGGGGCTATTGATTAGTGCTCTGGCTACAGCAACTCGTTGTTGCTCTCCCCCACTTAGCGTTGCCGGTTTAGAATCTAATCGGTTACTGATACCTAGTATTTCTGCCAATTCTGCTGCCTTCTTGGAGAGTTCTTTCTCATTCGAATTTCTGATAAACCCAGGAATCTGTATATTTTCTAAGGCAGTAAATTCTGGCAGAAGATTGTGAAACTGAAAAATAAAGCCAATTCGTTCATTTCTGAATCTAGCCAACTCTTCACCTCTAAGTTTAATAAGGTTTTTTCCATCCATCTCAAGTTCTCCAGAATCAGGCTTATCTAGCGTTCCTAAAATTTGCAGTAGGGTGCTTTTTCCGGCTCCTGAAGAGCCAACAATAGAAACGATTTCTGATTGTGCAATTTCAAGATCCACACCTTTTAAAACTTGTAGATTCCCATAGGCTTTATGGATTCCGTTGGCTTTCAGCATTCTAAGTTTTTTTATATCTGTAAAAATAGAATAAATCCCTCAAATTCAGGAATTAAAGGCTTTTTCCTCGAAAAAAGGAAAGAAGTTGGTTTGATTTATCGACACTTTGGCCTTAACTTCGGGCAAAAATTGGGACAGAATGAATATTCACGAATATCAGGCTAAAGAAGTACTAAAAAGTTACGGAGTAAAAATTCAGGAGGGTATTGTTGCCGATTCCCCTGAGGCTGCTCACGAAGCTGCTGTAAAGCTAAATGCTGCAACTGGCACTTCTTGGTTCGTAATCAAAGCACAAATTCACGCAGGTGGTCGTGGAAAAGGAACTGTCAATGAGACTGGTTCCCGCGGCGTTGTTCTAGCTAAAAAGCTTGAAGATGTCAAAGAAAAAGCAGCCGGAATGCTTGGAGGCACTTTGGTAACCATCCAAACTGGAACAGAAGGTAAAAAAGTAAATAAGGTATTAGTAGCTGAGGATGTGTATTATCCAGGAGCTTCCGAGCCAAAAGAATATTACATGTCTATCCTTTTAGACAGAGCGACCGGATCCAATGTGATCATGGCCTCCACAGAAGGTGGAATGGACATCGAAGAAGTAGCTGAGCACCATCCTGAAAAAATCATCAAGGAGTGGATCGATCCAAAGGTTGGGCTTCAGGGCTTCCAATCAAGAAAAGTGGCATTCAAATTAGGCCTTACCGGCACAGCTTTTAAAGAAATGGTGAAATTCATCACTGCTCTTTATAATGCATATGTAGGTACAGATTCATCTCAATTTGAAATTAACCCGGTCCTCAAAACTTCTGATGACAAAATCCTAGCAGTAGATGCAAAGGTAAACGTGGATGACAATGCACTTTACCGTCATCCAAATCTCGCTGAACTTAGAGATGAGGCCGAAGAAGATCCATTGGAAGTACAAGCAGGGAAGTCTGGTCTTAATTATGTGAAACTTGATGGAAACGTGGGTTGCATGGTGAATGGTGCTGGTCTTGCAATGGCTACGATGGATATGATCAAGCTAGTCGGCGGTGAGCCTGCTAACTTCCTAGATGTAGGAGGAGGGGCAAATGCTACAACAGTAGAGGCTGGTTTCCGAATCATTCTTCAGGACCCAAATGTAAAAGCTATTTTGATTAACGTTTTCGGTGGAATCGTAAGGTGCGATCGAATCGCGAGTGGTGTAGTAGAAGCTTACAAAACCATCGGAGATATTAGAGTTCCAATTATCGTTCGCTTACAGGGAACGAATGCAGAAGAAGGAGCTAAAATTATCGATGAGTCTGGCTTGAAAGTATTCTCTGCGACCACATTGAAAGAAGCTGCTGATAAGGTACAAGATGTACTTGAGGGTAGATAGAAAATAGGCACTCGTAGTTCAACTGGATAGAATATCAGATTTCGGCTCTGAGGGTTGAGGGTTCGAATCCTTCCGAGTGCACAAAGCTCAGACGAAAGTTTGGGCTTTTTTTTATTTTTTTTTAGCAAAGAGGACTTGGAAGATCATAGGAGTTAACCTTGCCAAAAACTTAATCTCTTGGTGACTAAGTAATGGGAATTGATATTAATATTAGCTAAAAAGGATCAAAATTGAACTTCCCAAAACATATCCTCGCATAGTTACTATTGCCCTAGTAACAGGAATTATAAACACAAGTATTTTGAAGAAGTAAAAAATTTAGCCAGTCTTTTCTTGGTAATTTCATTATAAATTATAAAAAAATAGAATTATTTAAAGAGAGGCAATAAAAAAGCAGGAGAAAATCTCCTGCCCTTTATTTGAAAACTAAACCAACTATTATTTAACTATCACAATGACTTCAAAAATAATACATTTATGATTAAATCAAAATGCCAAATAAAAATTTGTTTCGATTATTTCTTCAAAGGGAAGTTACCACGTTTAAATGCAATTCCAAGTGCTAACCCCAGACTAAATTGGATTTTTTTGTTCTGATCGATATCATAGATGCTCAGAGAGGTTAAGCTGACATTAATTAGATTAGAAACTTTGGCAGTCAAAGCTCTATCTAAACAATAATCGATAGTATCGAAAGCAAGTGTCTCGTAATTCGCATAAATGTGATAACGCATCTACAAAGTCAAATTCTCTGAGAGCTTCTTATTCCAATCCATAAATACACTAAAAGCCAAGCAATCGTGACGAACAGTCTCTCCTACTTTTACTACATAATTATAAGGTAGATTCAAATAAAACTCTGTATCGGTAACAAATCTCCAACGCGGAGAGAATGGAGACAATTTTGGGCTAAACTCATCTCTTAGCTTGTACTCAAATCCAATACTAGTGGTAAAATAAGCAGGATTGGCAAATATAGAAATCAAGGTTTTATCAGTATCAGAAGATGTATAACCCGGGGCAAATTATGATAAAAAATTCGCTGCAAAGAAATAATTCCATTTCGAACTTAACTTGTATCCGACATTATAATCTAAGAAAATACGGGCATTTGATTTCCTTCCATCTTCCCCTTTGTTCTTTACCACACCATATATAAAATCCATGGTATTATCCCATGTCCATTTTTCCTTCGCATAATTTGCGCTACCATTTAGAAACGTTCCTACAGCAATCGGATTAACGCCTCCACCTTGCCAGTTCCCACTAAATGAGGCTTGATTCAAGATAAGCCACCCGAGATTTCTTTTAGCGAAAATAGCTAGAATCTGCCTTAGTTAATTCTTCATTATCTTGAGCTAAGACATTTCCACCAAGAAAAATCAAAAGGAAAAAAAAGTGAATTTTTTTCCTAAATTTTATAATTAGTATAAATAAATGATATGTTACAAATATGAAAAATGAGCTTGAAAATGAATTGATAATTCGTGATTATTTGGCAAGACAACGGACAACTTTGGCAAATCAACGGACACTCCTCTCCTACATCAGGACCACACTCTATTTCCTAATTAGCGGAATAGCCTTATTCGAAGTTGAAAAACTTGACCATGTTCGAGACCTAGGCTACTTGGCATTTGGATTTAGTTTTGCTTTCTTGATTATTGGAGTTATTAATTTTTATTTGATAAAATCAAAACTAAGGAAAGGGAACTATATGAAAATGTAACCATGACGCTAGAAAAAGGACTGATACTTGGAATGATGTGCTCCCCGATGATTTAATATTTTAAAAAAACATTTTTTTACCGGAGACAAAATTCAGATTGGCGTAGCGGTTCTTTTTTTTTTATAATAGGTGTTTTGGGCGTCATTGAAGGAATATCAAAATCACTTTTGATAAAAAATATTTTTGAAAAAAGGCTATCAGGGGCCTATTTTCAAAGTTGATCAAGAGTAAAAAGAGGATCTTGTAACCCATTCGGAGGTGAGCTTAACTGAAGCAATGACTACCTCTAATTCCTTTCTTACCAAACAAAAAAATAGAAGCTTGAATTTTATAGAATTATTTTATCGGATTTGGATCATTAGGTTAAGATCAGGAATGATGAGTAAAAACTAACAAAACATACTTAAGATCTATAGGGGATAGTATTTCGTCCATTCAGGATTCAGATAGTTTGGTGCTGATTTTCCAATTATATTTCCCTTTTAAAAAATCTGTTTCAAATCCAAAACCAATGACTTTATGAAAACTTTATATGAATGTACGCTACTTTGCCAGTAAGGGAATTTAGCATATAACAAATGAGGTTTAAAGCTGAGTTTGGCGAACATCGGACACCTGTCACCCGTCTAGTAAAGCAAAGAAAATAATGGTACTGGCAGAATTCCGTATAACCATAAAACTTTAAGTCTTGTCTTAATCGTTGCAGATATCTTAATGCTATTTTTCAACAGTTTCAGATTTACTACCAAAGAGAAAGTATAGATGCCGGTCCAATTCAAATAAGTACGGACAAGGAAATTGAAGTGAATTGGCCTAGCTATGCTGGAGGAATCGTATAGGCAGCAGGTGTGGTTCTTTTATTAGTAGACCCGAAGAAAAAGTAAAAAGGATTTTTAATCAAAACAGGCTCCTTTCGGAGCCTGTTTTGATTATGATTATACCAGTTCAACCTGGATAACTTGGTTAATATCCAATTCAAAGAATTCTTTATGAATATTGAATTCGAACTCACCTTCCAAAGGTTGCTTCGGTAAATAAGTCCCATCCTCTTGCATTACATATGAATTCACATTATCCCGAAGATTATAAGAGATAATATTCATCAATTGCTTTTCCAATAGGGGTGCCTCTATTTGAAACAAGGATTCTAATCGTTTGTCAAAACTTCTCACCATCATATCAGCACTTCCAGCATAAGTCCGGGTTTTTCCATTGTTATGAAAATGATAGATTCTGGAGTGTTCCAAGAAGTCCCCAACTATTGAAATCACCTCAATATTATCACTCAAGCCAACACGACCAGGTCTCAAACAACAAATTCCTCTAATAATCAACTTCACAGTCACACCAGATTGAGAGGCTCTATATAATGCATAGATGATTTCAGAATCCTCTAGGGAATTAACCTTAATGAAAACCCCACTTAGCAATCCATTTCGAGCATTTTCAGCTTCCTTCTCAATAAATTCAATCAGTTGATTTCGCATATCACGAGGTGCAGTGATCAGATTCTGATACTGACTCGGCATGGAATGACCGGTGATTACGTTAAAAAATTCCGATACATCATTTGCCAAGACCTCATTTGTGGTCAACAAACCTATATCAGTATAAAGTCTAGCGGTATCTTCGTTGTAATTACCCGAGCCAAGATGCACAAATCTCGTGATCTCACCACCGTCTCGTTTTACAATGAGCAATAGTTTAGTATGAGTCTTTACATTCGAAATACCATAAATCACAAAACAGCCAGCTTTTTGAAGTTTTTTCGCTTCACGAATATTGTTCTCTTCATCAAATCGAGCTTTGACTTCAAATAGTACGGAGACATGTTTCCCATTTTCTGCCGCACGAAGTAAAGATTTGGTGATACGACTATCCTTTGCAAGTCGGTAGATGGTCATTTTGATCGCCATTACATCTGGGTCATCTGCAGCCGAATCGATTAGATCCAAGATGGGATCAATATTATTATACGGCTGGTGGAGAAGAATATCCTTTTCTTTCAACGCTTCGAAAATATCAATCGTCCCTTCATCTTGATAAGAAAGTGGTTTGACTGGAGGATGAACTTGAGGAAGACGCTCCTTAAATCTTTTATTTCCTACAATCTGCCATAGTCCAGTAAAATCTATCATACTAGCTCGATTGACTAAAAAAATGGAATCCATTTTCAAATTCCATCGCTCCAACAAGGAGTTGAGCATCCATTTGCTGTAACCCTCTTCGATTTCTATTCGAACTACGCGACCAGTCTTTCGCTCCATCAATTTCCGCTTCACCTCTTCCAAGAAGTTAGCATCCATATCTTCACTCTCCTCCAATGTAAAATCCCCATTTCGAGTGATTCGAAAAAGACTGATTCCTGCAATTTCCACATTCCTAAATAGCGAAACTACATTCTCACGAATGACTTCTTCGATTGGAATCAAGAAAAGTGAATTTTCTCTTTCTATTTCAAAAAATCGAGGGATGTTGGCAGGAATCTGTACGAAGCTTAGCTTTCGCATATCCTTTCGTTCTCCGGGGCTCGTTGTCAGCACTCCAAAAACCAAAAGCTTATTCATCAAAATTGGAAAAGTCCGATACCCATCGTACACCATAGGTGTTAGCATAGGATAAATTACTTTCTGAAAATATTGATGAACTTTTTCTTGCTCAGCTTCGGTAAGCTTGGAAATATTTCCTAACGTAATGTTTTCATCATTTAGCTCAGGTAAGATCACTTTGGTAAAGTGATTATGCTGATCTTCATGAAACTGCTGTGATTTTTTCATCAGTTTCGCTCTGAAAGGATCTTCTCGCAAACCTGAATAATCGATTCGCTCCTTTTCGTAATCGAGGTAATTATAAAGCGAGCCTACTCGAATCATGAAAAATTCATCCAAATTGGAAGCAGTAATCGCAAGAAACTTCAATTTCTCAAATATCGAGCGGTGGATCTTTTTGGATTGATCCAATACTCGATCATTAAAAGTCAACCAACTCAAATCCCTGCTTACAAGGTCACTTTTTTGGATAATCGAATCGTATTTATCAGCAGCAGCTATTTTCATAACTCAACAAGTTAATTCAGAGGATTTGATAGACTTAGCTATCTGTTTTAGATTGACTAACTCCTAAAAAAAGGGCTAAAAAGCCCTTTTTTTAGGAGTCTATTTTAGCGTATTTCGCATTCTTTTCAATGAATTCTCGACGAGGAGCTACTTCATCTCCCATCAACACGCTGAACAAATGATCTGCTTCAGCAGCAGAGTCAATATTCACTTGTTTAATAGTTCGAACGCTAGGATCCATAGTTGTAGTCCACAATTGCTCAGGGTTCATTTCACCTAGACCCTTGTAGCGCTGGATTCCCACACTGTCTTCACGACCATCTTTTGCCATTTCGGCAGTAAGAATTTTCCGCTCTTCCTCATTCCAGCAATAACGCTCGTCTTTACCTCGCTTCAAAAGATAAAGTGGAGGCAAGGCGATATAGACATACCCGTTTTCAATCAAGGCCTTCATGTATCTGAAGAAAAGCGTCAAAATTAAGGTTCGAATGTGTGAACCATCAATGTCCGCATCCGTCATGATTATAATTTTGTGATATCTCAAACCAGACATATCCAATTCCTTATCATCTTCTAGGGTACCAAATTTGACGCCCAAGGCAGTTAGAATATTCTTGATCTCTTCGTTGTCGTAGATTTTGTGCTCATGTGCTTTCTCTACGTTTAGGATTTTACCTTTCAAAGGAAGGATTGCTTGGAATTCGCGGTCTCGTCCCTGCTTGGCAGAACCACCTGCAGAGTCTCCTTCGACTAGATAGAGCTCGCAAACTGTAGGATCACTATTCGCACAATCAGCTAATTTTCCTGGCAAGCCACCTCCGCCTAAGATACTCTTACGCTGTACCATTTCACGCGCTTTTCGCGCTGCATGTCGAGCTTGAGCTGCCAAAATTACTTTTCCAACAATGATTTTAGCTTCACGAGGATGCTCTTCCAGCCAAGATTGAAGTATCTCCGATACAGCAGAGTCTACTGCACCTA
>JBLGAM010000044.1:0-24065 GCA_047612305.1 Planctomycetota bacterium | reverse complement strand
GTGATCAATACCAACATAGTGATCAAGCCTCCAATACGTAAGTGATAATAGGGAAGTGCGAGTGGTTTATAAACGATGCGATCGACTGCTTTTCCAGAATCCATTACTCCCAAGAAATTCGAGAATAAATAGACGATAAAGAATAGCGAGAAGCCAATTTGTGAATAACTGATCAGATGCTTCAAAAGCTCTTCACCCGGTACATTCCCGGTAACTTTTAGTTTCCAAACCAACCATAAAGTAAGTGCAAATCCGATCAGATGCAAAGTCTTAATTGCTTTACTATCAGTAATTAGTTCTGCACTTTGCTCAACTTTAGCTTTAATAGAAATCCAGCCAAAAATCCCCATTGGGAAAAGTAAATAGATTGGGGAAAATGTAGGGAAAGGCAATCCGCTTTCTCCAGTCAATTCCAGGAAAATAAAAAAAACAGCAACCAGATAAATGGCCGAAATTATCAAAATCTGGATGGAGACTTTAAGCTGGTAAGTTTGATTTGCTAGTGCTATAATGAGGTACAATCCTGAAAGCACAGCATGTCCATTCCAGAAAATCCAGGCGAGTGAAAGGCAATAGCTTATAATTAGGGTGTGTTCTGAAAGATAAAGCAAAGGATTTAACACCTGACTGAGGCTAATTAATAGCCAGGTGCTGAGTCCTATACTACTTGCCAATAAGAGCCATTTGAGTAGGAAAGCCCACTGCTGTCCCCACACATAAAGGATCAATAGAGGAATTAAGGTCCCTAGTAAAGCGATAATCAGAGGATAGTTTGAAGAAACTCCTCCAATATTTAACCCATTAAAATCACTTAGTGTGAGTAGAATGATCCATGCTACTCCTCCTATAACGAAGTAGACCTTTTTGAACTCGCTGAGGTAAGCTAAGAACAAGCTACAGACAAAGCCAATCCCGGTAGCATACCCATAGGCTTCTACGATCCGAAAATCAGGCCTTAGTGATTTGAATTCCTGAAAAATCAAAAAATTATCTACCTGTATTGGGAATGAAATCGGGCCAATTTGTACCCAATCAAATGGAATAGCGATTCGCTCCGAAAATAAAGCGGTCGTGATATTTTGATAGGGATAAGGATCAAGAAGTAAATAATAGCCCGCAAAAAGCCCTCCAAAGGTTACCGAAAGAAGGGCTAGTTTGTTGATAAAATTACTTGAGTATTTCGATGAAAAGTTGAGCATTATTCTAAAACCTTCGGTACCCGGAAATAGTCAGCATCTCTTTTTGGAGCATTTTTAAGTGCAGAATCATGATCTAGCTGATTTGCCACATTATCCTCACGCATATCATTTATTTCAGAAGACATAGTTGTAAGCGGCTCGACATTTGTGGTGTCTATCTCATTCAATTGCTCCACCCAGTCTAGAATCTGACTCATATCCTTTGACATCTTTTCTGCGCTGTTTTCGTCAAATTCCAACCGAGCCAAATGGGCAATTTTCTTAATGGATTCTTTATCTATTTTCATGATAGCTGATTGTCTTGAATGAGTTGCTTTTGGATGATCTGAAAACACTTAGTTTTGAGACTTTCCTCGGTGTCATTTTCTTCTGGAATTATTGCCTGATGGATGTGCATTTTGGCCTTTCTCCAATGAAGTAGAAATTTACCATCGTCTGGCAAAATTAGGTGATTATATGCTAACGTGACAGGGATAATAGGGATTTGTTTGTCCAGGGCTATTCGGAATGCCCCATTTTTGAATGGGATCATTTGAGGTGCTTCTTTGGTATAGATACCTCCTTCAGGAAAAAGAATAATCCCACTTCCTAGCTCAAGAGCTTCACCAGCTCTTCGCATGGTTTCAGCTCTGCTTTTTAATCTTTCACGATCTACTGCGATATGGAGACTCTTGAAATAATACCCAAAAAGCGGAGCTTTTCGAATGGAAGCTTTCCCTACAAAAAGCACATCTCCAGGGATAAAACCCATCATTGGGATATCTAAGTAGCTAAAGTGGTTGGCTAAAAATATATAGCCTTTTCCTTTTTCGAGTTTACAGTCTTGTATGATCTCTACTGGTAAAAAGATCAAACCAAAGTAAGTTCTCGCCCAATAACGATTGATCTTTCTGCCAAATTTTTTGAATCCTGGGATCCAGATACAGAGTAATAAAAATGGGAAAATCAGTAAAAATGACAGTGCAAATACTATTCCTGCGTAAGCCGTATAGCAGATTTGTAATAGCTTACTCATGGTTGATCATGTGGTTGGCTGTATTGGTAAAATAGCTCGACATAGATGATTTGATTCTAGGATCGAGGCTTTGCTTGTCCATAGCAGTAAACATTGCTTCCAACCAAAGGTCTCTCATTCGAACGTTAATTTCCCATTTGAAATGCCGCATTCGAAGTCTGGGGTGGCCCCGCTGCTCCGAATAGGTTTGAGGGCCTCCAAATACTTGGATCAAAAACAAGGCTAGGCGTGCTTCAGCTTCTGCTAGATTTTCAGGATAAAGACTTCTTAAATTGGGCTTTAAGGCGACTTCTTGATAGAAATCTGAAGCTAATTGATTGATCTGGTCCTGACCGAGAATCTCATAGATGGTCTGAGATGAATTCATGGTGCAAAATACCAAATTCTTTTAAGCCTCGTGCTTTTTCACTTTAAGTGAAGTTCCCTCTGTGGAAATCACAATGATTTTCTCGCCTTGCTCGACAAACTCGCCCCTAGAGTATGCATCATAAACTTCTCCGTCGATTAGGATTCTTCCACTCGGTCGAAGTCTTGAATGAACAGTCCCAGTTTTTCCTACCATACTGTCTGAATAGGAACTTGAAGTATAGCCATCAGTTCTTTTTTGAGTCGTTGCTAAGGATATGCTTTTGAAAGCTCCCCATTCATTGACTTTTGGAGTGAGCCAAAATACGATCCCGACTGAGGCGATAGCTGCAATAATTACGGTGAGAAGGGCTCCAAACAAATCTGCTGCAGGTACAAACTCGAAGTCAAAATTTTGATTAGGCAACATGCCTAAAACTAGTCCAGCTAGAATACAAACTATCCCCAAGACTCCAAAAATCCCGAAGCCAGGAATTACAAATAACTCTACCGCGAGTAGAATGACTCCAATAATGAAGACGAAAATCTCCCAATTTTCCGCTAATCCACTCAAATAGAATGGTATAAAGTATAGTATAACGGCGATGATAGAGGCTAGTAGTGGGAAACCAATTCCCGGAGTTTGCAATTCAAAATAAAGTCCTCCGATAATAATTAAGATTAAAAATCCACTAATGGCTGGACTTAAAAAGAATGAAATAATCTGTTCGATTTGATCTTCCTCATAGTTGATTATTTCTGCATTTTGAAGATTTTGAGCTTGGAGTATTTCATCAATGCTATTATATTCTCCTTCGCAAAAGCCATATTTGATGGCTTCTGATACTGAAAAAGTGATCACAGAGCCTTCTTCACTTATTCCTTCAACTTTTATCTTTTCATCTACCATTGCTTCCGCAATTTTAGGATCTCTCCCTTTTGCTTCAGCTGTGCTTCGCATCATCGATCTCATGTAGGATTGATATTTATCTGGTGCAGCTGCACCGTCAGTACCATTTACAACTGTAGCAGCTCCGATACTTGCACCCGGAGCCATATAAATGCTATCTGTTGCGATTGATATCAATGCTCCCGCTGAGGCTGCATCCTTATTGATAAACACATAAACTGGAATGGTGGACTCCAAGATCATGGTTCGAATATCATCCGCATCATTAACCGCTCCACCGTAAGTGTCCATTTCTATCAAAATCAGGTCTGCTGACATTTCTTGTGCCTTTTCCAAGGCCAGCTTTACCCGTCGATTCATTCCAGGATCGATATCTTCATCTATTTTAAAAATAAACACCTTCTTTGGCTCATTAGATGAGATTTGAGCAAAATTAGTTCCCATCGAAATGAGAATAAGGATTAGAACTTGTGATAGAATGATTTTCATTGAATATGCTTTTTGCAGGAGAAAAGATACGAATTACTCCTTGAACCCTTGTTTTTAATGAAAAAAACGATTTTTATATTTTAACGGAAATGCCTGAGGAATTGCTTTTCTAGCATAATTCTTGTTTTGTTACATTCCAAATTCACTTTATCCGCTTTTAAGATTGCTTGAAATCATATTAGACTATGAGATATAATACTTTACATAGACCCTGCCTTGTTCTAACCTTTTTTATTCTTTTTGGTTTTTCTATAAATTCTAAGGCTTCGACTTTCGACTCCCTTCGTGTTGAGCGAGTAGGGGAGCAATCCTATATCATGCATGAAGTCGATCCAAAAGAAACACTTTTTGGAATCAGCCGAAGATATCAAGCTTCTGTAGGTGATATCGTCAACGCCAATGATGTATTAAAAGCAGGGTTGCAGATCGGTCAAACTATTAGAATTCCATTTGTCTCTAAATCTGCGCTTCCAGCAGGTACTAGCTTGCATAAGGTGGGGTCCGGAGAAACACTTTTTTTTATCTCCAAAAAATATGGGGTAACAGTGGATGAGCTAATGAAAGCAAATGAATTGAAAGGAAATGACCTTAGTGTTGGTCAATCCTTGTTAATCCCAAATGCAACTCTTGCTAGCGCACCTGAAGTAAAACCAACTCCAGAAGTAAAAGCCGCTCCGGTCACAATCGCTCAAGCTCCGGTCGAAAAGCCAAAACAGGTCAAAGTGAAGCACGAACCAAAACAAGAGGAAAAAAAGCCCGCTGCACCAGTAGCTGAGACTATTCGGACTAGCAACCAAGCGGTCACTCAAAACACGACACCTATCGTTCCTGGAGATTGGATTTCTCATTCCGTGAAATCAGGAGAAACGCTATTTTCAATATCAAATGAGTACGGTTCTAAAGTTGAGGATGTAATTACTTGGAATTCGTTAACATCCAATAATTTAAAACAAGGCCAAGTGCTAAAAGTAGGTCGAGGTCAACCAGAAGAATCTAAAGTACCTGTGATCGGTACTCCTCGTGTTGTTTCAGATGTGTCAGAAATGAACATCGAGCCCACCGTTGAAAATACCTCAGGAGGATTCAAAAATTTAAAAGAATTAGGTCAAGCTGAGCTAATCGAAGGAACTGGTGGTCATAAAAAGTATCTGGTTCTTCACCGTTCTGCACCTATTGGAACAATTATGAGGGTGAAAAATGAAGAAAATGATGTGACTATTTTCGCTCGAGTAGTCGGGATACTTCCAGAGACAGGCGATAACTCAAAACTGGTAATAAAGCTTTCTCAGGCTGCTTTTGATCAGCTGAAAGCTGTTAATGGTCGATTCCCAGTAGAAATAATGTATTGATAAGACTTGACTTTGATCTAGAAAGGACGGACAATTTGAAGGTTTTTTTTTAAGTTTTAGGATATCCATCTCCTTCTAATCTCCACGATGTTTTTTGCTTTTCAAGGCTTTAACTCTAATTTTGTAAGCTTACTTAAAGTAAATGAATCGCATCCAGCTATATTTTCATCATACCTTCCGTTTTATCTGGAATCTGATTTTCATAATCTCTTACCCGATTCTGGCGAGTTTTGGATTGCTTTTTATTGGAGTCACCTATGTCTTCTCCTTGTTATCCCAGCTATTAGCGAGAATTAAACCTGAAGGAAAGACTCTGGTGTTGAATGAGATAAACTGGGAGACTTTAACTTATTCCTCTGGATTGATAGAGGCAAAAATCTGTAAGCAAATAATGTTTGGACCTTCTGGATTTAAATTTCGAAGAAAAGATGGAGTTCCTTCTGTACTTGAAGATTATGTTTTTGGGAAGAAAGTCAGAGTGATTGAAGAGGGTTTTATTCTTGAAAAATGGAATGCTATCGAATCTAAAGACCTTCCAGATTTTGATATTTGTCTGTATGTGCCAGATGAAGATTCGCTAAAGTCCCTTACCACGATAAAGTGTTTTGATTGGCATGTCTCTCAAGTAGAGGAGAATCATCTTTCTTTCAAGTGGTTTGATGGCACTCAAGGTGGTGAGGTAAAAGTCGCCCTTTGATGCAAGATCTGAAGGGTTTTTTAGATGAAAAAGTAGCGTACTACAACTGCCCAAATTTCATCATTCTTGATCCGATTTCAATTCCTCATAGTTTTTCCAAAAAAGAGGATATTGAGATTTCAGGATTCATCGCTGCGATTTTGGCTTGGGGACAGCGAAAAACCATACTAAATAAGTGTAAGGAACTGTTTGAGTTGATGGATAATGATCCCCATCAGTTTATGCTTCATCATTTGGAATCTGACTTAAAGCCATTTTTGACTTTTAAGCATAGGACTTTCAATGATATAGATACTCTGTATTTCATTCATTTTTTTAGCTGGTTTTATAAAAAACATGCTTCATTAGAAGAAGCTTTTCTTCTCGGTCAATCTGGAAAGGTCGATTCGATGTATTCGATTTTAACTCAATTTCAGGAGTTTTTCTTTTCACTAGATGATTCTCCCAGCAGAACCAAAAAACATATTGCTACTCCTCAGCGGAAAGCTGCTTGTAAGCGAATCAATATGTTTCTCCGTTGGATGGTACGCTCAGATGATAAAGGAGTAGATTTTGGTATTTGGAAAAAAATAAGTCCTTCTCAACTGATCTGTCCCTGTGATCTTCATGTGGATCGTGTAGGACGAAAGTTGGGTTTGATCACCCGAAAGCAGACTGACTGGCAGACTGCGATCGAGCTGACTGAGAGACTACGGGAATTTGATTCCGAAGATCCAGTCAAATATGACTTTGCTTTATTTGGATTGGGGGTCGAGGAGAAGTTTTAGTGAAATTTCTTCAGTTCTTGATCATTTGCAACTGTCGATAAATCTTGGGCGAATCGTACCGCATAACTATCCAATAACTCCAACACTCGATTTTTTTCTTTTGACTTTACGATCAAGCCAGCATGATATGCTAGAGGAACTCTGAAATAAACTTCTTCATCATTGAAAGTGCTCAAATCAGGATGCTCTTCTTTAGATAACGTAAGTAGAATTCCTGCGTAGTGTTTGGTTATTTTGGGCAACTGATATTTCAGGTTTTTTGCCTTTGCGTCCTCAATTTTAGCCCATTCTGCTCAAAGATTTACATTCGTAGCAGCTTCGACTATCTCTGCTAGGTGTGCTCCACTTATTAGAGAAGAAGTTTCAAAAAAATATATTGCTCCAGTCTCCTTTGATTTGATGAATTCTGTATGAGTGGCCCTTGCATTGATACCAAATGCCTTCATAATGTCTGCATTGGCTTTTTTGATTGCCTTTTCGTCAGCAGAGCCATATTTCAAATTTGCAGACCGGAAGATTCCTCCTCCTTGGGAAATTTCCATAGGAGTGGAGAGGTACTGGGATACGGAACAGAAGATGTTTTTCCCATCTAGCATTAAGCCATCAGCGTGGGATACATCCCTTGGCTAAAATTGCTCTACGAGGTAGTAAAGACGATTTTCTCCAAGTTCATGGATGTTTTTCCACAAATCTTCTTTGTTTTCAACTTTGAAGATACCATGTGCGGAGGCTTCTGATCTTGGTTTTAAAACCCAAGGCGCTGGAACATGATCTGCAAATTGATTGTTGTCTTCATCGTTGAAAAGAGGAGCGAATGGAGGGACTTTGATGCCAGAATCCTTCGCTTTGATTCGCATAGCTATTTTATCACGGAAAAATCTTCCCGTGCTCTGACCCATTCCTGCGATTCGGAGGTTTTCACGGAGGAAAGTTGATTTTTCGACATCGTAATCATCCAAAGCTATGATAGCTTCGATTTTATGATTTTTCATCAATCCACCAACACCCTTCATCAATAGATCTAAATCCCAGTCCAAGTCTTGACCTGGCATATAAAATACCTCATCTATATATTCGAAGGCCCAAGGTTTATCCTTTAATTTTTCTCAAGTGATCAGGAAAATTCGATTTCCTTGTTTTTTCAATGCGATTAGAAAAGCATTTCCTTTGAAAAAATTAGAAATACATAAAAAAGTTTTCCCTGGTTGATCCACAGTTAGAGCTGATTTTCTATGAATTTAAGTAATAATTGAACTCCAAATGCAGTTCCTGTTTTTGTTTTTGAAAATTCACTATCTCCATAAGCTACTCCTGCGATATCGAGATGAGCCCAGTTTGGATGCTCATGAATGAAGGCTTCGAGAAATTTTGCTGCGGTAATCGCGCCAGCAATCGGTTTACCGTGATAATTTTTAATATCGGCGATTTCGCTATCCATTTCTTTGCGATAGCTTTCCCACATTGGTAATGGCCATACTTTTTCACCTGACTCCATTCCAGCAGTCTGGAGTTGCAAGCCTAATTTTTCAGAATTAGAGAAAAGTGCTCCGCATTCGTAACCAAAAGTCCCGACGCTGCTACCAGTCAGTGTAGCAAAATCAATGATTTGATCCGGGTTGTATTTTTTAACTAAATAGGAAAGACCATCCGCTAAAATCAGCCTGCCTTCTGCATCGGTATCAATGACCTCAATACTCAATCCTGCATGACTTTGGATTACTTCACTAGGCAAATAGGCGTCTTTATCGATCGCATTTTCCACCGCGGGTACGATTGTAGTTAAGTTAATTGGAAGTTTTAGTGCAGCGATCAATTGGGTCGCTGCAAGGACTGTCGCGGCACCTCCCATGTCGGATTTCATATGCACCATTCCTTGGGTTTTCAAATTCAAACCACCTGTGTCAAAGGTGACTCCCTTACCTACTAAGCCCAAGTGAAACTTAGCCTCAGGATGTGTATAGTTTAGAATGATAAATTTTGGCTCTTTGGCACTTCCTCTTCCTACAGCTAGGAAAGCCTCCAGACCTTCTTGCTTTGCTTTCTCAGAATCAAAAACAGTGACTTTTAAGTCAAGCGTTTGGCTAAGTTTAGTCGCCCAGTCCGATAAGTATTCTGGGGTCAAGACATTTGGAGGAAGATCAACTAAACGGAAAGCTTCAATTTTCGCTTTAGCAATTTCTTGCGCACGTGTCATCATCAATTCAAGATTTTTTATTCCACTGCTAACTTCACAGCTCAGCTTGGAAAAATCTTTTTTCTTGTCTTCTGCTCTTTTGAAAAAATCCAACGAATAGCCTCCGAGTTGGAAGCCTACCAAAGCAGCTTCAACTTGACTCGAGGTAAATGCCTGTGGGAAATCAATTTTCGCAAAATTTGCAACTAAGTCAGCTTGTTTAGAAAGGATTCTGCGAAAACTTTTTTCAATTGATTCAGATTCAGGAAACTTTCCCAATCCCACGAGTAAAATCAAGGCGTGCTCTTGTTGAAAGAGATAAGTTGTATCTTTCTTCCCTGAAAATATTGCAGTCGATAGCGTCAAATCAGGAAGCTTTTCTTTCATTATTTCTTGAAAGAAATCCTCAAGAACCGGTATAATCCGAAGATCTAGCGCCGAGTTTGGATGATTAGTTACTATAAATTTCATTTTGTTTAAGGTTCACTGTTGCTGAAGAAAAGCCATTCGATTGCTTTTGAAATTCATCACTCCAATAGACTTCAATATGCTTTCCATCCATATTTATATTTAGGCGAACTTTCATTTTTCCCTGAAGACTTTCGCGCTTAAGAAGTCGCTTTTTCAATTTGGTGACATGAGTGATCATGGTTTCGCTTTCATCTCCACCGGCATACAAGTATAGTCTTGTTTCCAAGGGCTCAAAGAAGTCGAGGAAACCCAATTTAATTTTAGGAATTACCCAGAGGGAAGGAGAGAAAACCATCAACTTCCCAAAAACCTCTGGGTAAATCAGTCCTGAGAAAATACTGACTAAACCTCCCATAGAACTCACGCCTATTCCTGTTGATTCCCGATCTGATTTGGTTCGGAAAGTTTTATCCACAAAGGGCTTCAAGGTATCAGTCAAAAACCGAATGTATTGCTTTCCTGAACCTGTTCCTAAGAGTGTTCTACCCACATTATATTCTTGTAATCGTTCCGATTCAGCATGCTCTATAGCGATGATGATGATCTTTCCAATCCCGTAATCTGACATAACAGCGAGCTTCTTATCAATCTCCCAATTACCAAAATCAGCATTTTCATTAAATAGGTTTTGGGCATCTTGGAGGTAAAGGACTGGATAAGATTCCTCCCTTGTATCGTAATCGTGAGGTAATAGAGCCCAGATTTTTCGTGTTTTGTTAAGTTGGGGGATTTCAAATTCCTCAGAGATCAACTGAATTTTTGGAAGTTGACTCGGTCTATATGGAAGCCAGTTTTTTCGCCATTTGGCCACTTTTTCTATCCTCAGTAGTTTTTCATCGTTCCAATGTCTATTGGGCGTTTTATTGCCGTATTGATCGATTTCAACCTCTGACCGATCTCCTTTAGTAAACTTGTAGGTTAGGTCTTTTTTAAATTATTTTCCTTCGGGAAACTGAAATTCATATTTTCCTTTGGATATTTTCTTCATTAAGAACTTGTAATCCTGAGTCTTCCAATCATTAAAATTTTCAGAAATAAAAACCGGCCGCTCGTCATCATCTGGCCTATTTAGGATCAGTCTTTTAGCCTTTATGGATTTATTTTTATTAGTATGTTTAGTTTCGGAGCTCATATTAAGGTGATAGCTTTCGCTTTCTGAGATGCAAAAATAAGAGATCAACTGAGAATGTCTTTAAATTGGAGTTTTCTTATATTTCTTGATCGGACCTAAATCGGATTTCTTCTGGATAAGGAAACGCATGAAGAAGTTCTCCAGCATTAATTTTTTCTTGAATTTGTTTCCAATGATCAGCATCAAAAAGCTCATTATGATACGAAATAAATGCCTCTTTGATATCGGCTCTTCCGATCATCCAGCGTCTGAATTCTGAAGGAAAGACATCGTTTTTTGCAATGGAATACCATGGCTCTGGAGCATAAATTTGCTCGTAGTTTTCTGCCTTTGGCTTGGTTCTGAAATTCATTTCAGTTAGAAATTCGATCTCATCATAGTCATAAAAAATCACTCTTTTTTGTCTGGTCAATCCGAAATTCTTGGTCATCATATCACCTGGAAAAATATTAGCCTTGGCTAATTGGAGGATTGCTGATCCGTAATCAATGGAAGCCTTAATACCTTCTTCTTGGCTGCACTGTTCTAGAAAAATATTTAATGGAATCAGTCTTCGCTCGGTGTATAAATGTTTGATTATAAGCTCTTTTTCATTGATCTCAATTAGCGAGTTTGCCGTATTTCTAAGCTCCGTCAAGAGCTCTGGATGAATTCGCTCAATGGGAAAGGCTAAAATTTCAAATTCATGGGTATCAGCCATTCTTCCCACCCGATCATGCAGGGATACTAATTTGTATTTTTCTTTCACCTCTTGTCGAGTCATACTTTTGGGAGGCTCAAAATGATCCTTGATCAATTTGAAAACGATATTCAAGGATGGCAATGTGAAAACGGTCATCACCATCCCCTTAATACCGGGCGCGATTAAGAATTGATCATCAGAATCCTTTAAATGAAGTAAGAAATTGCGGTATAGGAGAGTTTTTCCATGCTTGTTGAAGCCGATGGCATTATATAATTCGTGGATCTTTTTATGGGGAATTATGGAGCTTAAAAATGCGACGATTTGAGACGGAATTTTTGACTCGACCATAAAGTACGACCGGGTAAAGCTGAAAATATTACTCATGATGTGTGGATCAAAAATCAAAGTGTCCACAAAAACACCTTTTGGTCCATGCATGATTGGAATAATGAACGGCATCCACTTATGGCCTAAAAAAGTCCTTCCAATTAAATAAGCAGCTTTATTGCGATAGAAAACAGGTTTCAATAATTGTGTCGTCGTATCAGGAGCTATTTTGTATCTACTTAGAATGACTTCTTTGACACTATTCACCAAGAAACGAACATCTTGCTCTAGGTTCATATATGAGCTCCCGAAATCATAATCAGTTAAAATTTGTCGAATGATTTGTTCAACTCCTAAGTAAGCTGGATAGGTATGAATAAGCTCACTATTTTCTGTGATTTCTATGGAATCGAAGCCTTCTACTACAAACATAAAATCTTCATTTACTACCTTTTTAGGAAGTATTTTCCGGACCACGGAGTTGAAAAAGGTTTCTGCCAGCTCAATGTTATACATACCTAAAATCAATTTGGAATAGTGATTCTTTACATATACCCAGCTTGAGGGTTCAGTGGCATGATGTTTCAAGATTTCTGTGCACTCTTCTGACAAGGGCACTAAAAGGTCTTTATAAAGCCTTAGCCGTTGCCGATGTATAAGCTGTATTTCGATCCAATTACGCTCTTGGAAATACCTCGGAACAAGTTTCGTGTAGGTATCGAAAAATCTCATATAAGTTTTAAATCCTTGTAGGATTTTTTCGGCCAAAGAGATTGCTAGCGTTTGAGGCATGGGAATAGATTGAATATGTAAATAAGGGTAAAGCTAAATCTGGAAAAAATTTATACTGTTTTAAAAATAATTTTTTGTTCCAAAAAGCAGTTTAAACTTTAAAAATCAATAGTAGAATAAAATTCAGAAAATCTTTCGCAATCGATTGTTTGGAGTATATGAAAACATTTTATACTTTTCGGATGTATTCATTACAGAATATCTACAATAGGTTTAATAGGTTTGAGAGCAGGAAAAGGCCGGGATTTTATCCAGGCCTTTTTTGTTTTTCAGTGGTGGCTTATTAGCTTGAATTTTTAATTTGATGATTATGAAGGTTTTGAAATTGACTTTGGGTTTTTGTTTTTTAATAATCTTCGCTGCATTGTTTGGAGTGGCGTGTAATTCTAACACTTCGGATGAAAGTGTAGAAGGTATTAATATTGAAATTGATGAGTCGAAGGAGCTTGAATTGAAAAACCAGTTAGACGTAATTCTAG
Source organism: Planctomycetota bacterium (assembly GCA_047612305.1). Lineage (GTDB taxonomy): Bacteria > Bacteroidota > Bacteroidia > Cytophagales > Cyclobacteriaceae > Algoriphagus. The sequence continues at coordinate 11,235 of JBLGAM010000044.1, read as the reverse complement.
CTCAAAAAAAGAATTGGTACAATCACTGGAGTAAACTGATTGGTCCTTTTGATTCCAATAATTTTAAAATGGTCTTGACTGATTCGATAGATCCTCAAGAAATGCCTGAAAAAAATCCAATCCTACAAGGTGATCCACTTTTTCCTTATCAATTTGTCCATCCTACAGCAAACGGCACCATGGATATCTACAGCTATAAAATAGAAGCTCAGGATGCGATAGATACTCCTTTTTTGAACCCGGACTCAGAAGTAATTTGGTATCGAGCGGATGGGATGAAAGAGCGATTGTTATTTATGGGGCCTTCTGGCATGTTTGAAGAAGGAGAATGGATCAATGAAAATGAATTTGTGGTTTTGGGATATTTTCAGGAGGAGTCTGGATTTCGCCCTATGGCTTGGTTTATAAATGTAAGTCAACATAAAATCTGGCAATTCAACCTCTCTTCAACCGCAACAACCTATGAGCAGGATTCATACCTTGATCAAAAGATCAAGCAAGTAGCCCTCAATTAAAATGGATTTCGAGCAGGCGATTATTTTTCTAAAGTCTGGTCTTAAAAAACCACTCCCTGGTCAGCTTGCACAGAAAACTATGTCTCCACAGCCTATTGATCCAAGGAGATTCAATTTTAATTTTTCTGAAAGTCCTAGAAGAGGGGCAGTTCTAATTCTTATTTACCCTGATACTAATCAAGCTTTTTTCCCATTAATCAAGAGACCTATATATTCTGGTGTTCATAGTGGACAGATTGCTTTTCCGGGTGGAAAGGTAGAGCCAGAGGATAAGGATATTTCCCACACGGCTGTTCGTGAAGCTTGGGAGGAAGTAGGCATTTTACCTGAAGATGTTAAGGTCCTTGGTCAAATTTCTGACTTGTTCGTTCCGGCGAGTAATTTCCTAGTGAGTCCCATTATTGGGTATTCCGAGCGAAAGCCAGAGTTTATACCAGAAATTAAAGAGGTCGATAGGATTATTGAAACTCCCCTCAAACAGTTATTAGATCTCGATACGAGAAAACAAAAAATATTAGAAATAGGAGGGCTGCTCAAATTGGATACCCCATATTTCGATATCTCGAATGAGGTAGTTTGGGGAGCTACTGCAATGATTTTAGAAGAATTTATCCAGGTTCTCAAAAATGGAAGAAATTAGATTTTTTGGGGATATTGGTCTTTTGTTGGTATTGTTGCAGGAACCTTTAAAAGTCTATGGAAGAAAGTCCCTTACTCACAAATGATGCAGTAGTTTTCGGTTTGCTGATGGCCACATTGGCGTTAATTTTTTTAACATCAGCAAGCGATCATCCCTTTTGGAAGAAATTTTACTCAGTTGTTCCTACGGTTTTGCTTTGCTATTTCATTCCCGCTTTATTTAATTCTTTTGGATGGATCTCCGGAGATACTTCTAAACTTTACGGCGTAGCCAGTAGGTACCTGCTCCCTGCGTCCTTGGTATTATTCACGATTAGTATTGATATCAAAGGGATTTTGAAGCTTGGACCCAAAGCTCTTACCATGTTTTTAGCTGGTTCATTTGGGATTGTGATAGGAGGTCCAGTGGCCTTGTTTACAGTGGGCTATTTTTATCCAGAACTTCTTGGGGGAAATGGACCTAATGAGGTATGGAGAGGATTATCTACGATTGCAGGTTCTTGGATTGGTGGTGGTGCTAATCAAACGGCAATGCTTAAAGTCTTTGAGCCTAGTTCTACTTTATTCAGTCAAATGATTGCGGTGGATGTATTGGTCGCAAACCTTTGGACGGCAGTCTTACTTTATTGGGCTGCAAAACCCGAAAAAATCGATCGGTTTTTCAAAGCTGACAGTTCTGCGATTTATGAATTGAGAGATAAAATTGCTGATTTTAGAAAGGGAATTATGAAAATCCCAACCCTATCTGATACCATGATTATCCTTGGTGTAGGTTTTGGAGTCACTGGATTGGCAACTTTTATAGCAGATATCCTTGCTCCGTATATTGATATCAATTATCCTGAGCTTGCCCAGTACTCTTTGAATTCTTCTTTTTTCTGGATTGTAGTGATTGCTACCACTATTGGATTAGCATTATCGTTTACGCGAGCACGTAATTTAGAAGGAGCCGGAGCATCCAGATGGGGTAGTGTGCTTCTTTATGTATTAGTAGCAACCATCGGGATGCAGATGGATTTGGGTGCAATATTCGATAGTCCTGTTTTATTTTTGGTAGGGATTGTCTGGATGATCGTACACATTTTGGTTATGTTGATTGTGGCTTATATTATCAAAGCACCGTTCTTTTATGTAGCTGTTGGGTCTCAAGCAAACGTGGGAGGGGCTGCCTCAGCACCTATTGTTGCATCAGCTTTTGACTCTTCTTTGGCACCTGTGGGAGTATTACTTGCGGTTCTAGGGTATGCTGTAGGGACTTATGGGGCCTATATTTGTGGATTAATGATGCAAAATGTTTCAGGAATGTAATGCAGATAAATAGAGAATTGATTTTTGTATGTGCTGGGTCTGACTGTAAAAAATCGGGAGCTAAAAACATTTGCAAAGAATTAAAGAATGCAACCAATCAAATACCATTCAAAGGGCGATTTAAGCTAATCAGAACTAAATGTATGGATATGTGTAAATCCGCACCCTTAGTTATTATAAAGGATCATTATTGTAAGAAGACGAGTTCCTTAAAAGTTTTAGAATTACTAAAAAAGCCCTGAAATTCAGGGCTTTTTTTGAATTATAATTTTGTGATTTTAACGGCTGTGCCGCTGGCAGTGACCATAAGCATGCCATCTCGAATTGTCTCGTAGTCTAAGTCTATTCCAATAATCGCGTTGGCTCCAAAAGACCTCGCTTGCATTTCCATTTCTGACATTGCGGTGGACTTTGCTTCCCGAAGTACACGCTCATAAGCCGAGGATCTACCACCGACGATGTCAGTGATACTTGCAAAAAAGTCTTTAAATATGTTTGCCCCTATAATTGTTTCACCCGATACTATCCCTAAATAGTCTTCGACTCGATATCCTTCTAAATTGTTTGTAGTGGTTACGATCATTGTTTTGTTGGTTAAATTTAACTTACTCAATCTAACACGAACAATTGGACTGGTTTGTTAAGTTGATTTCATAATTTATTTACAGAAGACAGTTCATGACAATTTATGATTAAAAATCTTTGAAATAAGACGGAGTTTTTACAATTTTAGTTTTCTATTTAAAAGCAGGATTTACTTCGTTTTAGATGAGAATGTTATATGAGTGAACCAAATCAATTTGATATTTCAAATTTCTTCGATGAATTACAGGAGCCACTGTTTCTTATTGATTACGAAGATATTATCTTTTACAATACTTATTTTTTAGAAAACTTTGAAAAAGAGTCGGATTCGTGGAGGGATTTTTTTTCAAATCAAAAAGTCGTAAATAGTCTTGATCTTTTTTTTGAAAATGGAGAAAGACCAAAAGTCCAATTTATTAAATCAATTAAAGATAAATTAGGCGAAAATCATCAGTATGAATGGGGTTTTGTTAATTTACCTTCCAGCTATAACAAACGATTTTTAATTGTAAAAGGGCAAAAACTTAAGTTTTTCACAGAAAGGAATGAAGCGGATTTTTTGATAGATGTTGATGTCAATCTTGGGTATGAGTTGAAATACATGCAAAGCATTTTGAACAACAGTCACGACCTAATTGCTATTTTGGATGAGCGGGGTTTTTACAAATTTATAAGCCCCTCAGTTGCAGATAAATTAGGGTTTCAAGTAGAATTAATTCTTGGAAAAAATTACAGGGATTTCATTGATACTGGAGTTATTCAGTTGGTAAAAGGCAATTTTAAAAATCTTTTTGAGTCAAATAATGAAGTAAACATCGATTTTTGGATCAATAAGCCTGATGGGACCCGGATTTACCTAGAAAGTTTCGGTAAGAATCTTCTAAATCATCCTCAAATCCAAGGGATCATTTTCAGTGCCAGAGATATTACTGATTACGTACTTACTGATCTATCGCTTAAACGGCGATTTGAAATCGAAAATTTGATCAATCAAATCTCTGGGCCTTTAATAAACGCCTCAATATTGAATATTAAAATAATTTTCGATCAATTGTTGGAACGCCTTGGAGCTTTTTTTAATGCCTTTAAATCCCAAATTTATTTGTTTAATAAGGGTACCAAGAACTATGATTTGCTGTCTAACTGGACCTCTAAAGTTTCAGAGTTGAGCATGAATATAGATTTTCAAATTCTTGGAAAGGCTAAAGAATTTGAAAAAGAATTGGCAATTGGTCAAGTGAAACTTTTGGTTGACGATGGGAATTCGTTCTTTTTTGTTCCGATGATTTCAGGTTCAAAACTATTGGGGATTATCGCTATCCAAAGCGGAATCCTACAGTTTAAAGAAAAGGAGCTTCAAGTATTCAGGCAACTCGGAGATATTCTGGGAGGAGCATATCGCGTCAGCCAACTATCCAAAAAAATTGAGCGGAACGAGCAGTTGCTGGCTAGTACCGAAATCTTAGCTAAATCAGGATCTTGGAAATACAGCACTTCCAAAAAAATGTTCTTCATTTCTGGAGGCTTATCTAATTTATTTGGATTGGGAGATCTACCTGCTGTTGAGGAATATACTTTTTTGATCAAAAAGATTGAACTAAAAACCAGGAATTCTTTTATAAAAAATTTAAAAAAAGCAATTGAAACCCAATTAAATTCTTCAGGCGAATTTATTATTCTAAATCAAGACCAGCATCCGATTTATGTCAATTATGAGATCGAAGCCAGAAAGGACTTCCTAACTCAAGGATTGGAGGTTTTTGGGTTTTGCACTGACATTACCCATAAACGGGCTTCGGATGATTACCTGAAACTTCAATCTCAAATACTGGCTCAAGTAACTGATCCAATCTTGGTGACAAATAATGAGCTTATGGTCATCTATTTGAACGAGGCCGCTATTCAACTTTGCTGTCCTGTGACTGCTGCGGGCTTTACAGGGCCTTTTGAGAATTTGGTAAATGTAAAATTTCAAAATGAAGAAAATCTTAAATCAATAACCCAATCCATGGACATGGGCCAAATTGAAAAGAAAGAGGTAATTATTAAAACTAAATATACAAATTCTAGTCCTTTTGAAATTTCATTTCAACCATTCACCTCTGGAACAGGGGAAAAGATCGGTTACTCTTTTATTTTAAGAGATCTTACTGAAAAACATGAAAGTCAGAAGCTCGCAAAACGAATTAAATTAATTGTAGAAAATAGCCCAGCAGTTCTTTTTAGAATAAAACCTTCCCGAAATTATAGAATCAATTACATTTCTGAAAACATCAACCAATTTGGTTTTTCAGCTAATGAGTTGGTTAAGGATAAAGTTTCATTCTTTGAATTACTCCATCCAGAGGATATGGAAAGAATCAAAAATGCGCTTGACCTATCTGGAGATTCTCAAGGAATAACTTCTTTTTCTGGAGAATATCGCGTTAAAACGAAGAATGGATCTTATGTTTGGGTTGAAGATAAAACACGTGATGTGTTTGATGCCTCAGGTAAAATATTATTCCACGAAGGGTTATTTCAAGATATTACTGATCGGAAAAATCTAGAAATTTTCAATCAAGAACGGGATAAACAATATCGTGTGCTTGCCTCAAATATTCCGGGAACTAATATTTTTCTATTAGATAAATCTCGTCGTTACATTCTGGCAGAAGGCACCAATTTTGAAATGTGGAATCTCAGCCGTGAGTCTTTTGAGGGCAAATTGCTAAGCGAGATTACGATTAGCGATCTAGATGAGCTTAACTTGTTGTTAGATCGAGTGTATGAGAATAGAGAAATTGTGGAATCTGAGTTCTTTTTTAAGGGTAGGTGTTATCACCAGACAATCAGGCCTATAATTGAAAAGGATATCGTCGAATTTGCTTTGTCAATTATTCGTGATGTCCATGAAGAGCATGAAACTAAATCGAATCTCCTACAATCAGAAGAAAAATATCGAACTCTTGTAGAAGAATCCACAGAAATCATATTTTCGCTTACCGAAACTTTTGATTTGTATTATCTTTCTCCCAATGTTTCTCAATTTCTTGGCTACACTGCTGAAGAGGTATTGGGGCATAGTATTTTTGAATACATTCATTCTGATGATCTTAATGCATTTCAGTTGATGGTATCTTCAACTAATAATTTTTTAGATGAGAACCAATTTTTGGAATTTAGACTTCGTCATAAGGGAGGTGGCTACAAAGTTTTTAATTCCAATGGGAGAATGGTGGAACGAAAGCAAAATTCAAAGCGATATTATACTGGGGTTGCCAGAGACATTTCAAGACTTAAGCAAGCACAATTAGAACTTTTGGTGGCTAAGGAGCGTGCCGAACAGGCCTCTATTGCAAAATCTCAATTTCTTTCTGTGATGAGTCATGAAATTAGAACCCCAATTAATGCAGTTATTGGTCTTTCACATTTTTTAATGGAAGAAAATCCTCGACCAGATCAATTGGAAAACCTACGGACCTTACAATTTTCCGCAGAGAATTTAATGGGTTTAATCAATGATATTCTTGACTACAACAAGATTGATTCAGGTAAACTTGAATTGGAATCAGTGCCTTTTGACCTAAGGAATTTGATCAATAGAATTGTGCATTCACATAGTTTTCAGGCTAATGCGAGAGCTTTAAAAATAATTGCAAAAATTGATAGTGAAATACCAAATCAATTAATCGGAGATTCCATCCGAATCGGTCAGATCGTAAATAATTTGGTTTCTAATGCTATTAAATTTACCGAGACGGGATTTGTAAGGATAAGTCTTCATCTTGAGAAAAAAGAAGGTTCGTTTTGCTTTATCCATTTTGTATTTGAGGATAGTGGAATAGGAATTCCTGAGCAAAAGTTGGAGACCATCTTTGAAGCATTCACTCAAGCATCCACTGCCACTACACGGAAATATGGAGGAACTGGCTTAGGACTTGCAATAGTCAAAAGATTGGTTGAAATTCATGGTGGTGAAATAATAGTAACATCTATACCAAATGAAGGAAGTACTTTTGTGTTTACTATAAAATTTGAATTTGTGAAAGAGGGTCAAAATTCTTATACCGGTGAATCGAGTAATCTACCAAAGTCGCTTGAAAAAGCATCTATTTTGGTAGCTGAGGATAATGCTATCAACCAAATATTAATTAAGAAGTTTCTAACTAAGTGGAATGTCGGAAAGCTTACAGTAACTTCTGATGGTCAGGAGGCATTGGATGAATTTGAAAAAGAAAACTACTCATTGGTATTATTAGATATTCAAATGCCTGTTTTAGATGGTTTTTCTGTTGCAAGATCAATTCGAGAAAATCCTGACTCAACAAAAAGGAATATCCCGATTTTAGTTTTGACAGCTTCTTCATTACAAGAGATCAAAGGCGAAATGGAGGAGATTGGCATCAATGATTTTGTGCCCAAACCATTTACTCCAGAAAGACTGTATGAGAAATTGACCCAATACCTCCAGACAAAATCTTGTTAATTTCACGATTTAGCATCAATTTTTCCGATTTAAACCGAGAAATCCAGAATACTTCAAACCTATTTACTCGATGCAGTTTTTTACTCGGTTAGTTTTGTCAGGAATCTTATTTCTGACTTTTAGCATTGCGTCGGCTCAGCGACTCATTACCAATCGATCGAGTTTTTATGTATTGACCGGTAGCTCGGGGGCTAAGCTCAATCAATTTGATCAGTTACTTGCTGATCGTGGACTATCAGGATTGAGAAATCGCTATCGGACCTATGGAATAGGCTATCAAGCAAGAGTCAACGATTTCATTCTTGGATTAGAGTTGTACCATAACCAAGGAAGGCAAAGCACCTTTGATGATTATAAGCTAAGCTACCGGACTTCGAGAGCCTTATTGAACATTGGCTATTCATTTACAGAAGAATCCAGATTTCAGCTAATTCACTACATGTCCATAGGAGTTGGTTTTTTGAATTTTCAAATGCTTCCAAAAGATAGTCCGAACAATCTTCAATCCTTTTTAGCTCAACCCCAAAAAGGATTTATTTTAAGAGCGCATGATATCCAAAAAGGCACTCAGAACTTTGGGAATTTTCTGACCGAGATCGGCTTTCAGCTTAGCTTTGATTTTGACCTACCGGGAAGACCGGAAGCGGTTCAGGTCATCAGCAAATTAGGTTATTCCTTTAGCCCATTCGAGAGTAAATGGAATATGGCTGGAATTTCTTTTGACAATACTCAAAGTGGAGCATTTTTTAGGATAGGGGCAGGGCTTTCACTTCCTGATCGGAATTTTTTCTACAAAGATGCAGGCATTGGAATTTATTTGATCAAAGGGGTTCATTTCACAGATGCGACTAGGCTTAATGAGCAACTAACTGAAGCTGGTTATGAGCCACTTTCTGGAATTCCATCCAACTGGGGACTTCGAATCCTTGGTAATACTGAAAAGTTGCTTTACGGAGCTGAGGTTTATAATCTAGCCCTTTCTGGTAATGCCAACTCTACTATGGATCAAAGTTTGAATAGCCTTCGTGTCTATGCAAATGGGGGCTATAAGTTTTTCCAGTTTAAGAATTTTGGACTGGGCACTTTAGCTGGACTCGGATTTGGAAATATTCGATATACACTTGATTCCAAAGTGAAACCTGATTTTCCAGCCCTTTTTGAGCAAAGAGACTTTGATGGATATCTGAGAAATTCAGGGTTGATGATCAAGCCTGAGGTTTTTGCTGAGTATAGCCTTCCAGTAACCAATCGTAATCTATTTAATTTGATTTTTTCTGCGTCTGCAGGATACGAAATGCCACTAGGGAATTATCGCTTGGGGGAATTTGATATGGTAGATTTTATGGCTGGCCCATATCTTTCTTTCGGAATTGGAATTAGACCATAGATTACAGAATGTTTAAGAAATTTTATAAAATTCAGCTTTCAATTCGGTCAAATGACTATTTTTTAGCAAAATGCTATTAACTTTGTGGTACTTATCGAGAAAGACTGAGGGAAGGGCCCTATGACGTCTTAGCAACCTAATTCAAAGGTGCTAACTCCCATTCCGGAATATTAGGAAACAGATGAGCGGATAAGTACTAGTACTTTTATCCGTGTTTTGCTCGATAAGCTTTTTGAAAAAAGAACTATGCAAAACAGAACAGAACTCCTTCTTAAACAACTTACAAAAAAAATTCTAATCCTGGATGGTGCTATGGGCACAATGATTCAGCGGTATAAACTTGAAGAAGAGGATTTTAGAACAACAGAATTGAAGGATCATCCCAAATCTCTAAAGGGAAACAATGACCTGCTTTCATTAAGTCGCCCGGCTATCATTAAGGATATTCACCGAGAATACCTTAAAGCAGGTGCGGATATCATTGAAACAAATACTTTTTCGGGAACTACCATCGCGCAAGAAGATTACAAGCTCAGCCATTTAGCCTATGCTATCAACTTTGAATCTGCCAAAATAGCTCTAGAGGTAGCGGGAGAATTTACCCTAAAAAATCCTGATCAACCTCGATTCGTTGCTGGAGCTGTCGGGCCAACAAACCGAACTGCTTCACTTTCACCGGAGGTGAATGATCCAGGCTATCGCGCAATTACCTTTGATCAGCTTGCAGAAGCGTATGGCGAGCAGGTAAATGGGCTATTGGATGGTGGAGTAGACATAATCCTTGTTGAGACTATTTTTGATACGCTCAATGCAAAAGCAGCGCTTTATGCTATTCAAGAAGTATATGAGAAAAGAGGAATTCCACTTGACCCACGAGAGGGCGGTATCCCAATTATGATTTCAGGCACGATTACAGACGCTTCTGGAAGAACTCTCTCAGGCCAAACTACCGAGGCATTCCTAATATCCGTGTCGCATGTTCCTTTACTTTCAGTTGGATTGAATTGTGCACTTGGTGCAAAAGAACTTCGTCCGTATTTGAAGGTTTTGGCTTCAAAAGCACCGTTTTTCGTTAGCGCTTACCCGAATGCCGGCTTGCCAAATGAATTTGGACAATATGATCAAGGTGCTAATGAAATGGCGGACCAAGTCCGGGATTTTCTTAAGGAAGGAATGCTAAATATTTTAGGAGGATGCTGCGGTACAACTCCTGAGCATATAGCAGCCTTAGCCCAAATGGCCGCTGGTTTCAAGCCAAGAAGTATAGAAAAAGAAGTTGAAGAATTATTGGATTAAAATGTTGGACACACGAAACTTTCTAAAATTATCAGGCTTAGAGCCTTTGATTTTCACACCAGAATTGAATTTTGTAAATATTGGTGAACGTACCAATATCACAGGCTCAAAGAAATTTGCCAGACTAATCTTGAATGGCAACTACGACGAAGCACTCGAAGTTGCCTTAGATCAAGTACGTGGTGGTGCGCAGGTTCTGGATGTTTGTATGGACGAGGGAATGCTGGATGGAGAATTTGCAATGGTCAAATTTCTGAACCTCATTGCTTCCGAACCAGAAATCAGCCGCATTCCAATCATGATCGACAGCTCAAAATGGAGCATTATTGTGGCAGGGTTGAAATGTGTGCAGGGTAAAGGGATCGTAAACTCTATTTCTTTAAAAAATGGAGCTGATGAGTTTATCCTTCAAGCGAAGACTATTAAAAAGTTCGGAGCTGCAGTAGTAGTGATGGCTTTTGATGAAAAAGGACAAGCTGACACCTACGAGCGCAGAATTGAAATCTGTGAAAGATGCTACCGAACACTAGTGGACGTGGTGAAATTCAATCCGCAGGATATCATTTTCGATCCAAACATTTTCCCAGTTGCTACTGGGATGGATGAACATAAGAAAAATGCATTGGATTTCTTTTTGGCGACTAAATGGATCAAAGAAAACCTTCCAGGTGCAAAAATCTCTGGCGGGGTAAGTAATGTGAGTTTTTCTTTTAGGGGAAATAATCCTGTTCGAGAGGCGATGCACGCTGCATTTCTTTATCATGCAATTCGTCACGGGATGGATATGGGGATAGTAAATCCTACAATGCTGGAAATTTATGATGATATCCCAAAGGATCTGTTGGATCGAGTAGAGGACGTACTTTTCGATAGAAAAGAGGATGCTACCGAGCGCCTGCTGGATTTTGCTGAAACCGTTAAGTCATCTGGTAAGAAAGAAGTTGCTAATGAGGCTTGGCGATCAGATCCAGTAGCAAAGCGTATTGAGCATGCTTTGGTAAAAGGGATTTTAGATTACATCATCGAAGATACTGAAG